>CAZSBS010000199.1:0-9025 GCA_964605095.1 uncultured Planctomycetaceae bacterium | reverse complement strand
GCGGTCGAACACGCCCAGAAGCCTGTCCACCGCCATCTCCAGCAGGCACTTGCCGTCAATGAGCGACAGCAGTTGCTTGGGCCTGGCCATCCGGCTCAGCGGCCAGAGCCTCTTGCCGGCCCCGCCGGCCATGATTACGGCATATCGCATGTCAATATCTCCTTCGTCGCCCCGGCCGCCATACGACAAGCCGGCTGCCACCTGCCCAAGTAATATATCCTTATCAACCGGCCGTTGCATCAACGAACCGTGGATATTGCGGTTACATTCGTTCCATTCGTATGCGATTGACTTTCCCGTTGTAAAGCATGATAGTGGCCGGCATGCGGGCGATGAGCCGTTTCGCTGGATCGCCGCGCGAGGCCCTCTGTTGGCGACGTCGGCAGTCTGCCAGGCATCGGATACGAAAACACCGTGAGATAGAGGCAAACTGTGAAAACCGCTTGCATCATTGCTGACCGCAGCCGCCCGACATTGGCCTACGCAGCCCGGGAGTTGCGCTCGTTTCTCGATCGGATGACGAACCTGCATATCGCCGACGACCGCGAGCGGGCGGACTACAGTTTTGCATTGGCAAAAGACGCCAGCCTCCCGGTCACGTGCCATGCAGTACGGGTGGCCGAAGCGGGGGGCCGCACGGTGGTCACGCTCACGGGCCATGACGATGCCTGCGTTCTGCACGCCGTGTATGCGATGCTCGAGAAGTGCGGGGTCTATTTCGACATCCTGGCCCCCATACTTCCCGAACGGCTCGATCTTTCAGCCCTGACCGCGGGCGAACACGTCACGAGGCCGTTTGTCAGGAAACGCGGGATTCGCCAGCACATCAACTTCGCGATGGACATCTCCTCCTATCCCTTGGCGGAGGCCCGGGAATATGTCCGCAACCTGGCGCGCATGCGGATGAACCATATTTCGTTCCACAGCTATAGCGGGCAATGGTTCGGCTATACGCAAGCCGGCAAGTACATACACGGCGGCAATTTTTTTTACGGCACGCGATTCGACATCCCGAACCGCCAGCCCTTCACCCGGAATATCCGCAACCGCTCGGTCTACTGCATCCCGGAAATCGAAGCGGTCGTGGATCAGCCCCAGCAGCGCAGCCTGATGGCGGCTGAATGGCTCAATGCGGTCATCGCGGAATGCAAGCTCTGCGGCATGCACGTGCAATTGTCGATCGAGCCGCCCGGTGAGACCCACGCCGAGGGCGTGGCCATCTGTCGTGACGTGCTGAGCCTCTATCCCGCGATCGACACGTTCGAGTTGATCACGCCCGAGTGCGGCAATTCCGAGCGCACGCTGAGCGCCGATGAGCTAAAGGCTTATCTGGTCGATCTCTTTGGCGATGGCGTGCTCGCCGACGAGGCGCTGCTGGCGTCGCTCAAGGACAACCTGCACCAGTTGGAAGGGGGCTTGAGGAACTTCGCTCGCAACCTCAGGATAATCGAGGAATTGCGGACCACATCCGACCGCGCCATGCCCGCGCTGGCTCTGGGCGCCTACATCACGTGCCCCGATTCCCTCAGGGTTCTGCATTCGGTGATGCAGCGCTATACGCCCCCCGACGTATCCCTGGCGTTTTTGCCGGCCCACGGTGCGCGCCGTGCCGCGGCCAATCTCAAGCAGATGGCCTTCAGCAGGCAAAGCATCGGCCGGTCCATGCTCTACGGGTGGATCGAGTTTGACGGCAACATGTACTTGCAGCAGAATTCCGTGGTGGGCGCGAGGCAGTTGTTGGAGTTCGCCAAGGAACTCACCGGCGCCGATCAGGTCGCCGGCGCGGCGCTGAATCACTGGCGCACGGCCGAAAACCGGGTGTGCATCGCGTACGCGGCCAAGGCCTTCATTGAGGGGCCGATCGACCCGGCGGGGTTTTACCGGCAGTATGCCGGCGTCTTCGGGTTGGAAGACGCCGGGCGCTTTGCGAGCATCATGCGGGAACTGGACGACTTGGACGATTTGTCGCGGGAGAAGATGTTCAACATCGGGTTCTGCGCCAACAGTTGCTGGGTCCGCCCCGGTCTGCATTGGACGCGGCGGTGGGACAATGACGCCATTGACGCGGCGCTGCGGCGCTATCGCGCCGTCATCGGCGAGATGGAGGCGTGTCTCGACTCGGCCACCAGGCCGGCGGGCCGGGAACTGCTGCGGTTTCTGAGCAACCGCGTGGAATGCACGCTGCTCCAACTTCAGTGCGCCCGGATGATGAAGGGCCTGGCGGCGTTTTGCGATCACGAGCATCCGGACCGGTTGACGGCCGGGCAGAAGCAAGAGGTAAAGGAAACCTGCGAGCGGGCCATGGTCTTGGCCCAGAGCTACCTTGCCAAGCATGCCGAGGCCATTGTCGATCGTGGCTGCGAAGGCACGCTGATCAGCTATCAGACCACGATTCCCAACTACATCGAGCACATTCGGGCGGTGTTTGTAGAGGGCGAACAGACGTGCTGCCATTTCCTGCCCCAGCTTGACGAGCCGCCTCCGCCGACGACTGTCGAAAGCTAGATATGAGGAACAGATCGTGTCCGTTGTCGCCGGGATAGACGAGGCTGGGTTTGGCCCGCTGCTGGGGCCGCTGGTGGTCTCGACGGCTGCCGTCTCGCTGCCTGAGAGCCATATCTCAGCCGACATGTGGAAGCTGCTCGCCCCGGCCGTGACGAAGAGCCGCTCGCGGCGCAAGCAGGCGGTGGTGATCGCCGACAGCAAGAAGGTTTTCCATCGCGGCGGCGACAACGCCCTGGAGCCACTTGAGCGCGGGGTACTGACGATGTTGGCCACTCGCGGCGTCAGGCCGGCGTCGCTGAGGGCGCTGCTCAAGGTCGTCGCGCCGCGGGCGATCGAGCACGTGGACCAGTACCCCTGGTATGCCGGGGCCGACCTGAGCCTGCCGCGATGCGCCGACGCCACCGATATCGCCCTGGCCGGCAACGCCCTGGCCTCGGCGATGAAAAAAGCCGCCCTCGTCCTGACCGCCTTGAGAAGCGAGGTGATCTTCGTCGGCGAGTACAACCGCACAGTCGCCGCCACGCAGAACAAGTCGGTTACCCTGTTCGACATTAACGGCAGGCTCCTGTACTACCTCTGGCCCAAGCTGTGGGCTGACGGCGGCGGCCTGGCGAGGATCTACGCCGACCGACTCGGCGGGCGGATGCATTACCTTGGCCCGCTCCAGCGCGTGCTGGAAAACTGCTCTTTCACGGTCATCGAGGAGTCGGAGACCGTCAGCGGTTACCGCATCGTCGACGGGCCTCGCACGGCTGAGCTTTTCTACGGCGTCGAGTTCGACCAGCATCACCTGCCAGTCGCCTTCGCGTCGATGGTCAGCAAGTACATCCGCGAGCTTTTCATGGAGTTGATCAACGCCTGGTGGGCCCGGCACGTGCCGGGCCTCGTCCCCACGGCCGGGTATTACACGGACGGCAAACGCTTCCTCGAGCAGATCGCTCCGGCGGTTGCGGCCCTGGGCGTGGACATGTCGCTCCTCCATCGCAGCCGGTGAAGAATGGATTGCCGCAGAGGCGCCGTAGCATGGCCATCCTGGCCATGAGTCGCAGGGCCATCCCCGCAGGGGCCCTTCGGGCTTGGCCCTGCTCCCGGCATTTGGGCACGGGTAGCACGGGCAGGATGCCCGTGCTACTCACGGGCAGGATGCCCGTGCTACGCTGCACAGTCCGGCGTATGAGCACCAGGTGCAGTGTTCGTGGGCTTGCCGCTGGAAGACGCCGGTGCGGCGCGAGGCGATGAGGTCCGTTGCGAGGCTCGCTGCCCGGTGCGTCGCGGCGGCCAGGGCGGCGGCGTCAACCGGTATCTCGCACGTCGAGCCCGTGCGGAGGAAGTACAGCGTGGCGTCGGCGACTCGCCCGCCGAGGTGTCTCCCGGCCGCGTTAGCGTACAGCAGCAGTTGCAGCTCGTAACGTTTGGCATGCTCGGCGAGAGGTTCGTCAGGCCCGACGCGGTCGGACTTGTAATCGACGATGTGCCACGCCCCGGCGGCGTCCTGGTAGATGAGGTCGATCTGCCCGCGAATGGTGGCAGGCGAGCAGTCCAGCACGAAGTCCAACTCGCGCCGCACCTGCCTGGCCGAGGCAAGGGCGCCCGCCAGGTCGTGCCGCGCGAAGACTGACAGGATGTCCGAGAATTCCGCCGCCATGCCGTCAAGTGCGGGCGAGGCCTCGATGTCCAGCATCCCGGCCGCCTGGGCGATCAGCAAGCCGGCGTCCTGGGGATGCTCGACGTCCAGCAACTCCATGCACTTGTGGTAGAGCGTGCCGGTAGTGGCAGCGTCGAACGATGATGAGCCTGCTTCGGCCGGGGCCGAGGGCTCGTGTTGCCCGGCCCTGCCACCGCCGCGAATGAGCGATTCGTAGCTTCGCGGCAGGCGAAGCTCGTGCCGCCAGCGATAGAGCATCGGGCATGACTCGAAGTCGTTCAGGGCCGTTACGGCGATTGCCACCTGGCCGACGGTCGCCGGCAGCGGGCCGACGAGCGGCAGTTCCGCGGTCCCGCGAGCGGCCCGGATGATTCGTTCGGCAAGGTCGGCGGCATCCGCGGCGGCGTCGAGGATCTTTCGCCCGGCCGAGCTTGGGCGGCCCTGGTCCGGCGGGGCGGCGGGCGTCAGCCGGCGCACGACGGCGCGGAAACGCCCATCGCCATAGGCGATCTCGCCGCGTGCGTCGCTTCCCGCGCCGGCGGTGCCACCGATAGCTCCGGTCAGGTCCAGCACGCCGTCGATCTTCGCGAGGTAGCTGTCGGCGGCCATGAGACTGCCATCCTCCTTTCGCCAATCGGCGCCGATAAATATCAGGTGATCCTCGTGCCGCGTCGCGGCCACGTAGAGTCGGCGTAGATCCTCGGCCCTGCTGTCGGCGTCCTCAAGTTTGCCGGCCAGGCGGAAGCTCAGCGGCTTGGCTGCCGCCTCGTCGTCGTCGGGCGAGGCGGGGCGATTGAACGTCGGCCCCCAGTCGTCGCGGACGAGCAGCTTGCCGCCGTGGCCCCGGCGTCCGGCGTTTAGGTCCGGGATTATTACCACGGGAAACTCCAGGCCCTTTGCCTTGTGGATGGTCATCAGACGCACGACGTCCTCATGCTCGCCGGCGACGGCGGCCTGCTCGTAGCGGCTCTCGTCGGCGATCTGGCGCCGCATCTCGGCCAGGAAGTCCGCCAGGGCCAGATGGTCGGCGGCAGCGGCGGCGGCGCGCTGGGCGACCTGTCGAACATTGCTGAGCATCCGCTTGCCCTGGAACTGCGACAGCAGCGTCGCCTCGTAGCCGGTTGCGTCCAGCAGTCGCTGGAGCAGGGCGTCAATGGGCAGGGCGTCCTTTATCTCATGCAGGGAGCCGATGAGGTCCACCGCGGCGGCCAGCGCCTCGGCCTCGGCGGGCTCCAGCTTATCCGCGAGGCATTGCGCGGCGTTCGGCGCGGCGCAGAGTTCCCGCAGCGACGGCCAGTACGGCGGCTCGCACGCCTGGGCGATGTGCATGAGGGCATTGTCGCTCAGGCCGAAGAGGCCGCCGCGAAGCGTGCCCATGAAAGCGATGTCGTCGCGCGGGTTGTCCACCGCACCAAGGGCCGTCAGGACGTCGAAGACCTCCTGTCGCTGGAAGAAGCCCGTCCCGGCCACGACGTAATACGGGATGCGCCGCTGCTGAAGGGCTCGCTCGTAGAGCAGGCTGTTGGTCATTCGGGCAAAGAGGATCGCGATGTCGCCCGCCCGGGCGCGGCGCCAGGCCTCGGCGGCTGAATCCCAGACGAGCTTCTCGCCGTCGCGGAGTATCTCGTGAATCCGCTGGGCGCACGCGGCGGCCTGGGCTTCGGCGGCGTCGGCGGCGCAGTCGATTGGGTGTTCGTCGTTTCCGGCAGCCAGCATGAACTCGACGGATGGCTGGGGCGGGCATGTCTTGCGGTGCGCGTCGGTCGGCGCGAAAGCATCGCCCATTAGCGGCGCGAACAGTTCGTTGATTAGCGCCACGCCCGCCTCGTGCGTGCGGAAGGATGTGTCGAGGTATTTCTGCCGGCCCTTGCCGAGCCGCTCGCACATTTGGCTGAAGACTTCCACCTGCGCCCCGCGGAATCGGTAGATGCTCTGCTTTGCATCGCCGACGGCGAAGAGCTTGCCCTCCGGCGGCGCTAGCTCCGGCGTGCCGCCGCCGATGAGCATCGAGAGCGTCTCGAGCTGGAAGCGGTTGGTGTCCTGGCACTCGTCGATGAGCAACTGCTCTATGCCGTCGCCGAGAGCCTTCCGCAACTCGGCGTTGCCGGAAAGCAGGCGGTTTGCGTGGTCGAGAAGGTCCGTGAAGTCCAGCAGGCCGCGCGATCGCTTATCCGCGGCGTAGATGGCGTTTGCATCGAGGGCGAGGCTGGCAAGCGTCGCCAGGCCCGCCGCGGCGCGGGCGTCGTCGGGCCCGAGGTCCTCGCAGAACTCCGCGTAGTCCGCGACCACCGCGACGAGGCCTTTCATCCGCGAGCGGACATCCATCACGATTTCCTTGGAACCCCAGTTCTTCGCCGAGCCGATGTTGCCGGGCTTGGCCGAGAGCCTGGCGAACATCTCCGCCGTCGCGGCCGGAAGGTTAGCAAGGATCTCGCCGATGGCGTCGAGTTGCACGTCACGATACACCGCGAGCTTGTCGGCTGGGTCATCGCAGCCGACGCCGGCGAGGGCATCGACCTCGTCGCGGATTTTCACGTCATTGTTCAGTGGGGCCAGCCATTTCGGGCGGTTCGTGTCGATAATCTCCCGCCATCGCCGATAGACTGCCTCGCCGTCGCACAGGGCCGGCAGGTCGCATGACAGGCGGTTTTCCATGAGTTCCCGGACCAGGCCGACGACGGCGTCGAAGCTCATGTCCAGCAGCAGTTCGCCGAGGCCCTTCCGCTGGTCCTCAACGGCGGCGAGCACGGCCTGCTCGGACGCGTCGGCGATCATGCGCGACGCCAGCAGATCATCGGCGCAGACGGCGAAGTTGGGGTCGATCCCCGCCTCGACGGCGTGGCAGCGCAGCAGGGCCGCGCAGAAGCCGTCGATTGTGCTTATGCGGGCCTCGGGCATCTGGTCGAGCCATGCAAGCAGGCGGGCGCGGTCCGCGCCCTGGGCCTGGCGGGCCCGCTCGTCGATCATGGCCCGCACGCGGGTGGACATTTCAAGCGCGGCCTTGTTCGTGAACGTGAGTGCGACGAACTTGGACAGGGCCTCGTCGGCCTGGTCGGCGTTTGCGGCGGAGGTTGCGGTGCCCTGGAGCAGCTCGAGGAACCGCCGCGCCAGCACGAACGTCTTGCCGCATCCCGCGCCCGAGCGAAGGGCGACGTTCTGCTTGACGCTCTCGATCGCGGCGGCCCGCTGCGTCTTGGTCAGTTGGGCGTCGGAGGGCATCAGCGGTCCTCCTTACTGCTGCCCGGCGGGGTCTTCCGCTCGGCGCGGACGGGCGAGTACTGGCATATCTGCCGCAGTGGGCAATAGCTGGGGCAATCGTGCGTCGGCAGGGCGTCGAACTGTCCCTGGGCCATCCGCTGGACGAACTGCCCGACGGTCGCCATTGCGGCATTGAGCTTGGCGTCGTAGCCTTCGTCGACCTTGTACGGCATCTTGCCGCGAGCGGCGGTGATGGCGGCGAAGAAGCGCTCGAAGCGCCCGGTGCCCGAGCCGATTTTGTGGAACGCGCCGCCCACGCACTTTTGTCCGAGCAGCGCCTCGGCTGCGGCGGCGTAGAGCGGCATCTGGAGGTTCCGGCCCTCGATCACATCCTTCTCGCTCGGCAGCCGACCTGTCTTGTAGTCGACGATGAGCAGCCCCGCTACGTCGTCGAAGGCGACGCTGTCGAGTCGGTCGAGCCGCCCGCAAAGGCGGATCTCGCCGGCGGGGGTGGCGACGGTAACCGGCTCGGGCGTGCTGCTGTCGTCGTGCGGCTGATCGGGGTCGAGCTCGACGCCGAAGGACAGTTCGAAGCGCAGCGCCCGCGTGTCCAGGGCGCCTGGGTCGGCGGCGGCCTGGAGATACGCCCGCAGATCGCGGCGCATCTGGTCCAGTTGGATTTGCCAGAGCACGGGGTAGGGCGGGCGTCGCGACTCGATGAACCGGGCCTCGGCGTCGATTGCCGCGTCGAGGGCGGCCTCCAGCTTTTCCGGCGGCACATCCGCCAGCCGAACAGGGCTGTTGGCCTCGCCCGCCAGCGACCGCATCAGGCGGAATAGCACGTCGTGGCAGAATGTGCCCCGCCCGGCCGGCTCGAGCCGCCGCTCGGGCTCTGCCTGAGGGGCGAGCTTGAGAATGTACTTCGCGAAATACTGCCACGGGCACTGGCCGAAGGCGTTGAGGCGACCGGCCGAGAATATCGGGCGGTCGGTGTAGCGGCTATGAAGCTCATCCAGCAGGGCAGCGTCCGTGATTCGCCCATCAAACTGGCTGCACTGGCCCGTCTTCCATCGCTGATGTGAGGCCCAGATTCCCATCGCCGCGCGCCGCAGGGCCGCAGTAGCAGTAGTCGCCGACCATGCAAGCGCCGGCAGCGCGGGCGGCAGCTCGCTGCCCAGCAGGCCCGCGAGGCCCGCGCACAGGGCGTCGCACCGGCTGGCGATATTTTCCGCGGTGGGGATGTGCGGACCGGGCGCGATCCGCTCGGTCGGGATTTTGTCCAGCCCGCCGACGGACGCCCCCAGTGCCAGCAGAAAGCTGCTGGCCGAGCCGGCGGCGCCGTTGGTGTCGGCCTCCAGATAGCTCAAGGTCAGCGTGCCATCGGCCCGCGTGATCGCCAGGTAGAACAGCAGCATCTCACGAGCGCTGAGGTCGCTTCGGCTGTCGAGCACGACGCCGCGGCGCCGCCACGCGGCCCGGTCGGCCTCGCCGACCAGCGAGCTCTCGCTGTGCCGGCGCGGGAACATCCGCTCGCTGACGCCCAGGACGAAGACGTGATCGTAGCGGATCGCGCGGGCGTCCAGGACGTCCAGCACGTCGACCAGCGACTCGCCGCGTGCGGCCGGGCACGCCACGGCGGACAGGGCGCTTCGCACGTGCTCGGCCGGTGGGGGCGGG
>CAZSBS010000198.1:0-9040 GCA_964605095.1 uncultured Planctomycetaceae bacterium | reverse complement strand
CCCAGTAGTACCTGGCCCGCATGCCGACGAAGACGCCGAGCATCTCGCGGGCCGTCAGCGAACGGAAGTCCGAGCCGGTAGTGACAGCCTTCTGCGGCAGCCCGTCGTTCTTGATGTAGTCCTGATCGCTGTCGGCAACGAAACCGGGGCCGGTGTACGTGGCCTCGATGTTGTAGTGGACCTTGCCGTCATCGTAGCGGCAGACGTAATGCGGGCCGACGGAAGCCAGGGAAACCGGCCAACCGAGGCGGCGACCGATGGCCACGTGGAGCACCGGCATGGTGGCGCAGGTGCCGCGAAGGGTGTCGATCAGGCCGTGGACCAGAACCGCGCCGGGTTCTTCGTACTTGGAGTTCTTGCCCGCCTTTTGGTCCTGGGAGTACTTCTCATGGTAGCGAACACCACGCTCGCGGGTCAGGTACGTGGCCAACAGGCCCAAGCGGAAGAAGTTGATGTCGTTACGCCATTCCTGGGGCGACTTCTCGAAATTGCCCTCGGCCACGGTCATCCAGCGGGTGACATCGCTGGCCCAACCGTCGACGACCTGCTTGTAGTGCTGGTAATCGAGGTTCTCGCAGCCGGGAATCTCACGGGCAACGGCGACGCTCATCTCGACAACGTCAACCTTCTCCAACTCGGCGTCGGGAAGGGCCATGAGCTGGGTGACGGTGCGATGACCGGCGTCGGGGCTGTTGTAGGATGCAGTTTGCGGACTGCTCCTGGCTGCGCTGGCTTGCAGATAGATGAGGAATCCGCCAGCCGTGAGAACAATGCCGAACGCGAACGGCAGCAGCAGGGCAGCGAATCGAGGGATGCGACGCTGGGGCGACTCAACCATCGCCTTCTGTTCCGCTCGAAGCCGTTTTGCTCTTCTGCCGCCCATTGAACCACCCCAGGTTGCACAGACAGGACTCTCATAATGTATGCGTGTGCTCAGGTATTGGCAACGACAAATTCATTAAAATGGCAAAAACAACGACAGATAAAGAGATGCTTTCAAGCTCCAATAAGTCGCATAATCTTCATAACACTATCTGTCGACACGACTAGCGCGTCCGATTCGCAGCAACTTCCCCCGCAACACCTTGCCGGTCTGTCCGGCTTTCAAGGAGAACCCCAATGACCCGAACCCTTGACCCGGTTCGCGCCCACGCGCGGACCAAGACCGTTTCACCCGCCCAGCGACTGCATGCGGCGTTCGCAGCCGTGCGGGTGTCGTTTGCGTGGCTGGGGGTCCGTAAGACCCTCACGCCCGACCAGAAGAATCAAGCCGCCGATACCTTTGGTGCCGAGGGCCAGTATTTGTCCGCGGCGAAGAAGCTGCTCGACACCCAGCACCCGGCGTTCAAGGCCGTCACGGCAGTCCGCAACAGGATCGTCGCCCACTGGCGAGGTTCCAGCCTGCCGTACCCGGAGCCGGGCATCCGCCTGATCCGCCAGGACGCCATCGAGAACTTCGACGAGTGCATGACCCGCATGCGGGAGGAGCTGGCTGAGGCCGTCGAGGCCCTGGACCGGCAGTACGACGAACTGCGTTCGACCGCTTCTGGAAGGCTGGGCGAACTCTATAACCCCGCGGACTACCCGCCGAGCCTGGCGGGGTTGTTCAGCGTCGAATGGGACTTCCCCAGCATCGAACCGCCATCGTATCTCCTGGAGCTCAATCCCGCTCTCTACGAACAGGAAAAGCAGAGGATGGCCCAGCGGTTCGAGCAGGCCGTGGAACTTGCTGAGTCGGCGTTCCTCGAGGAATTTGGAAAACTCGTCGGGCACGTCACAGAGCGGCTCAGCGGAGTCAGCGAGGACGGACAACCCAAGGCTTTCAGAAACTCCTGCATCGACAACCTGCGTGAGTTCTTCGAGCGATTCCGAACGCTCAATGTCCATTCCAGCAAGGAGCTGGACGAGTTGGTGGATACCGCCCAGCGGGCGCTGGGCAACACCGGCCCGCAGAAGCTCAGGGAAGACGGTGACCTGCGGCAGCGGATCGCCACCCAGTTCTCAGCCGTTGGGTCGAGCCTGGAGGGCATGATGGTGGATAGGCCGCGGAGGCGCGTACTGCGACCCAACCAGGCGGAGAAGCAGGAATGATGCTGATGATCAGCCCCAGCGGAGTCGTGTCAGGCCTGTACGACGAGCTGATCGACCTCCAGCGGCTCGGGTCTCTCCAGATCACCCGTGCCAGCCATGTCGAACCCGACCCCGACGGGCAGTGGTGGGCGGACCTTTCCCCTGTAGGCGGCAAGAAACTCGGTCCATTCTCCGTCAGAAGTCAGGCCCTCGCCGCGGAAGTGATCGAGCTGGAACGCCGGCTTTCAGGGGATGCATACGCGTAGTCCTGCTTGGTCACGCAGATTTTAGGAACAGTTCCGAGAATCTTGCCGATCCATGCCCCGCTCTACTTCGGGATTGTCTTCCGTGCTTCCATTCAGGGCCGCAATAGCCAGAAGCACCATAGCCACCACCACCCCTCCCCCAGCACATCCCCGCCCATCCAGCATTTTCAAGGAGTAGCCCCATGCCAAAGAAGAACGACGCAATCACTCTGCGCATCACCCGTCGCGAGTTGGCCACGATTCTGGCTGCCCTTCCACCCGCACTTGGCCCGGTTGTGTTGACCGGCCGAAAGGAGAAGCCATGAAAATGCAACTGCTGCACAAGGGAAGCTTGATCACGTTCCAACCAGAGGGCGGCGGCAACGAGCAGTGCCTGGGCTACCTGATGCACTTCGAGGGCCACGGCGTCTATGAGCCGACCCTCGGGAGGGTCGAGGTAACGCCCCAGGAGGCCGATGCCCACAATACCGCACTATCCCGGGCGGAGATCGACGGCTTGGACAACAACTGCCGCGTGGGCATGGGCGGCGCGTTCTACCTGGGGGCATCTGGCGGCAAGTCCATCATCCGTACATTCATCGGAGATCTCGTCGCTGAGGATGTCACGGCCAGAGGCCGGGGCGTAACCTTTCGCCGCAAGGGGATGACTTTCAAGGGCCGCAGGCGCGACGACGACTTGTTGTTCTTCAAACGGGTCGCGTAAGGCTGAATCGAACCAACAACCCTCAACACCGAAAGGGGAAGCTATGAACCAGGCAGCGAGGGCTTCTTGTCAAAGAGCACGGCCGTGGCCAAGATCCAGGACCTCTTGCATAACGGCCAGCGCCGACAACTGGAGCGTTCACTGCGACAGCTCGCCCTGGACTTCGCTGATCGGCAGGACATGATGCCGACACGAGAAGAGATGGTTAGACAACTGAATGCCTCGATCGACGCATTGAACTCCCCCGCCAGCCTGAGCATCTGCTTCAAGTAGCCGGCCCATCTATCAGCCCGCCGGGGTTGTCCACACGGGTGGGTCGGCGCCAAGAAGTAGCTGAGCCCCAGCAGCACTGAGCCCTTCCAGTCCCTCCGCGTGCGCGGAGGCCGGTTTCTTCGAGACCGCTGCCTCCGCAAGCGGGGGATGTCTGCGCCAGGGACGCAGCACAGCGGTCTCCACCCCATCCCCCAATGGAGATCGACTCATGATTGCGATCGCACAACCCACCGACGAGCAGATCCGCAGTGAGTTCAAGGAGATGATGCCGGAGCTTTCGAGCAGGTTTCGTTACCGCTTCTACGAGTATGGGCCCGACCGCGAGGGCGAGTTCACGGCCGAGGCCGTGGCTGTGGCCTGGTTCACGTACGTCTCCGCCCGGCGCAAGGGCAAGGACGTCGCGATCACGACGCTCACCTGGTATTCCATACGCCAGGCGATCAGCGGCAGGCATCTGGGGGGCTACAGCTCCAACGACGCCATGTCGGAAACGAAGCTCGCGCGGCAGCGTGTTGGCGCCCACGTGGGCATTTCCGCCGTGGGCGAAAACCCCAACTCGTTCTACCAGGTGTTTGGCGACCGCCGGGCCAGGTGGACCGCGTTGGATCTCGTCGGGCCCAAGGTCGACTGGGACGAGTTCATCGCCGGTTGCGATCAGCGGGACCAGCGGATCGTCGAGATGAAACTCGAGGGCTGCCCGCAGACTGAGATCGCCGAGGAGCTGGGTGTCTCTTGCCCCGCGGTCTGCCAGCGGCTGCGGTCGCTGCGTAGGCGATGGGATGCCCAGGCCGTTGCTTGATCAGCTGCATGCCGTGGCACTGGCCAGGTGTCATCTGCAGGTTGGCCTCGACGACTTGGACCGCAGCCGTGGTGACCCGCCATCTGAGACCAACCACTTATGAGGCCCGCTCGGCGTGATCTGCGGGAGCGTCCGCGGGCCGACACGAAGGGAGGTGGTTACATGAATCGCTCGTGATATCGGAGGTGTCTTGATTCTTTCGCTGCTGTTCGGGTTCGTCGCGGTGTTCGTGAGCGGCTCGCCAACGGGCGTCATCGTCCTGGCGGTCTTTGCCTGGATCGCCTACGCCATCGTGAAGGGCAAGTGATGATCGCCAGCAGCAAACAGGCCTCGCCGGGGTGGTCCACCAGGACGGGCTGAGGCCGGCATGTCCGACCTCAACGGCCGCCAGCACCCCGGCGGGCCTTTGTTTTTCGAGACGAGGGATCCCAGTGGCTGAGCTGCTTTGCCGTGGCCTGGTCCATCAGGCCGCAGACGGGATGTTCAAGTCACTTGTCCTTCTCTTAGCTATCAGAGAACCGCCCATGGGGATTTGCCGTTACCGGCTGGTCTTGGTTGTCCCACCACAGCAGCCCAGTTACCGCGGGCATGCGGCGGATGACAGCCAGCCCATCGGCAAGTGGCAGGAGTGCTCTGTACCCAAGCAAGGACTCCGTCGACTTCTGACCATTCCGGAGGCCATGTGCTGACTCGGATCAGCCACTGAAGTCGCCATCACCGCACTGGAAGCCCCGAGAACTCACCGCTCGCGCTGTTGAATGTGATTTTCGGGATGGACAGGCTTTGGCGCCGAGACAAGCGCCTATCCATCATTGCTGACCGTCCATTGCGCCCAGAATCTGCCCCACAAGCGTGGCCGACAGATCCGGTCGAGTTTTGGGACCATACGTGGTACCTACCGCGACCACCTCCGCGGTTAATACTCAACCGTGACACCTTAGCGGATTGGCGGCACCGAGAACGTCCAGCAGGTCCTGATCCAGCGAGACCGCAACGCCGGCGATGGCTAAATCATCGCTGAACGTCTCCAGTCCCATTTCGGCCGATGTGTTGTCGGCCAATGTGGGTAACGAGACAGCCATCGGCGTCAGCACGGCGCCACCGGCTGTCAGGGCGGCAAAGTTGTATGACCTGGCACCGCCGATTACCGAGACCATCGCGGCGCGCCGGTCGAAGGTCGGTATGAGCGGTGCGGCCGTTGCAAGGCCGCCGAGGCTCTCGCCGGCCAGGCCGGCAAGGGCTGGCTTATCGAGCGTGGCGGCGAATGCAGCTGCCGCTATCACATCGGCGACGCGGGCCGAAGATGCGCCTACCACATCGACTACAGCCAGCGACTCTGCCTCCTCAGCGTAAGCATATGTTCCGTCCGTCGCAGCCGAAACCTGTGGATCGGCCTCGGCCAATCCATCAGTTTGCGAAGTCTGCGAAGTCACCGTCGGCGATACCGACGAGGGCGACGCCTGCCCGCCGGCCGGGGCCGCGGGAAGGACCGTTGTTTCGCCTATGTGCGCTATGAGGATCAGCAGGTCGTTGTAATTGACCACGCCGTTGCTGTCGAAGTCGCCTTGGCCCCACGTCGTGCCGGAGCCGAAACCGTACTTGAGGGCAATGTAGTCGTAGGCATTCACTATTCCGTCGATGTTGGTATCGCCTGGTATCGCAGCCTGGAAGGTCCTCTGGTAGTTACCTCCGGGCGCCGTGTCCTGATCGCCGTCCAGTGGGTTGCCAGCCGTGTCATGGATACCGTCAAGGACCTTCAGGCCGTGAAGTCCCGTGTACGCCAGCCCACCGTCGATCCGGAGCGTGACTACGGTCGAGCCGGCGACATACTCTGGCGTGAGCGTGTAGACTACGTCGTCGCCGCCGCCGTCGATGATGCCGTTCGGCCCCGCGCCGCGGAGTTCGTAATTGCCTGCGTCGAGGGCGTCATCGGCCCTCAGCGATTCACTGAACTGGACCTCGATCTCATCTGCGAGCAGTGCGACGACCCCGCCTGCATGGACCGCAGCCGGGACTGTGGCGTCGACCGTCGGTGGGGCGATGTCCAGAAGCAGCGCTCTGCTCGCTTCGTTGTTGCCCTCGTAGAGGAACTCGTAGGCGCGGTTAGTCCCGTCAGCGACTACGAAGACGTAGAAGGTCGGTGGGGCGCCCCCGGGGATCGTCACCTCCTTGCCGGCGTCATAGTGCTCGCCGACGTTCAACGTCCCGTCGAACCGACGCTGGCCGAGGTACTGGTCGTCGGCATCGCCGAAGACGTCGTTCTCGCTGTAGTAGATATTGTCGTACCAGTAGCCGGCAGTGGTGGCGCCCCAGCCGTTGGGACCGTTGGTTACCGTCCACTCGATCGTTACCTTCCTGCTGGCCGGGGCGAGATTCGGCGCGGTCACATCGACGACGAGGTCCGCGAATACCTGCGGCGCGATGTTCACCTTGGATGCGCTGATCGCCAGGTTGGAGTGGGGGTCTGCGTGCTCGTACACATCATCGGCGTAGTCGGTGTACACGAGCACGTAGTACTCGCCCGAGAAGCTCGTCGGCAGGTTGCCCGACCACGAACCGTCATAACCCGCGGCGGCGCCTAGCGCGTTCGAATGCGGGATGTCCGCAACGAAAACGTCGTCGATATCCCCGAAGAACTGGTTGCCCGAAAGGACAACACGATCGGTCCAATCACTCACGTCGCCGCCGGGGTTGCCGTCGCCCGTCGTTCCAGTGCCTTGGTTGTCAACTCGCCAGGCCACTTCGTACGCCTCGCCGGCCACTCCGACCGCCAAGCCGGAGGCGTTTGTAGCCCCCAGATCGCCGTAAGGCGTCAGGCTGATCGTGATCTGCTGGGCACCGGCCACGACATTGTCACCCTCGTGGACGAACTCCACAATGTCGTTGTCCTCGTCTGTCTCGACGAAGATGTAGTACGCACCTGTAATGCCCAGAGGCAACTGGACGGTGAGCTGTCCCTGGTACGGCGGATCGGCGGGATCCAGCGTGCCCGTGTGCAGCACGGAACCCAGGTAGATGTCGTTGCCGTCCCCGTACACGTTGTCCGGCGACAACATGACACGGTCGTACCAATCCGCGCCCGTTGGCGTGACGGCCGTCCCATCGTTCCCGACGTCCCACGTGAACTGCACCGGCTCCCCGCTGGAGGCCGTTGCGGGGCCGGCCACGTTGCTCGGGACCAGGTTCGCGAAGCCAGCCACGCTCATCGGCCAGACGCCCGCGTCCAGAAGGTACTGCCCGTACGACCCGTCGCCGGACGTAGCCACCACCACCAGGTAGTACGTGTCCGTCGTTGCGATGTCCAGCCGCGTCACGCCCGCCGTCGGATCGTTGACGATCTGCACGATCTGCCCGGCTGAATTGCGAATCTCCACCACCGGATCCAAAACGCTCGAATTCGGCAGCCGCACTGACACGAACAGCGACTCGCCGTTGGAGACCGTCCCGATGCGGAAGTAGTCCTCATCGACGTTGCCTGACTGTCCCCGCATCACGGTGCCGGCCATCACGCCCGAGCGATGGTCGCCTTCCACCGCGAGCACAAAGTTGCTGGCCCCACCGGTGCTGTCGTTGGAGTACTCCGTATCCGTCTCGATCTGCACCTGGCGAGCGACGTCCACGCGCACCTGGTAGTTGCCGATGTCGGCCTCGCCCCACTCCTTGCCCGCGCGAATGAAGTAAGTGCCGTCACCCGGCAGGGCGTAGTGGCTGATGAACGCGTCGCCGTCGGCCCCGCCGTCGCTGTTGTAGGCCAGGCGCGTGCCCGCCGCGTCGTACAACTCGAGTTCGAGGTTCGTCGCATCGCTGCCGGGCATGCGGTCCAGGGCGATGGAAACGACGTCGCCGGCCTGACCCTCGAAACGCCACCAGTCGGGGTCTGACCACTGTCCCCCATAGGTCGCGCGGTCCTGCGTGCCGATCCCCCGAGCGAGCCAGTAGCCGCTGCCGCCCGGTTCCTCGTGGAGCGGCAGCGCCGTGGCCGAGCCCATGCTGTTGTTGCTGCGGCCCTCGAAGACCATCTCGTCCGGAAGGTCGACCGTGAAGAAGTGCGTGTACGCGTCTCCCCCGGTGCCGTCGTTGTTGCCGTCGATGGCGTTGTCCGCCTTGTCGTGGACCGTGTCGTTGACCATCAGGCGGTAGCTGCCGCCGCCCAGCGGGCCGTCGGTGATGAAGAAGCTCACCGTCAGGCCGGTCGTGTACGGCGCGACGTCCAACGTGTAGATCACGTCGTCCGAGGTGTCGAACGTCGCGTCGGCGCCTGCTTCCCGGAGGTCGAAAGCGTCGTTCGGGTCGTTCGGCAGCGCATCCATGAAGTCCGGCACGCCGTCGCCGTCCGTGTCCGGCGTCGTGGCCGCGTCCAGTTCCACCACCGCCCAGTGGCTGTCGTTCGTCTGGTCGTACCACGTCCCCAGGCTCGACAGGTACGCCCATTCCCCGCCCGGCCACGGCTGGTCGTCCGGCTGACCGGCCTGCCAGTTCAGGTACGTCACCGGTTCGCCGCTCGACCATGTCCAGACGCCCTCCCGTACCTGGTCCGTCAGGCCGATCCATGGGCTCAACGGGCTGAACCATGTCGAAACCACGTCCTGCTCCGCCTGGTCGTTGATCGTCAACAGGTGCCCGCCAAGGCTCTGGGCATACGACTCCGCGCTGGTCCAGCTTTGCGCCTGGCTGCTGAGCAGGTAGTAGTGACCGTTGTAGTAGCCGACGAACGGATTCTCCACGTTGACCGTGTCGGCCTCCAGGTCCTCCGTAAACGTGACGGAGAAGCTGTTGATTACCTGGTCGGTCGTTCCGCCACCGGGCGGGAAGGCGCCGGTCGGCAAGGCGCTGACGGACACCACCTCCGGCGGGACGTTGTCGGTATGCACGATGTCCAGCACGTACTTCGCCAACGGCCCGGCGCTGCCCTCGTACGCGCCCGTCGTG
>CAZSBS010000197.1:0-9045 GCA_964605095.1 uncultured Planctomycetaceae bacterium | reverse complement strand
TTCATCGACCCGTCGGTCGAGCAAGTCGCCGCCGCCGCGGAGGCCGGGTGCCAGGCAATCGAACTTCACACCGGCGCGTACGCCAACGCATGCCTGGCCGGCAACTCGACCCAAGACCAGCGAAACCAGGCGGACCTGCTGGCTGAGCTCCGCCAGGGCCTCGAGTCGGGCCTGGACGCCGGACTGGTCGTCCACGCCGGCCACGGGCTGACTTACATGAATGTCGCGCCCGTCGCGATCATGAAAGGCTTCACGGAGTTCAACATCGGCCACTCGATCATCTCCCGAGCCGTCTTCGTCGGCCTGCGGCAGGCGGTGGCGGAAATGAAGAATCTGCTTTGAGAAGAAAGGCTTTTGACTCATGGCTTCGCGCATGGAAATATCGGGTTCCCTCGTGGCACTGGTCACGCCGTTTGCCGGCGGCGAGGTGGACTATGACGCGATGGGCAGGCTCATTGAGTTTCAGATCGAATCGGGCACGCAGGGGCTTGTGCCCTGCGGGACGACCGGCGAGAGCCCCACGCTGACGCACGAGGAGCAGGACCAGGTGACCGCCTTCACCGTCGAGTGCGCCGCGGGGCGGGTTCCTGTCATCGCCGGAACCGGCAGCAACGCCACGGCCGAGGCCATCCAGTTGACCAGGCACGCCAGGGACTGCGGCGCAGACGCGTGCCTGGTGGTCAGCCCGTACTACAACAAGCCCACACAGCAGGGCATGTACGAGCACGTCGCCGCCATCGCCGAACTCGGCCTGCCGATAGTCCTGTACAACATCCCCAGCCGATGCTCGGTCGAGTTGTCCGTCGAGACCATCGTCCGCATGTACGAGGACATCGAGCAGGTCGTCGCCGTCAAGGAAGCCACCGGCAAGCTCGACGTGGTAAGCGCTATTGCCGCCTCGTGCGACATCACGATCCTCTCCGGCGACGACTCGCTGACGCTGCCGATCTGCTCGGTCGGCGGATCGGGCGTCATCAGCGTCCTGGCGAACATCCTGCCACGGGAAATCCGCAAGCTCTGCGACGATATCGGCGCCGGCGACACCGAGGCCGCACGCATACAGCACCTTCGGCTCCTGCCGATATGCAAGGCGATGTTCTGCGAGACCAACCCCATCCCAATCAAGGCCGCCATGGCCATGGCGGGAATGATCACAGATGAGCTGCGCCTGCCCATGACGACGCTTTCCGACCGCCACCGCGGGCCGCTGGCCAAGCTCTTGGCCGAATTCGGCATCAGTATTCAGGCGTGATAACAGCGACAGCCGGAGGACGCCGTTGCGGCGCCGCTTCCGGCTGTCAGGGAAAAGGAATCGTTGTCAGGCTTCAGGCTCCGGCATACCTGCTCGCTGAAGCAAGCATGCCTCAACGCAAAAACCACCTTGTTCTGGCTCCGCTCTTACGCTGTTCCTAATACATGGTTCCTGGTTCCACCGTTTTGCCGTTCCCGGCTACCGGCTACCGACTACCGGCTACTATCTTATGAACAGCATCTCCCGGTATGTCGGCAGCGGCCAGTAGCTGTCGTCGACAATCTGTTCGAGCTTGTCTCCCAGGATCCGCAGTTCAGCCATGGCCGGCAGGACCTTCTCGTGCATGTGCCTGGCATGGCCCAGGGTCCCGCCGTCTTGGTTCTTGGCCACTGCCCTGTCCAGCGCAATGGCAGCCTTGCGGAAGCTGCCGTTGAGCTTGACGATCTCCTTCAGCATCGCCGCCAGGGCGGCATCGAACGCACCGGCCTGCTTGGCGGAGTTGACAGCCTTGGCAACCGCGGACTGGTACTTAAGCCCGGCAGGAAGGATCATCGTGTGCGCCATCGCCGACGCCGTCAGCGCCTCGATCATCACGGTGTGAGTGTAGTTCTCCAGCAGGATCTCCTGGCGGCTGTGCAACTCTCGCTCGCTGTACACGCGGTACTTCGTGAACAGCGAGATCGACTCCTTACTGGTTGCCAGCGGGACACAATCGACGGTGCTTACAAGGTTCGGAAGCCCGCGCTTCTTGGCCTCGACCTTCCAGGCGTCGCTGTAGTTGTCGCCGTCGAAGAGGACCGGCTTGAAGTCCTTGATGGCCTTGGCCAGAAGCTTCTGGATGGCCGCGTTGAGGTCCTCGCCGGCCGAGACGGCCTTTTCCAGGCTCGTCGCGAAGAAGTCCAGCGACTCGGCCACGATGGCGTTGAGTACCGTGTTGGGCCCAGCCACAGACTGGCTCGATCCGACGGCGCGGAACTCGAACTTGTTGCCCGTGAACGCGAAGGGGCTCGTGCGGTTGCGGTCGCCCGCGTCGCGTGGCAGCTTCGGAAGCATCGAAACGCCGATCTCGATGTTGGCAGCCGACTTGGAATTCTTGGCCACGCCCCTGGTCAACTGCTCGAAGACGTCCGAAAGCTGCTGGCCGAGGAATACACTGAGGATCGCCGGCGGGGCCTCGTTGGCGCCCAGGCGGTGGTCGTTGCCGGCCCCGCAGACGCTAAGCCGAAGCAGGCCCGCATACTTGTGGACCGCCCGAACAGCCGCGGCGCAGAAGACCAGGAACTGCGCGTTGGCGTGAGGGGTCGCGCCCGGTTCGAGAAGGTTCTCGCCGTTGTCGGTCACCATCGACCAGTTGTTGTGCTTGCCCGAACCGTTGATGCCCGCGAATGGCTTTTCATGAAACAGAATCGCGAAGCCGTGCCTGGCGGCGACCTTCCGCATCATCTCCATCGTCAGCATCTGATGGTCCGTGGCAAGGTTGGCCGTCTCGAAGGTCGGGGCGAGCTCGAACTGGCCCGGGGCCACCTCGTTGTGGCGGGTCTTGATCGGAACGCCAAGCCGCAGAAGCTCGTACTCCGTCTCCGCCATGCAGCTCAACACGCGCTCGTTGATCACGCCGAAGTAGTTGTCCTCCATCTCCTGGCCCTTGGGGGGCTTGGCGCCAAAGAGCGTCCTGCCGGTGTTGATGAGGTCCGGGCGATGCAGGAAAAAGCTGCGGTCGACCAGGAAATACTCCTGCTCGGCCCCTACCGTGGTGAACACCCGCGTGGAGGCCGTGTTGCCGAAAAGCTTCAGCACACGCAGGGCCTGCTTGCTCAGGGCCTCCATCGAACGCAGCAGCGGGGTCTTCTTGTCCAAAGCCTCGCCGGTCCAACTGACGAACATGGTCGGGATGACCAGCGTGGCGCCATTGGGGTTGTCCAGGATGAACGCCGGGCTAGACGGGTCCCACGCGGTGTAGCCGCGAGCCTCGAATGTCGCGCGGATGCCGCCAGAGGGAAAGCTGCTGGCGTCCGGCTCACCGCGGACCAGATCCTTTCCGGTGAACTGAGCCAGAACCTCCCCGTCGGCCGTGGGAGTGATGAAGCTGTCATGCTTCTCAGCCGTCAGGCCCGTCATCGGCTGGAACCAGTGCGTGTAGTGCGACGCACCGTGCTCAATGGCCCAGTCTCGCATGGCAAGGGCAACCGAGTCGGCGATCGACGGGTCAAGCTCTTCGCCGGCCTTGATGGTCTTCTGGAGCTGCTTGTACACAGCCTTGGGAAGCCGCTGACGCTGGACGCCCTCGTTGAAGACGTGCTCGCAATAAACCTCGCGGGCATCCTGAATCCGATAGTCCACAACACCGCCGATTGCCTTGGCCTTGCCTATGGCCAAGATAGAGGCCTGCCTTACGTTCATCTCGTGCATGGTGATTCCTTGATTCTTTTCCCTTGTTCCTTTTCCCACCCCCTCCAGGCCCGCAGGGAAAATAGGGCCCGACCAGGGGGACACACGAGACTACTTATGCACTTGGCGTGCCACAATCACACAAAGCACACATCCAATTCCATTGCAAGCACTTACAACAACGCCAGCCCTGAACGGCTCGCTTGCCGGCGTTACATTTTTGTAGCTCCGGTCTGCATTTCGATACAAAACTGTCGCCGGATGGGCCAAGTGGTCTCGCGTTACAGTTTTCGGATGTAGATGTAGTACGGCGCTATTGTGCGTTCCTTCTTGTCATAGAAGGCGGCGAAGAGATGGCCGGACCCCACTGTCAAATCCACTTCGAACGTCGCAGCCGACTTGGTGCCGTCCACTTCGGCCTGGCAGTTCTTGCCCTGGATGGTCAGTTGGGCCCAGCGTATGTCCAAGGCCGCTCCGCCGCTGTGGCGGTCGGCGCGCTGGGGGTCTATGATGTCGCGCCTCCACTCGACGTCGTCGCCCTCGATGCCGGCGGCGATGGCATGGCCCGCTTCTTCGGGCCAGCGGCGCAGTTCGAAGGCATATCGCCCAGCCTTGCGGACGTCGATCTCCCACCAGCCGCTGACGGCAGTGCCGGTCCGCACGTGGTACTGGTGCCAGGCGGTGACGGCGGTCTCGTTGCGGATGTCGTGCGTGGTCAGGCGGACCGTCTCGTCGGTGTCGCCTATGGCGAACGGCACGTCGCGGTCGAACTGCTCGGAGACGATTGCCCACCATCTCTCATAACCGCCCCGGATCTCAGCCACGACATCGGGATGTTTGTCGGCCAGGTCTGTCCGCTGGCCTGGGTCGCCGCCCAGGTCGTACAGTTCCGTGCCGTTTACGAGGCGCCATTTCTGTTTCATGGCGGAGCTAAGCCGCCACTGAACGGGAGTTGCGACGCGCTGTGTGTCTGCGACAATCACGCGCTGAGCCCAGTACTCGTCGGCCTGGCCGCGGATGAGCGGCAGGAGGCTTCGGCCGTGGAAAGACCGCCCCGCCGGGACCTTGACTTGGGCGAGGTCCAGCAGCGTCGGCATGAAGTCGACGTAGCTGGTGAGGGCATCGACGTCGCGCGGGCCGGCGATTCCTCCGGCGGGGTAGCGGATGAACAGCGGCACGCGATGGCCGCCCTCGTAGGGCGATCCCTTCTGGCCCCGCATGTGGGCGTTAAAAGTGCCGGGGCCTTCCTGGACGAAGCCGTTGGCGTCGGTCTCGACCCCGCCGGCCGTGCCGTTGTCGGTCATGAAGATCAGGACCGTGTCATCCGTCAGGCCAAGCTCGTCGAGCCTGGCACGCAGCTTGCCGAAGTTCTCGTCGATGTTGGTCACCATGCCGTAGAACTTCGCCCGCTCGGCGTGCGGTGTCGAGCCGCCGTACATGTCCGAGTATTCCTTCTCGACGTAGTGCGGCCCGTGCGGGGCGTTGGTGGCGATATAGCAGAAGAACGGCTCGTCGGCGTGCCGTTCGATGAACTTCATCGCCTCGCCGAAGAAGACGTCGGTGCAGTAGCCGGTGAACTTCTTCATCACGCCGTTCACGAAGTAAGTGTCGTCGAAGTAGTCGTTGCCCCAGGCGTCTGGCGTGTTGCCCAAGCCGCCGCCGCCGTGATAGATGGAGACCTCGAACCCGCGTTCGTGCGGCAGGAACGGATGGGCGTCGCCCAGGTGCCACTTGCCGAAATGTCCGGTGCGGTACCCGGCCTCTCGCAGGGCGGCCGGGAGGGTCCACTCGTCCTCGCGCATCAGCGAGCGTCCGCCGATGGTATGCCATACGCCGGCGCTGTTGCAGTAGTGCCCGGTCATCAGGCCTGAGCGAGTCGGGGCGCACGTGGTGCCCACATGGTAGTCGGTGAACCGGACGCACTGGCCGTGGAAAAGGTCGAGGTTCGGCGTGCGGATGACTTGGTTGCCGTGGCAGCCGAGATCGCCATAGCCCTGGTCGTCGGTCAATACGAAGATGATGTTCGGCCTTCTGCTCGTCATTTTCCGCTGGCTCCCTGACTGGCCGGCGCATTGTGCCCGGGCTGGAGCCGTTATACTGCAACTTGCCCGGCGAATACACCAGGTTTTGAGGCCCTGTCAAGCCAAAGAGGTCCACCCCGCCTGGGCCGGTCATATCGCGGTGCCGCCGCGCTCTTCCGTGCGGATGCGGATGCACTCTTCCAGGTTCGTGATGAAGATCTTGCCGTCGCCGATCTGCCCAGCCCCGTGCTTGGCCGCGCCGAGAATGGCGTTGATGGTTATCTCCACGAACGCCTCGTTGCAAGCGATGTCCAGACGGACCTTCGGCATGAGGTTCGGGACGATCTCCTGCCCGCGGTACAGCTCGCTCTCCGGCTGATGCTGCCCGTGCCCGCTGCACCGGCTGACGGTGATCCGCATGATCTCCGCGCTGATGAGGGCCTCGCGAACCGCGTCCAGTTTGTCCGGCTGAATTATAGCCGTGATTAGCTTCATGGTCTTTCCTTCTCCCACGGTCAGTTGGGGTTGATCAGCCCGTAGCCCGTCTCGCCGTGCAGGCTGTGATCCATGCCGGCCAGTTCCGCCTCTTTGGTCATCCGCAAGCCAAGCGTCCTGTCCACCAGCACCACAAGTATAAGCGTGCCGATCGCGGCGTATCCAAGGCTCAGGCCGGTGCCTTCCACCTGGTACCACAGTTGAGTCAGGAACGGCGGGCGGGCCGCGTCCGGCCTGAGCAGAAATGCCAGCCCCACGGCCCCGACGATGCCCGCGATGCCGTGTACGCCAAAGACGTCCAGCGAGTCGTCATAGCCAAGCTTGGCCTTGAGCAGCACCGCCCCGTAGCATGCCAGCGCCGCTGCCGCTCCCAGGACCAAAGCCCCGTAGGGCAGCACGTCGCCGGCGGCAGGCGTTATCGCCACCAGCCCTGCCAGGATGCCCGAGGCCAGCCCCAGGCTCGTCGCCTTGCGGTGGTGGATGCCTTCGATAATGATCCACGTAAGCGCGCCCATCGCCGCGGCGATCTGGGTGACCGTCAAAGCCTGGGCTGTCTTCATCCCGGCCGAGACGGCGCTTCCGGCGTTGAAGCCGAACCACCCCACCCACAGCAGGCCCGCCCCAACCAGAGTCATGGTCAGGTTGTTGGGCTTCATTGCCGTACGCGGGTATCCGCGACGCGCGCCGAGGTACAAGGCGCAGACCAGAGCCGACACGCCGGCGGAAATGTGGATGACGGTCCCGCCGGCGAAGTCGATCGCCTTGCCCGTCAGGAAGCCCCCACCCCATACCCAGTGCGCCAGCGGGTTGTAGATGACCAGCGTCCACAGCGCTATGAACACGCAGTATCCGCGAAAACGCACCCGCTCGGCGAACGCGCCGGCGATAAGGGCAGGCGTTATGATCGCGAACTTGCCCTGGAACATCGCGAAGACGTACTCGGGGATACGGTAATCCTTCATGACGGAAGTGTCTATTCCGCTGAGCATGAAGAAATCCCAGTTCCAGCCGCACCAGCCGTGGGTGGTCCCGAAGGCCATCGAGTACCCGCACACCACCCACAGCACGCCGACAATGGCCATGGCCGTGAAGCTGTGCATCATAGTGCCAAGGACGTTCTTGGTCCGGACGAGTCCGCCGTAGAACATTCCCAGCCCCGGCGTCATCAGCAGCACCAGGGCCGTGGCGGTGAGCATCCACGCGGTCGTGCCCGTGTCGATCACGGGCGCAGCTTCAGCTATTAGCACGGGTGTCTCCTAACAATATCTGCCGCCTATCCAATGAGTCTCACATGCACAATTACATACGGCGTGCCAGATTTGTTAGGGCTTATAAAATAGCGACTTGTAAATATGGCCGCGAACGGGCCAGGCAACATGCGTTACATTATTGTCATTATGCTGGGGGCACACGCACAATTTCGTCAATGCCATGCGCAAAAAAAACGTCTGGCGCGTCAATTGTCGAAGACGTTGCGGCGGAACATCTTCTTTGTCCGCCAGGCAAGCCACAACGCCACCAGGCCATAGCCGAGCGTGTTGGCCAGCATTATCCCCGTCGTCTGAAGCCAGCCGCAGTGTGTTCCCGGCCAGCGGTAGCGTAGCGAGCCGTCGGCGAACGTATGTATGACGTCGACATCATGGCTGGTGTTGGTTGCCCCGTCGACGACCACCCACGCCTGAACGACGGGGTTGGTGGCCAGGATGCTTTCGGATATCTCCCTGTCGCCGAAGACGTCCCCCAGCAGGTTGGCGCCCACCGGCAGCAGCACCCACAGCAGGCCCGCCAGGCCGAGGTTCATCAGCAGCGCCGTCGTCACGCTTCTGTACTTCGTCGAGAAGTACACCCCCGTGCAGGTGAGAAACACGCCGCTCCAGGCCGCAAGCAAGCCCACGTGGATAATCGCGATTGGGTGCAGGAAGCCCAGCAGCGTGAAGAGCACCACGTGAGCGGCCAGGAATATCCACACCGACAGGCAGCGAAACGCCGTGCCCCCCGCTTTGCCGAGCAGTATGTGCCAATCGCTGACCGGCGTGCATAGCAGCGCCGGCCAGGTGCGGGCCTGCTTTTCCGGGGCTATGCACGTGGCAGAGTCCATGGCCGTGCAGAGCATCCCCGCCAGCAGGAACATGCAGACGAAGAACGCCTGCGTCTCGGGGCGGCTCATGGCCCCGGACGCCCCGAGGATCGCGTAGGTGTACATCAGGTAGAACACCACCGCGCACATGGCCACAATCTGCACGATCCGGTCGCGCAGCAGCGGCTTGCGAAGCTCGCGCCAGATGATCGGCGAGTTGCCGATCATCCGCTGGATATTCCAGCCGCGGGCCTTCCACCATCGCTTGCGGGGCGGCGCATCCTCGCGTGGCCCGTAGTGCGGCGACTCGACAACCCGCGCGACGGGCGAGCCATCAGCAGGCATCAGCACGGGCGCCGCGTGCATGGCCCGCACCGTCATGGCCGAAACGTCGGCAATGGCTGTCTGGACCCCAACCGCCTTGCGCAGGGCGCTCCTTCGCACGACGATCTCGGCTATCTTCAGCACCCCGACCGTCATCGCCAACGTGACCACACAGTGTATAGGCCAGAAGAACCCCGACACCCTGTAGGCGGGGTTAAGCAGGTACATGGTCTCGTAGGTCATAGCGGCGACGGGGTTTCCATAAAGCACTAGGCAGAACCCGTTGTTGCCCAGCACCGCCATGGCGATGCTCGAGACCATCAGCAGCACAAGTCCCACAACCACGTAGAACGACGCCACCATGCCCAGCGAGGCCAGGATGGCCAGGTATGGCCTGCGATTTATGGCGGAAAACAGCAGCGCCACCGACCCGGTGAACATCGAGGCCGTAATAGTGATGCAAACCCCCGCCAGCAGGTATCCCCACG
>CAZSBS010000196.1:0-9085 GCA_964605095.1 uncultured Planctomycetaceae bacterium | reverse complement strand
AGAACTAAGCACCAAACGGCCACGGCCAAGCGTTTTTGTTTCTTGTTTGGAATTTATTGTTGTGCGGTTTGGTCCTTGTTTGAGTTTTGGTGCTTGTTATTTGGTCCTTGTTTTCCCTATCGCCCGCCCCTCCTCCGCCTTTCCGGCACCGGGTCGTAGCCGCCGCGGGAAAACGGGTGGCATCGCAGTATCCGCCAGATGCCAAGGGCCGCGCCGACCAAAGGGCCTCGCAGGCGAACCGCCTCGATAAAGTACTGGCTGCACGTTGGCTGGAAGCGGCAATGCCGCCCAATCAGCGGCGACAGGGTCGCCTGGTACAGCCTGGCCAGGCCGATAAGCACCGCTGATGCCCCCGCCGAAAGCCAGCCTGCCGCTCGGCGGATCATGGCTGGGCCTGCCCTCCCCGGCCCGCGGCGTCGGAGGATCCAACTCGCCCGCCCAGCAAGAGAACGCTCTTGCGAAGACTCGCCAGCGTCAGCCTCATCCCGGCCCTGGGCAGCAGCATGAAGTCCCACCCTGCCGGCAGGTCGGGCCGGCTCAAGCGCATCGCCTCGCGGCAGAGGCGCTTGATCCGGTTCCGCCGGACGGCATTTCCGTGCCGTTTGGAAATCCCCACGCCCATGCGGCTGTGGGGCAGGCCGTTGGGCCGGGCCACCAAAGTCGCAAGCCGGTCGCGCGCGGAAATGCCGCAAGCGAACACCGAGTCGATGTCCGCCCGCCTGCGCAGCCGGGATGCTTTGCCCGCCTTATAGCCCATATCGTGCCCATTCTAACGGCCAACTGTTACGGGCACACTACAAACATCCGCAACGCAACCGGCTCGAAAAGCGGCATCCTCTTGACCAGCCGGGCCGGGTGCATTACAAACGTGTCCCGCCGGTTGAGCCTCGCGGATCGTGCCACGGATGGCCGGCCGCGACGTACTGGCCGGCATACTGACAGGAACAGACCAATGCATACCAGACGGATCGCAATCTGGGCCTTGGCCTTGAGCCTGCTGGCGACCTTCGGCTGCCAGCAGGCCAGGCGATTCCAGAACAAACTGGCCATCGACCACTATGTGCGGGGCCAACTGCTGGCCGACCAGGGTCAGCTCGACGCCGCCCTTGCCGAACTGACCAAGGCCGCGAAGATCGCCCCGGACCTCTCGGTCGCATACTCGGCCATGGGCGACATCCACCGAAACCGCGGCGACTACCCCCTGGCCCGCGTCAGCTACGAGAAGGCCTGCGAGACAAACCCCTACTCGTTCAGGCCCCACTACAACCTCGGCGTGGTCTTCCAGTCCCTTGCGGCCGCGGCGAGCAAAGCCGAGGAAATCGCCGAATACTTCCGTCAGGCCGCCAACGTGTATCTGCGAGCAACGGCGCTTGCGCCGGAAGACTTCGACGCGCACCTCAACCTGGGCGCCTGCTATTACTCGATGGGCAAGTACGATCTTGCGGAGAAGTACTGCAAGGCCGCCATCGCCCTGGACCCCAAACGCGCGGAGGCCTACAGCAACCTGGGGATCATCTACGACAGCCAGGGCCAGGCCTACCAGGCCATCAAGGCCTACCGCGATTCGCTCGAGCTCGACGTCCACCAGCCCAAGTTGCTGATGAACCTCGGGGTGACCTACGTAAAGCAGGGCAGGCTCAAACCCGCCCTCCAGACCTTCCAGATGGCCTCCAGGGAGGATCCCAACAGTCCCGACGCCTGGGAGCAGTTGGGCACCTGCCAATACCACCTCAAGGACTACGACCAGGCCCTGCAATCCTACCAGAAGGCCATCGAGTGCGATCAGTCCAACGCGGCCGCCCTCCGCGGACTAGGCGTGGTCTACATGACGCAGTACGTGCTGAACCACGACAAGGCCGAGCTGCGCGAAAAGGCCCTGGCGGCCTGGTATGCCTCGCTGGAACTCAACCCCAACCAGAAAGACATCGTCGAACTGGTCCGCAAGTACGCCGTCAAACCCGCCGACCCGAATCTGTAGCGGGGAAAAGAAGAAGGCGGAACCAGGAACCGGGAACACGGAACAAGTTGTGGGTGGTTCGTGGCACCAGCAATGTTTTGTCTTCCGCGTCCCGCGGTTGCTGTCCTGGTTCCGGGTTCCCGATACCTGGTTCCGCTTTATTCTTTCCCCCCCACCAGCTCCCGCTTTTTGTTCGCCAATAACCCAGAGCCGGACTGGTCAAAACCGATACAATGGTGGCATAGGTCTTGCCGCCTTGCCGGATCAGCCCCGGCAAGCGAATGAAAGGACATGCATGATCGGTATTTCGAAACTTTACTGCGGGACCGTCGAGGCTTCTGATCCGCTGCGGTACGGCAGGCAGTCGGGAAAGCTGCCCAGCCATCTGCTTCAGTTCTCATCGGACAAGAAGCCCGTTGTCGTATGGAACTGCACCAAACAGTGCAACTTGCGCTGCGTGCATTGCTACGCCACCGCAACCTGCCAGCCCGCGCCGGATGAGCTTGACGGCGACGAGGCCCGCGCGATGATCGACGACATCGGGCGCTTCGGCAGCCCGGTGATCCTCTTCTCCGGCGGCGAGCCGACGATGAGGCCGGACCTGATGGAACTTATCGCCCACGCCCGCGGCGCGGGCCTGCGGGCGGTAATCAGCACCAACGGCACGCTCATCACCCAGCCAATGGCTGAGAAACTCGCGGAAAAGGGCCTCAGCTACGTCGGAGTCAGCCTCGACGGCCTCCAGCCGGTACACGACAAGTTCCGCGGCGTGGCCGGGGCGTTCCAAAAGGCGCTCGAAGGCATACGAAACTGCCGTACCGTCGGCGTGAAAGTCGGCCTGCGCTTCACGCTGAACAAGCAGAACGTGGCCGACCTGCCGGGTATCTTCGACCTCATCGAGCGCGAGGGCATACCGCGGGTGTGCTTCTACCACCTCGTGTACACCGGGCGAGGCGATAAGCTTCGCGAGGCCACGCTTTCAAACGAGCAGACGCGGGAAACGGTGGACCTGATAATCGACCGCACCAAGGCCCTGCACGACGCCGGCAAGGCCGTCGAGGTGCTGACGGTGGACAACCACGCCGATGGCCCGTACGTGTACCTCCGACTGCGCAAGGAAAACCCCGAGCGTGCCGCCGGATGCCTGGAACTGCTGAAGATGAACGGCGGCAACTCCACGGGCGTCGGAATAGGCTGCGTCAGTTGGAACGGTGAGGTGCTGCCCGACCAGTTCTGGCGCCACCACGTGCTGGGCAACGTGCGTCGGAGGCCCTTCAGCGAGATCTGGACGGACCCGGCCGAGCCGCTGCTGAGCAAACTGCGAGACCGCAAAAAGCACATGCACTGCCGCTGCATGCACTGCCGCTGGCTCAGCGTGTGCAACGGCAACTTCCGCGCCCGAGCCGAAGCCGCTACCGGCGACATGTGGGGCAACGACCCCGCCTGCTACCTGACCGACGAGGAAATAGCGGAAGAGTGAAAAAACGCCAGTTTCATCGCGGAGAACGCGGAGAAGAAGAAACGGCATTTTGATTGGGATGTAATCCCCATCAAAAGCTTCTTCTGTTTCTTCTTCTTTCCGCGTTTTTCGCGACCTTTTTTTGGGGGGGATATCTGGTAGAGTCGAAACGTGGCGGGTGGCGCCTCGAAATGCCCAGGAGATGTTGTCTTGAATCCCGGCTCCAAGAGCCCAAGGGGTTCACACAGCCCTTCGGGCTTAGATCAAAGGCTTATCTGCGGGCCATTGGAGGTGTCCCCAGATTCATCCTCCCTCAAGGCAGAGGGGTTCCAGGCGCGATCGACTACCCGGCTTCGCCTGAGGCTTCGCCGTGGCAAGCTGGCTACCCCTCGACTTCGCTCGTGGCAAGTCCCGGGGGCGGCCAGTTACGGCTCTCGCGCAAATCCGACGCGGGCCCAGCGGAACTTGGCTGAGCTGCTGCGGGGATTGCGGCCGGCTTCCCGGTCGCCGGGCCGGATGACCTGGCCGCTATAGGCCTCGTAGATGCCCTGGGAATAACCGTCGCGGAAGGCGTTCTTGACCAGGCCATCTTCCCCGCTGTGGAAGCTGATGATGCCGATGCGCCCGCCGGGGCGCAGGCATTGGGGGGCCAGGCTCAGCAGTTGTTTGACCGCCGACAGTTCGTCGTTCACCAGGATTCGCAGGGCCTGGAAGGTCTTCATGGCCGGGTGGGCGTCCTCATAGGCCGACTGCTTCTTCCAGAGCTTCTCCACCGTGCCCTTGGCCGCGAAGATCAGCGCCTTGAGCTGGCCTGTCGTTGTGAATGGCTCGACCGCCCGCTGGTGGACGATCCACTGGGCGATCTTTTCGTGGTCCGGCTCGTCGGCCAGTTCCCATAGGGCCTGGGACAGATCGGCTTCACTGATAGACGTGAGCAGGTCGGCAGCGGTGCGGCCCTGGCGAGGGTCCATTCGCATGTCCAGCGGGGCGTTGTCATGCTTGTAGCTCATGCCGCGGGATGGGTCATCTACCTGCATGCTCGACACGCCCAGGTCGGCGAAGATAACGTCGTAGCCAGCCAGGCCCATCTCGGCCTGCACCCTGCCGATGTCGGCGAAGTTGGCGTTGTGGACGCTGACCGGCAGGTGCATGGCTTCCAGCCGCAGTCTGGTCCGCTCCAGTTCCCGAGCGTCGAGGTCCAGGCCGATAACTCTCCCGCCTGGCTGGACCGCCCTGGCCAGGGCGGCAGCGTGCCCGCCATAGCCAAGAGTGCAGTCGGCGACGACCTCGCCGGGGCGCGGCGCCAGCGCGTCGATCACCTCCCTCAGCAGTACGGGAACGTGCGTCCCGGCCGGCGTGCCGCGCGGGGTCCGGCTGGGCTGGAAGCGGCGGCTCTTGCCGCTGGGATACTGCTTTCGGCGGCGGGGCTTGCCGCTGGCGGCGGCCTGGTTGTCGGGCTGGTTTGTCATGACTCGGCGGATTATACTCACGGATCCCGATGATCCGGATTGGAGCGATCGAACGTCATTGTTCGTGGTTGGGCATGCAAAAGCCTACTTCGAGAACTTCACGCTCCATGCCGCATCGCTCGTGGTGGTGTTCTCAAGCACCAGCGTCGCGTACTCGGCGCCGCCTTGGTGCGGGTCCAGACGCGCCTGGCCGGTCGCGGCGCCGGCACCGGCAGGTTTGAAACCGTTGCAGGCCAGCACAATCCGGAACGGTTCCCCGCCGATCACCTTGGCCGTGCCGGTCAACTGCATGGTTGCGGCATCCCATTTCACGTTGGCCAGATCCACCCAGCCTTGCAGAACGTGGCGATTGGTCGACAGGACTTGCGGATTCGGCCGCACTTTGCGGATCGAAAGCATCGCGCAGGCGGAGGGCTCCAGCGTCTTGGCCACCTTCGCCGTCCCGGGGAACTTCCCCACCAGCGAATCGTTCCAGAATTCGTAAACATAATACGTCGCTGCCGCGTCCAACCCGATCGATCCGGTGGTCACCCGGTCGCCGCTCAACGGCACCACCACCTTGTCCCTCTTGCTGTCGCTGTTGAACAGCGCCACTTGATGCCACTGCGGCGTCAACTCCAAATCGTACACCCGGGGATCCGCCACGCCGGTGAAGGCGTCCAGCGGCCGGGCCGTGAACGGCTCGCGGTAGGCCGGGTAAATGCGCGTGAAATCATGGACAATCTCCGGCGTGAAAAGCGTGAACGACGTCGCCAGGTCGATGCGCCCGCTGGTCAGATACACCATCGTCAACATGGACTGCCGGATCTCCCTCGAACAATCATGCACCGTCTTGCTGTCCGGGTAATAATTGAACACGGTGCGATTCTTGTACCAGCGCAACCCGCAGATCGTGACCATGCCCGGCACGAACTTGTTCGAATCGCCCCAGTTGCGCTGCGTGTCCACCAGGCCCGCGGTCACATCCAGGCAAGGCCGCCCGGACTCCCCAAGATTGCGCTCGTCAAGACACGCCTCGGGCCCCAATCCCTCGCGGCAGAGCCGGAACGATTCACGGTACGCCCAGGCCGTCGTGGCGTGGCGGTTCTCAAACCCGCCCTCCGGCCGCCAGCCGGTTTCCGGGTAATCGAACTTGATCCCGCACATCCCATCCTTGCGAAGCCGGCTCCAGACCTCCCGCATGTGCTTTTGGAACTGGGGGTCCGTGTAGTCGTAGCTCACCAGCGGCTGATGGTGCGAATGCCTGACCTGCAGGCGGCTGATGTCATTGAACAGCATGTGTCCGGGAAACGCCCGCGCGTAATCGTCCGAGGGCATGCCGACCTGGAAATATGTGTACGGAATCCCGTCGCGATCCCTGATCGCCGCACACCATTTGGCGAACGTTTCGTAGGGTGGCACCAGATGTCCGAACCGGGACCAATGCGCGTCGTCCCACCAGCCCTGCTCCGTGTCGCCGTTCCCATAACAATATGAATCCGGCTCCAGCCGGATGGCGACCTTGGTGTACTTCGTCACACCCGCCTTCTGCGCAGCCTCCAGCTCCCCCACCAGTTTCTTGGAGTTGTTCACGCCCGGCAGCCCGCTTAGCGCGCCGACGCCCCAGCCGCAGAGCACCGGGAAATCATACACGTTCGGACTGGCATGATTGGCCAGCCGCATCGCCCGCCCATATTTCTCCAGAGCGGCGAATGGGTCGGATGTCGTGACATCCAGATAGAACGTGTCCTGCGACCAATACGTCGTCCCGGCGTCCACCAATCGCCCCACGGGGTCTTGCGCGCTGAACTCAAGCTTGTTATTGCTGAGCGACGCGTACTTGCCGAACTCCTTGTAGCACAGTCCTCCCCAGACCACCGAACGCCGCCCGCGTTGCGTAACGCAGGTCAACATCAGGCTGTTGGGCGAGGTCCGCTCCGGCCCGGGTTTGACCCTCGTCGTCTCCGCTCCGGCAGCGCCGTTCAATGTAAGCAGATTATCCACTGCCGTGCCGGGCATGAGATCCGCCCCGCTCATCGGGGCCGCACTCATCAGTCGCACATCACGGCCCGTCTGGTTGCGCAGGCCGAAACCCATGAACACCGCACCGGTATTGTTGTACAGAGCGTAACTGAACAGGTATGTCGGCAGCGCCCCTCGCTTCGGATCGGTCAGTGACAGCACCGCCCGCTGACCTTTGCCGAAAGCGTCTTCCACCGGCTCAACCGCCAGCGTGATCGCCCAACTATTGAGATTGCCCTGCCTGCTCTTTTTGTTCGATTCCCCGCCCCAACCATCCATCGCCACCCAGGCATCATCGACCATCACCGTTCCGCTGGTCGCATCGGTTACAGTTATCTTGCGTTTGCCGGCATCCACTTTCAGCGTGACGATCCCGTTGGTGAGCGTGGCCTCGTTGCCTTCTTGTCTGGCCGCCACGAGCTTCCCTGCAGTTGGGACTTCCGCAGCGCCCCATGCGAGGCATTGCAGCATCAGCAGCAGCACGCAGACCAGCACGACACACTGTTTCATCCCCATCATAAGCTCCCAATTGTGAGTCTGTTCATTTGTCCATCCTGATATCCAACACGCCACATAGAAGACAGGGACGCTAACCATTTATTTCCCCTTCCTATCGCCCCTTTTTCCTCTGGCTGCGCCTCTGCCCGCAGCGGCGCCGGCCGGGGCGGCGGCGGGATTGGCCAGGTCGATGCGGGCGGAGTTCTTCCGCGGCGCCCCGGGCGTGCTGCGCCCGTTGTCGATGTACTGCTGCATGAGTTTCGTCAGCCGCTCGACGACGGCCTGGTTCTCGCCCGCCACGCTGCGGGTCTCGCTTAGGTCGTCCTTGAGGTTGTAAAGTTCGCGTTTGCCGCTCTTGAAGAAGATGAGTTTCCACGGACCCTGGCGGATGGCCAGGTCGCCTGCCATCGACTGGTGTACCGTGGCCTCGCGGATCGGCCCCTTGGAAGTGCCCATGAGATACGGCAGGATACTGAAGCTGTCCTCGCCGGCGTTGTCGGGCACTTTGGCGCCCGCGATTTCCGCGCAGGTGGCCAGCAGGTCGTTCAGGCAGACCGTGTCGTCGCAGAGGGCGCCCGGCTTGATCTTTCCCGGCCAGCGGGCGACGAACGGTTCGCGGTGCCCGCCCTCGTAGATGCTCCGCTTGGAGCCGCGGAGCGGGGGATACTCGCGGTGCTCGGCGCCGTTGTCGCTGGAGACGATGAGCAGCGTGTTCTCGGCCAGGCCATTGCGGGCAAGCGCCTCAACGATCTGCCCGACCACCCAGTCGCCCTGTAAGATCCAGTCGCCGTATTCTCCCTGGCCGGTCTTGCCGCGGAAGTCCTTCGCGGGCACGTGCGGCATGTGGGGAATGCTCAGGGGCTGGTAGAGGAAGAACGGCTTGGGGTCCTTGGCTCGCGAGTTGATGTACTCGACCGCCTTTCTCGCCATGAGCGGCTGGACGTCGACGGGCTCGAACTTGCCGAGAACGCGGTCGTTCTCGATGACGGTCCGGATACTGCGGGCCTCGGTGTAGCCGCAGAACACGTCGAACCCGCGCGTGGTGGGGCCTTCGGACACGGGAGTCCCGGCCTTGGCGGCGGCCTCGCCCTTTATGTCGCCCCAGTCCATGCCGAGGTGCCACTTGCCGAAGCAGGCCGTGTGATAGCCCCGCCCCCGGAGCATCGAAGCCACCGTCATTCGATCCTTCTCGATGATGGGCTTGGAGGCGAAACTGAGCACGCCGAACTGGCGGATGCGGAACGGGTATCGCCCCGTGAGCACTCCGTAGCGCGTCGGGGTACACACGGCCGCGGCACAGTGGGCGTCGGTGAACTTCATGCCCTCTTGTGTCAGGCGCTCGATGTTCGGCATTTTGAACGGCGAGTCCTTGCGGAAGGTCGGCGGCTCGCCATAGCCGAGGTCGTCGAAGAGGATGAAGACTATGTTCGGCTTGCCCGCGGCGGCACTAGACGCGCCGGCGGCTCCGCGGAGCCATCCCGGCATCAGCAGCGCCGCTGCACCCGCCCCGGCCAACTTCAGAAAACAGCGACGGTTCATTTTCCAGGCTCCTTGGGGGTTTCTGTGAGTCGCCATTTCTTAAACTTCAGCTTCTTCCTCTCGGGCCGCGCGAGGAGCCTGGGGGCCGGCCCCTATCGCCCTGCCGGCGGGCTTACGGTGCTAATCGCTACCGGCTGGGACTGGAGGCCCGGCGATGTTGCG
>CAZSBS010000195.1:0-9148 GCA_964605095.1 uncultured Planctomycetaceae bacterium | reverse complement strand
CAGAGGACGAAAACCTTTCGCCTACCTCGTCAAGCTCGTGCTGCTGGTCGCCGCAGCCCTGATCGAACCGTTCATCACCATGGCGGTCGCCGCGACCACGTACACCCTCTGGGCTCCAGTCACCGCCATCCTGCGCCGCACACGCACGCCCGGTTCGGCCGCGACCTTACCGTCGAGCGGCCCCGCGCCCCGGCCGGACAATGTCCCGGCAGAAGAAGGTGACTAGTGCTCTGGCGCTGCTTACTTGATGGTTCTCGTGCGGCCAGGCGCCGCGGCCTTGCCAAGCCCGCCCCAACCGCCGGGCGCGGAAAAAGCTTATGCCACCCGCAAAATGCCTTGACGAGCGGGCCGGTTTTGACGATACTCTCTCTACGCGAAGTACGCGGGCGTAGCTCAGTGGTAGAGCGTCACGTTGCCAACGTGAATGTCGTCGGTTCAAGCCCGATCGCCCGCTTTTAATAAGGCCCATCGCCAAGTGGCGGTGGGCCTTGCTCTTGCGCCACAAGCTCTACCCACCCCAACGCTTGGGCGATTTCTGTAACGTGATGGGCTACCGTCAAAACCCCTGCCAACCAGTGCCGCCACGCGCTGCAATGGCGCTGCATTCCGACGCTTCTGCTGCAACCGTGCTGCGGAGGTGCTGGCCAAATCGTCGCCGGACCACATCGGCCACAAAAACCAGGCATGCCGGTCGGCGATGGCGACGACCCTGCTTCCTAGCCGGCTCACCTACGAAGTGGCCCCTGACTTCCTCGAGTTCGTCCGCCGCGAAGAAATCGAAGAGCCCGAGCCGGCCTGGGAGCCTTAAAAACCGCCCAAACCTGCGCCGATTCGGCAGTTGACGCTGCCGGAAACGGTGGTATAATACGCAAATCACGTCGGACTTACGCTTAACAGGTTCGGGCTGGCTGAGAGCAGTTCGACAACTGCATGAGGAGCGTGAATATGGTCCACATCTGTCCCCCTCCCCCCAAACCCCCCGCCCCCGGCAGAGCCGCCCGCCGGCCCGAGGGGTCTACGCAAAATCAACTTTCCTATCAGTTCGTTTGCCGCAGCGTCAAACGACAACGACCTGAACCGCTGACGGCAGGAGACACAAATGAAGACAACCTGGCGAACCGCAATAAACGTAGTCCTGTCGACGCACATCGCCCTGTCAGCACTGATGGCGGCAAAAGTGAATCCGCACACATCCGGGGACAGACCGATTGTGGACATTCGATTTGACGCCCCCTATCGGCAGATTCCCAACAGTAGCGGCGACGAGTGGGCGCCCACGTGGGCGGATGACGGCTGCCTGTACACCGGCAATGACGATGGGGCCTCTTTTGGGGGCTTCAATGAGCGCAGTATAGCGTTCGGCAAACTTACCGGCGATGACCCGTTCAAGCTCACCGGTACTACCATAAGCGACATGGGGGGCTATGGGGAAAGGAGACTGGGCACGGACAAAGCCAACTGGAAAACCATGAATTCGTATTGCGTGGATGGCATTCTGTACATGTTTGTGACCCGATGCTTTTATCCCGAGCAGTCCGGTGATGCCAGGAAACGACATATTTTCAGAAACTCAAGCGTTATCAAATCCACCGACAGAGGCGTGACTTGGACGCGATCTGCAACCGAGAACTTCGAGAAGCCGATGTTTCCCGGATTAAGGTTCGGAGCTCCCTACTTCGTTTGGTATGGCAAGGATGGCGCTGCGACTGTGCATAACGCCGACAAATATGTGTATGCGGTTTCCAATAACGGTCATTTTGAAGATGGCGACAACTATGTGCTGGGCCGCGTGTCGAAAAGCAAACTCCCGGATCTCAACGCCGCGGATTGGCGATTCTTCACGGGAAGAGACGGAATGTCCGACGAGAACTGGGTTGGGGACATCAATCAGGCGAAGCCTGTGCTGGAGGATCCATTGAATTGCAGTATGACAGGCATGACATATATACCGTCATTCGGAAGGTATGTCATGGTGGTATGGCACTATAAGACGTACGACGTGCGCAAGGATCCGAGAACAATCAATGAATACTACGAAGCGCCCTACCCCTGGGGACCTTGGACAAAATTCAAGACCATTGACACAGACAAGTTGGGATGGTACGTGCCTATCGTGGGTCAGAAGTTCCAGAACGCGGTCGACGCCAACACCGTAACCGGTGTGTTGTATCTCTCTGGGAATTATCAGAATGCAAGTCTGTATGAGTTGAATTACATTCCGATAACCTTATCCACAGTCCCATTAGTGGCGAACAAGTCGGGTGTAAACCCCCCGCCCCCCGGCAGAGCCGCCCGGTGAGCCCGAGGGGTCTACGCAGGATGTCTCAGCCAACCTGCGAACGGCTGAGCATGCCGACAATAGCTTGGCGCTCGCTGGCCGATAGGTTGGCGACGATGGCATCAAGATTCGACTGGGATTGAGCAGGGCCCCTATCTCGCCGACCTGCGGGTATCGCCGGCACATTCAACAACTCCGCCGCCAGTGGCAGAAGCTTTTCGTCCGTATAGACGCTGGCCGTCAGCCGCGGGTCAGAGTGGCGCATAATCGCCTGGGCGGCCCGCGGGCTCACCCGGTTTGCTGCAAGCATCGTGCTCAGCGACACCCGCAGGCTATGGAAGTCCACGTACCGCCCCGCCTCGTCCTTGTCCGGAATGCCCGCCAGGGCCAGGTCGGCCCGCAGGCAGTTCATGTGGGGCACCGTGCTGATGACGAAGTCGGTCGGCCCGGCGTTGCTGGGCTTCCATTCTCGCAGCGCGTCGGCCAGTTGCGGATGGATCGGCAGCGAATCGGCGCGTTTGCTCTTGGTGGTCTCGGCCCGTAGGGCGACAAGAGCCGGTTCCGCAAGACTGAGCGGGGCAAGTTCGAGTTGGTGAAGTAGCGCCACCATCAACCCGTCACCTCCTGCGCCCCGGTCGAGAGCGGCCGGGGCGCTTTCGGTCATGTCATTCCCCGCGTCGCTATCGTCTCTGCAGGACACATGCACCTCGTCCACGTCCGGCAGGAACAGCAGCAGATCACCGATGAATGCCAGTTTGTTATCGGGCGTGGCGCTGGTACGGCGAGGGAGTACTTGTGCAATCTTCATGCTGCCTCCATGTTTGTTTGGACAAGTGCCAAACAACGAGGGCCCGACCATCTATCTGGCCGGGCCCGCGTATCAGCCCGCTTGACCAACCCGCAAGAGCGGTCAAGGGCGCTGAGGATGCGAAATCGAAGATGTCTCGAATCAAGTCATGCCGATGCCTTTACCTTTTGCACTTCCTTTCAGAGGATGTCCAGCCCAAGCTGGGCCAATATCGTCGGCATGCCGCTGCCAAAGCGGGATGGCAGTACTCGGAGCCGAGCAGGCACCGGCACCGACGACACGGTATGGCAAAGTGCATCGCCTGAACCTGCTTGTTCCAGGCCGGCGAAGGCGGGGCCGCCCGACCTGCTCGTGAAGGGGCCAGCCACTATCTTTGAATTGGCCCGCGAGATCCGCAACACATCGATGAGTTCGTGGTCATGGAGCATGGCTCGCCACGGGCCAGGGGCAACGGGTAAGGCCTGGCTCGGCGGCAACGACAGGCCCGCGCCGGCGGAAAGCTTGCCGGCCTCCGCGCGGCCTTGAAGCCACTGCCAGGCAGCCAGTTCCATCGAAGGTGTCGGCGCTGACGCAGCCGTGCTGGCAGCCTGGGGCTCGACGTAACCGATCATCGGATCGTCGATAATCAGCTTCGTCTCCGCCGCGCCTTCTGTCTGGACATTGGTGGAGATCCCTGCCGGTGGTGCCGCGATCAGGCTCACCGCAGGCGCCGCAGCCGGCGCCTGAGCGATTGCTGGCAGACTCCGGCCGAAACTGCGCTTCAACATCATGTAATCCGCGGCATCGACGATGCCATCGGCGTTGAAGTCGGCTTTGATCCCAGCCGCGGCACCGCCAAACAGGGCGCTAAGAACCGCCAGGTCGCTCCCACCAACTGTTCCGTTACCGTCGGCGTCGCCGGGCAGGACGTTGATATGCATCTGGAACTCACCGCCCGCGGACCCGTCACCGGAGGGGTATGCGCTCGCCGCGTCGGCCCATTCCCCGTCCAGCCGGTTGCCGACGAGGTCGACCACCGCGTCTGACAGGACCAGCCGCAACACATCGCAATCGACATTTCCCTCCAGCGTCCACGTGGCCGTGCGGGTAACGCTGTCATAGTCAAATGCCGCGATAGCGTACTGGGGCACATTCTGACCGTAGACACTTAGGTCGTCCAGCGAGACATTCACATCCTCGCTGAAGACCATCGAGATCCTGTTGATGTTGATCCATGGAACCGCATCGAACTGGGGCGGACCGGCCGGGACGGCAAACCCGACATCGCCCAAGGCGTCCAGGAACGCCTGCGACCATGAGCTGGAGCTGACCAGCACCTTGCTGACCCACGGAGCATCGGTATCCAGAAAAACGTTGACCGTCACCGTGCCCAGGGCCAGCCCGCCATTGCCGTCTGTAAGGGTATAGTTGAACGTGTCCACCCCCACAAAGCCGCCGGCGGGCGTGTATGTTATCGTGCCGTCGCCGTTGTCCACCGTCGCCCCGTGGGTGGGCCAAGTGACGCTCTTGATTGAAAGCGGGTCGCCTTCAGGGTCGGAATCGTTGGCAATGACATTGATCGTAACCGGGGAATTGACGTCAGTGACAGCCGAATCATCAACCGCGACCGGGAAACGGTTATCGTCGGTCAGCGATGCCGTCACCAAGCCGAAATTGCTCTTGAGCTGGCTCAGCGTTATCTCGAATAGCGGGCCGCCCCATGGATTGTAAAGGGTGATGTAGGTGGTTGAGCCGTCCGTCCGCATGGACTTGACCATGTAGCTGTGATTTGCCACGATCGGCGAGCTTGCGTTGGACAGGCTCGGCGCAGCGATGGCGCGGCCGGCGGCAAGATGGGTGCTGATGAAGTCCGTGAGCGCGGCATCGGACACCCCGGTCCAAAGACTGTCAGTATCGGAAGCGGTGATCTCCTTGTACACGTCACCGGGCCATCCGCTGTCCAGAGAGATGTAGGAGTTCTGCCCGTATCGGAAGTAGGCGTACGCCTTCTCGATGAGAGGAACCCACAACTCGCCATCGGCCCCGAGCTTGGCATAGGTCGGCGTGTAGGGCGGCGTGCTGCCGGATGCGGGAAGGTCCGCATCGACCCGGATGAAATACTCGGTGAAGTTGCGGTAGAACCGGACGGCGTAGGTGCCGTCGCCCAGCGGGGCTATCGCCTGTTCGATTGCTTTGGGAACCGCATCGGCCAGGCTTGCCAGGGCCGAAATCAGGTAGCAGTCGCCCACGGAGCCCTGGACCGCATCGTCGTACTGCCGGCCATCAACGAACAGCGGCGTCCCGGCGAAGCTCTTGTAGCCGCTGGCCGTCGGATCCCGCAGGTTCTGCCCGTCGATCTCGAGCGAGACATAGTCCGGCGACTGCGGGTCGGTCGTGTAAGGTTGATAGAACTCCTGGATAATATGGACGTTGCGGAATGACTCGGCGTAATCGGCGTCGAGAATCGTATCCGCCCCGTCGCACCAGAAGCTGTCCAAGCCGGCCCCGCCGACAAGCACGTGCAGGCCGCCGCCCACGGTCACCAGCAGGTCGTCGCCTTCGCCGCCATCGACCTGTCCGGCACCAATGGCAGCATCGAAGATCGTGTCGTTGCCCTCTCCCCCGTAGATGATGTGGTCATCGAAAACCGAGTGCATCAGCCGGATGGTGTCATTGCCCGCCAGGCCGTCGACCGAGATCGACGAGAAGCTTCCCGCCGGGTAAAAATCGCTGCCCAACTGCGTGACGACCGTAACGCCCGTAAGATCCTGGCTTACGGTGATAGTGTCATCGCCGGCGGTACCCATGATCGGCAGGGCGGAAAGCAGCAGGCGCGGCTCGAGCGGTTCAAGCGACCAGCAACCCGGCTCGTGCCGACCAGCCTCGGGGCAAAACCCTGAGGCTGCCCGCCCTCTCTTAACCCGGCCTTTGTGACCCGCCGGCCTTGCCATGTAATATCTCCCTCACAAAGTACTCCCGCGTCAATCGTGGCGAGAGAGAACCTGAGCCCTTGTTTACCCTCGTCAATGACGCACAATGGTTCAAGAACAACATGCCCGATCACCACGCGGCTTCTCATCGAGCAGCATCCTAACATGCGGGCTTGCTTTCTTCCTAATCCGAATTCGGCGAATAGTGCGACACAACTCCCTACCTCGCCTCCGGCCACTATCACAGCCCGACAACGAACAAGCAAAAAAGAAGACCAGAGCCAATCCTTGTATCAGCCCTGGTCCCTGAAAGATCCCTCTTTGGGAAAACTGGGCATACTATGCCCTTTTGCCCGGTTCAATCCCGGGGCCACTGTCTCCTCGTATACGCCTGGCTCCGCAGCCGGCCTAGCGGCCAGCACGGTTTTTCCACTGCGCTTGCGGATGTACATACCCAGACCGCTGACTGCCATGAATGCCGTCAGCATAGTGAGCGGCTCGGGGACGGGGGTGCCCCCAACGCCGCCAATTGGTATGACGAAGTCCTGGGTGTCGGGGTCCACCAATGCGTACATCTGCTTATCATTCACAAGTTCCGTCAGCGTCGAAAGCCACCCATCGGCCATCGCCCACGCGGAGGCGGCTCCGGTTCCCCCGGCTACCTGGAAGTCCCCGGTCGAGAGACCGTAACCCACAGTCCCCCCCTCGTTGACGATCTCCCACACGGCCGCACCCATCGCCGCCGCCCCATCAGCCGACCCAATTGCCATACCGCTGTAGTCCGCAAAGAGGCGTTTAAGAAGATTGACCTTCGCGGCCGTGCCCACCGTCGGGGCACCTGTGGGGTCAGCATTCAGGTCCACCACCGTCCAAGTATCTAAGTGCGGGGCACCTATGGTCTGATAAGTATCAATGCAGTACCCGTAGATCGTTCCTGTCGTTGCATTCTCGGGGTTGAGGCTCTTCGCCAAAGCGAGCAGTCCAGCAGCAGCACTGCCCGTGTCCGGTGACTGGGTGAGACTAAGACTGAAATTAGATTGCCCGACCCAGAACGTACCGTTAAGCGCACCACCCCCTGATGTATCCGCGATGGTGCCCGTAAGCGCGGGGGTGTCGCCGGTGAATGTCAACTCCAACGTCGTCCCCGCGCTGGCCACAGTCGTCCCCGCGCTGGCCACACCAGCCCCAGCCAAGATCAGCAACACCGCAGCCAATGTTTTCCATTGCACGTTCATATTATCCAACTCCTTTCCTCTTTCGGTCCTCTATGGACCTTAGCGCCCCCCATCGGGGGCTACTATTACGCCTTCTTCGAGGCCGCCGCCGTTTGCCAGTCAGGCCATGCTAATGCTCAGGAAGCACCTTTATGCGGCAGACCTGCCGGTCCGCCTGCGGATGTACGCGCCCAGCCCGCAGATCGCAAGCAGCGCGCTGGCCATGGTCAGCGGCTCGGGAACGGGCTGGTCCAAAGTCTGAACAGCTGCCACTCCCACGACGAAGTCCTGGACCACGGGATCCACCAATGCGTAAAGTATTGGCGTCTGGGTGCCAGCAGGCATGCTCAGATCCGAAAGCCACTGATTGGACATAGACGCCCAGTTCCCGGTTACTTGGTTTACCTCGAAGCTCCCGCCCGAAATATCGTAGAAGCTCCCGCCCGAAGTCCCAGTCTTCTCGTTGACTATTTCCCACACGGCCGCGGCCATCGCCGCCGCCTCGTCAGCCGTTGGATTCGCGGTCAGGCCGTGCCTGGCAAAGAGGCCTTGAAGATCGCGGACCTTCGTCTCGGCCACGGAGTAATTATTACCAAGCGTCGGGGCCCCCAAGGGGTCGCTGTTCATATTAACCACATCCCACACATACGAGTCCCCGTTTGCAATAAACTGAGAGGTATCGATGCAGTACCCTTGGATACTCCCGCCATTGCCCGTCGCAATCGCGAGCAGTTGAGCGGCGTCATCCGTCGGATCGGGCTGGTCGACAGTAATCTGGAAATTTGACCTGCCGACGTAGAATTGGGTACTCGTGTTATAGGGCGACGGGGCCGGATCCATCGTGCACCTTTGCGTGGGGAAGTCGTTGATGAACGTCAGGCCTATCGACCCCGCGCTGGCCACGCCAGCGCAGGCCAGGATCAGCAACATCGTGGCCCAAGTTTTCCAGTTCACGCTCACGCCATTCACACACTTTCTTTTGTACAGGCCCAATCCAGACCCGTTACCCCCCCACAGGGGGGTATTGGTCATTCTGCCATCCAGGCCTGGCCGGCGTTTGCCGGCCAAGCCCTCCTATTACTGCTCAAGAAGCAACTTATGCAACAGCCCTGCGGGTCCGCCTACGGATGTAGCCGCCAAGCCCGGCGATCGCCAAGAACTCGCTGGCCATCCTCAGCGGCTCGGGAACGGGGGCGGTACCAATAGCGACGGGAACGGGCGCGTACCCATTGTAGTTCGGGAGAAAGGTGTCCGGATACCAATGTTGGGCCTTGTCGTAGTTTATTCCGCCAACCACCCAAACGGTATCGTCGATGATCGTCATGGTGCTGATCGGCATCCTGACCTCCCAGACGCGGTGGCCAGTAGCGAACGAATCCATAGCCTGAAGGTCACCGGGAATTGAGGTTGCAGGAGGACTCTGGGCGTCAATCCGGAAAGCCGACGGAAGCCCATTCATCGTGCCAGAAGGGCCGTCGCCGCCCCAAGTGGCTATATCTGTCGCCTGTTGGAACTCGACGCCATTACCGGGATAGGAGTTATCCGCATTCCAAACACCAAAGCCCAAGAGGTTGCCGTCACGTATCGAAGCAGCCCCCATCGCCGCCGTCCAGCCGGTGATGTCGAATGCCCCATAGATGTAATTCGTGTCGGCGAAGAAATAAGCCGTGCCTCCGCCGTTGCCGATGGTGGCGGTTGTAGCGCCAGCCCATTCGCCGGCGGTGATCGTGCCGTCAATGGTGACGCCGGCCATGGCTGGGCCGCTGCACAGCATCAGGGCTGCAAGACCCACCATTACAATTGCTGAACGAGTCATTTCACACTCTCCTTTTTTGCCCTTTTCGGGCGTTCCTTGCCATGCCCTGGCCTCTTGGGGCCGGGCATGTTTCCCTTATCGGGACCTTCAGACGCAGGACTCACTCGTGCGTACCGCCACACT
>CAZSBS010000194.1:0-9169 GCA_964605095.1 uncultured Planctomycetaceae bacterium | reverse complement strand
CGCCCTTGCGGACCGTGCCCGGCGCGGCCGAGTCATACTCGTCCGTGCTGGCCTCGATGTTCGTCTCGACGATCAAATAGTCGCGGTTGAAGCTCGACGTCGGGTGGTCCTTCAGCGTGAACTTGCAGCCGGTGGCGACGCCGCGCACGTCGCCGGAGCCGTGGACAACCTCGAAATCGCTCTGCAATTCCTCGATCCGGCTCTTGGCGTAATTATTCCCGTCACCGGCCTGGTCGTACTCGCCCGGGTAGTCGTATATCTCGAAGTCGGCAGCCGCGTTGGTGCGCGTGACCTGAGACTTGGCCAGCAGGTCCTTGGCCGGGGCCTTGAAGTCGAAGTCCGTGTGGGCGTATGTGCCCGGCTGGACCTCCTGACTGACCGTCAACTCCGTGATGACCTCCTTCTGGCGGAACTCGCTGGTCGGAGGGCGATAGATGATCTCCTCGTAGCCGCCGAAGGGCTCATGGGCGCTCTTCGAGTCGGCAAGGACCATCTTGTGCTTGCCGTTCTCGTGCGTGAAATAGTAGTAGATGCCCTCCTGCTCCATAAGCCGGCTGACGAAGTTGAAGTCCGTCTCGCGATACTGAACGCAGTATTCCCAGGTGCGGTGCGAGCCGCTGATCCTTTCGTCGAAGTCCGTGAAACCGTGGTCCTTGAATACCTTCTTGACGATGTCCGGGACGGTCATCTCCTGGAAGATGCGGCAGTCGCTCGTGCGGGTAAGCAGCCACAGCCAGGGAACCACGACCGCCTTGTAGTTCGTAAGCCGGCCGCTGGCGCCGACCTGCGAGAACTGGCGGACAATCCCGTTGAAGTACCGCGGCTTGTTGTCGGCGGGCTTCTCAATGCGAACCGTAACGTTCTGCCCGACTATATCGCTGAAGTCGATGTTCGACTTGGTGCTGAGCATGTCCAGGACCATCTCGAAGGGCCGGCCCAGCCGCTCGGTGAACGTGAAGCTCCGCATCAGGAGCACATCCTCGCCCAGCGGCGTGCCAACCGCGATCGTCCGATGAAGCTGCGTTGGTGAAGCCATTGTCGCTTCTCCAGAAATAGTAGCCTGTAGCCGGTAGCCGGGTAGCCGGAGGGCGAGGCCTGTTCGCTTCAGCGAGCAGGAAACCCTGGGGCCTCGAACCAGCCACTGCAAGTACAACTATCTACCTTAGGTATTCTGTCCTTTATGAGCCGTCTCTGCCTGAGGCTCGAATGCGTTCATGCCCAGACTCCACACCTACCAGTCCATCAGCATTCGACGTGCCACGGCAAGGGCCGGGAGACACCCCGGCCGCCGGTAACGGCTCGTAACTTCCTCAAATGATTATAGATATATGATCGCCTAAAATCCACCGCCCCGCCAAATTGTCATGATGCGCGCCCTCTCACCGCCCGCGCGACCACGGTTCCCGCCCCAACAACTCCGCAGGAGTGGGCAATATCGCCCACCCCACCTCGCTCTCAACCAGACATTATACCCTATGCCCCGCTCGCGAAACCCCTGCTCCCTGAAGCGAGCAGACCCCAGGAAGAAGGCTTCAGGCTTCAGATTCCAATCACCGCGTGTCTTCCGGGTTCCGCTTTTGTTGTTCCGGGTTCCGGGCTCCCGATAACCGGTTCCGCCTTTTGCTTTTCCAGGCTACTCAAAACTATACACGAATTCGCTGTCCTTGACGCCTACGGCGACCTTCTTGATCACCTTGCCTTCCACCAGCCGGTTGAGAAACTCCGAACTGATGACCGGGAGCATGGTGTGCGTGAGGATCGCGTCGACGGCGCGGGCGCCGCTCTCGACCTCCGTACACCGGCTGGCGATGAGGTCCACGACCGCCTTGTCATACTCGAAGGGGATCTTGTGGTTCTCAGCCAGGCGCTTCCCGATCCGCGCGATCTGGAGCTCGATGATCTTCCGCAGCACCACGTCGCTGATCGGAAAGAACGGCACGACCACAAGCCGGCCCAGCAGCGCGGCCGGGAATACCTTCAGCAGAGGTTCGCGCATGGCCTTGGCCACGCCCTCGGGCGACGGCATCAGGTCCGGGTCCTTGCACATGTCCATTATCAGGCTGCTGCCGACGTTGCTGGTCAGCAGGATGATCGTGTTCTTGAAGTCAATGGCCCGGCCCTCGCCATCCTCCATCCATCCCTTGTCGAAAACCTGGAAGAATATCTCGTGAACGTCCGGGTGGGCCTTCTCCACCTCGTCCAGCAGCACGATGCTGTAGGGCCGGCGTCGAACCGCCTCGGTCAGCACGCCGCCCTCGCCGTAGCCGACGTAGCCGGGAGGCGAACCCTTGAGCGTCGAAACCGTGTGAGCCTCCTGGAACTCGCTCATGTTGATCGTGATGACGTTGTCCTCGCCGCCGTACAAACTCTCGGCCAGCGTTAGCGCGGTCTCCGTCTTACCCGTGCCGCTGGGGCCCACAAGCAAGAACACGCCGATGGGCCGGGCTGGGTTGTCCAGGCCCGCACGCGATGTCTGAATGCGCTTTCCTATGGTGTCCAGCGCATGCCGCTGGCCAATCACGCGCTTCTCCATCGTGTCCGCCAGTTTCAGCACCGCCTGGATCTCGTTGGCGACCATCTTGCCGACGGGAATGCCCGTCCAATCCTGAACCACCGACGCGACGGCCTGGTAATCGACGGCTGGGAGAATCAGCGGATCCTCGCCCTGCATTTTCGCCAGTTCGGCCTGGAGGTCCTTGAGCTCGGCGAACATCTTCTTGCGGTCTTCCTCGCTGATAGGTTCCACGGCGGCAGGTGCATCCTTGCCCTTGCCCTTTGCCTTGCCCTTTGGCTTGTCCTCGGGCTTGTCCTTCGCGTCGGTCTTCTCCACGGCCTGCTGCTCGTCGGCCTCGGCGGGCGGGGCGGACTCGATCTTTCCGTCGCCGGACTGGCGGAGCCTGCCGCGGATTTCCAGGATCTTGTCGACGACCTTTTTCTCGGCCTCCCATCGCGCGTTCAGTTCGCCCAGCAGCTTGTGGTCGGCCTCGAGCAGCGGCTCAACCTCAGCCCGGTGCTCGGCGTGATCGACGCCTATGTTCGTCTCGCGCTGGATGATCTGTAGCTCGAGCTCCAGCGCGTCGATGCGTTTCTGCGTGTCGTCGATGTGAGCCGGGATGGCGTGCTGGCTTATGGCGACGCGGGCACAGGCGGTGTCCAGCAGGCTGACGGCCTTGTCGGGAAGCTGCCTGGCTGGGATGTAACGGTGCGAGAGCTTGACCGCCCCGTCGAGGGCCTCGTCCAGCACCTGCACCTTGTGGTGCTTTTCCTGAACGGCGGCGAGCTTTCGCATCATCTGGAGGCACTTCTTCTCCGAAGGCTCATCCACCTTGATTACCTGGAACCGCCGAGTCAGGGCGGGGTCCTTCTCGAAATACTTCTTGTACTCCGCCCACGTCGTGGCCGCGATCGTCCGCAGTGTGCCGCGCGCCAGGGCCGGCTTGAGCAGATTGGCGGCATCGTTCTGCCCGGCTGCGCCACCGGCGCCGATCAGCGTGTGGGCCTCGTCGATGAACAGGATAATCGGCTTCTCGGAGCTTTGGACCTCCTCGATGACCTGTCGCAGGCGGTTCTCGAACTCGCCCTTCATGCTCGCCCCGGCCTGGAGCAGGCCCAGGTCCAGCGTCAGCAGGCTGGTGTCCTGAAGGCATGGCGGCACGTCACCGGCGGCTATCCGTTGGGCGAAACCCTCGACCACGGCCGTCTTGCCCACGCCAGCCTCGCCGGTGAGGATCGGGTTGTTCTGCCGCCGCCGCATGAGGATGTCCACGATCTGGCGGATCTCCTCGTCACGGCCGACGATCGGGTCCATGTCGCCGGTGCGGGCCTCCTCGGTAAGGTCCTTGCAGAACTTCTTGAGAGCCTCCTGCTTGCCCATTTGTGCCGGCGCCATGGCGCCGCTGGCCTCGCCGGGGGCAGCCCCGCCGCCGACACTCGTGCCGTCAGAAGCGGCTAGGTTGTCCTCGACCGAGCCGCCGACGATCTTGTTGAACTTGTCCGTCAACTCCTCGACCTTGATCCTCTCGAACTCCTTCGAGATGCCAAACAGTATGCCCCGCAGATTCTTGGTCTTCAGCAGCGCGATCATCAGGTGCCCGCTGCGCACGCGGTACTCGCCCAGCATGAGAGTCGCGTAAGTCCACGCCTGTTCGACCGTCTCCTCCAGGTGGGCAGAGAGGTCCGAAATGCTCGTCGCGCCTCGCTGGAGCCTGTCCAAAGCGGCCGTGAGGTCCTTGGCAAGGTGCGACGGGTTCAATTCGAAGTGCCTGGCGATTCGGTGCAGGTCGCTGTCCTGCAACTCAAGTATCTGCTTGATCCAGTGCACCAGCTCCACGTACGGGTTGCCCCGCAGCTTGCAGAACACGGTGGCGCTCTCGATGGACTTGTAGCAAAGGCTGTTTAGCTTTCCGAACAATGCCGCGCGACTTATCTCAGCCATGGTCGACTCCCTTTATTTCTTGCTTGAACTGGTTTCGATGTTTGTCTCACACTTACAGCCCCTCGGCCTGGGCCGGCTGGAGGACCAGATCGTCGGCGTCGCGGCCAAGTGGCTTACTGGTCAGCCACGTGGTCCAGCCGAGCTGGCCGATGGCGCCGAGCTTCAGCGGCGGGACCTCTTTTTCCAGGAGGATCAACTGCACTTCCCACATCAACTCGTCAGCGGTGTAGTTTTTCACCCACGCTATCAGCCGGCGGAGGCTTTGCCCGCCGGGCAGCAGGCGCTGGTAGGCATTCAGAGTCATCGGCCCGAAGCGGAGGCGGAACCGCTGCTGGCATTCCCACATCCTGGCGCCGACGATGGTGTTGACGCCCAGGCTGCCGGTGGCGGGCGACTCGCCCAGCCGGCACTGGCAGTCGTTCGGCACGTTCAGCCATTGCCCGACAAATTCCACCAACTCCACCGGCAGGCCGTAGTAGTTCTGGAGCAGGGCAGAGAGGCCCTCGGGGTGGCGCGTCTGGCAGGCGAGATGCCCCGAGAAGTGCAGCTTGGCCTCGTCCCCCACGGCGTCGCGGCGCCGCAGGCTTTCCATGCCGATGCCGAACATGCTGCCGATGTACCGCGAGTAGTGGTCATCCTCGCCGCGCTCGTACTGCACGGTCTGCTGGCTGGCCGACCACGCGCGGTAGAACAGCGACACCATCCGGTGATGAAATACGTCCAGGAACCGCGACATCGCCTGGTCGCCGTGGTTGCGGACGCGGTCGCGAATGTATTGCGTGATGTGCAGCGGCAGCGGGCCGTTGGGACCCAGCAGGCCCAGGAAGTTCACGCTCATCCGCGGCGCCCGCGAGCCGACGTCCGAACCGAACGACGAGATCGTCCGCGGCGGAAACGCAAGCGACGCCTCCTGGCAGAACCTCACCGGGTCCTCCTGTGGGCGCTTGGAATGCCCGATGCGAGGCTTGTCCGGAAACAGGTTCTCCAGCCGCCGGACCGCCATGAAGAAATCAAAGCGGTACGGCTCGTCATGGAGCCGCTGCATAAGCTCGCGCAGCTCGTCCTCTAGAGAACGTGCCTCTGTCCCACTCTCGCCGACCATCGCATTATCTTCCCGCGGCCGACGGCGTTGATGACCGTCTCCGTGAATGAGTTTATGGACACGTACTTGGCGAAGAACCTCTCCAGCACCGCCCCGAGCAGGAACGCGCTTGCGCCCTCGAAGGCATCCTCGTCGAACGTCACCGACACCTCCAGCCCGCGAGCGAACGCTATAGGCCCGGCCGTCTGGACGCGGCGGGTCGCCGGGCGGTGCTGGATGCTCTTGAGCCCGTCGATCTGTTTTCTCACAGCCGGGTCGGATGAGTCGCCGTAGAGCTTCAGCAGGTCTCGCAGAGCGGCGGCGCCGTGGTCGGGGCTGTCCACCAGCGAGAGGTAGTTGAGCGACAGGTGGCTGACGGCCCGCCAGGCGGTCTCGCCCTCGCTGTGCGACGGTTTCGGCGGCGTCGGCCCAGCCACGCAGCGGATCTCCTCGACCGGCGCGCTGATGTCCAGCGTGAAGTCCGTCCGCCCGCGCCCGACCGCCATCTGGAGCGGCAGGTCTCGATTGGTGCACAGCGTGTCCAAGCCGAGCTGGCGAAGGTCCGGACTGAACGGCGCAGCCTTGGCGTCCACAATGGAAATAAAGACCTCGCTGCCGGCGTAGCTGCTCCGCCGCCCGTACAACTGTTCCTTCGCCGAGGCCGTGCGCGGCACGCGGTGGGCGATAAAATAGGTCCCTGTCGCCCCCCCGGCATCCAGGTCCGTCGCCGAATAAAACGACTGGAACTCGACCTCCTCGTCGGCCCGCGAGCCGTAGCCGGTCACGTCGCGCACGCTGTAGACCTCGAAGTCCTGCGGGCGCGTGCGATCCGGCACGACGTGGAACTCCGAGTGCCGGTCCTCCAGGTGGATGCGGTCCGCCCGTTTTGGAAACAGGTTTATCGCCGGCGTGCAGAACAATTGCAGCCGCGACGGATCGACCATGCCCTGGAGCTCGAGGTCGGCCTCGTCGGTCAGCAGGACCACGTCCAACATCGTGTCCTCCCGCCCGCTCGTCGCGTCCGACAGGCCCTCCAATTCGGCGAACATATACCGTTCGGGGAATGCGAAATACTCGTGCAGCAGCCTGTATCCGTGGAAGCTCCTGGCGTCGTAGGGCAGCAGGGCCTCGGAGTTGTCGAAGCCGACACGCCTCAGGCGGGAGGCGGGCAGGGCCTTCTGCCAGCCCAGCGGGCGGGTGACCGACTGCGCCACCACGCCTTTGAGGTGGCCGAAGAACTGCTCGTAGATGCGGTGGGCCGTCTGGTCGCCGCCCTTGAGGAACAACGCGAGCTTCGAGAAGTTGACCTCGCCTATGGTAAGCCCGGCCGTGCATTGCAGGCGGATGCGGATGCCCGCCCTCGCGTCGATGCCGGGCGGCACCTCCAGCGAGGCAAGCTCGCGGGTGTAGTATTGTGCCTCGACGATCTGGAGCGGCAGCAGCGTCACGTCGTGGGCGGTGCGATATTCGCAGGCCGTCTGCTCGCCCTTGCCAAGCTGCCCGCGAAGGACGGTGCCGCGGGGGATGACCGATCCGTCGGCCAGGCCACCCTCGGTCAGGTCCGGGTGGAACTGCACAACGGCCATCGACGGCGTCGGGGTGAGGTAGTGCGGGTATATCGTGTCGAGCATCGACTGGGTGAACCGCGGGAACTCCGCGTCTAGCTTCAACTGCACTCTCGCGGCCAGCAGGGCGAACCCCTCGAGCAGGCGCTCGACATAGGGGTCCGCGCATGCCACAGAGTCGAGCGAGAGCCTGCCTGCTATCTTTGGGAACTCGCGAGCGAACTCCCCGCCCATCTCGCGGAGATGCTGGAGCTCCCGGTTGTAATACCTCAGCAGGCGCTTATCCATTGGGTCAGTCCTTCAACTCGCACTGCCCGGTGTCGAGGTCCAGCTCGGTCCGCACGAACAGCGGGTCGGGCGTGGGCAGTGCCCATAGGTCGCCCGAGATCACAAACGACAGGGCGTTGTGGTCCATCTGCCCGCCCACGGCCTGGACGCGGATCGCAAGCCCATCCGTCAGGATTCGCGGCTCGAAGGTGCGGATTGCCTCGAGCAGCCGGCGCTCGAACTCCACAGGATTGAGGCCCGACGCCGTCATGCCGCACAGGTCCGGAATTCCGTAGTTGAGCACGGATTGGCGGACGAACTCGAACTCCGTAAGGTCCTCCGCCGCTCCGTACGAGCCGGTGTTCAGCAACCACTCCAGATCCCGCAGAACGCCCGCCCTGTACCGCCTGAGCGACACGATCCGCTGGTCCCGGCTTTCCTTGCGCTCGTCGGGGTGCTCATCCGTCAGCCGGTCCAGCAGGCACGGCTGGAGGCGTTCGGCTGGGGTGAGGTCAGCCATCTGCCGGCTCCCCTTCCGGCGTTTCCAGGCCCTGCCCGGCCTGCTCGCCGGCGGCGGTCACATCGTTGTCCATGATGATCGAGCGGATATCCAGCAGCGGATACTCGCCGCGGTCCGTAGCCAGCATCCGCTGGCCGAGGCCGACGAAATGCCCGCCCTCGAGCTCCTTCCAGCTTGTATGGCGCCCAAGCCGAAGGGCGCTGTCGCCAGCCAGTTCGCTGCCAGCGTAGCGGGTGGGGATCAGCCCCGGCGCCTGCCCGCCGTTGGTCCACGTGAACTGCGCCTCGGCCCAGACCATGTTGCGAAGGGCTTTGGGCTCCTCGACACGAATCGTCTTGACACGCGTCAGCGGAATCCAGAAGTACTTGCGGTCGATGATCGCCTCGAGGATCGGCCCCAGCCGGGTGTCCGCGTCCGCCAGCCAGGCGAAATCGTGGCCGTTAATCTTGCCCGAGACAGCCGGGGCGGCCTCGAACGCCTGGTCCCGCAGTTTCGCCGCCGCCGACAGCTCCCCACCCGCCAGCAACTCGTTGGCATGGATCATCAGGCTAACCCAATGCTCAGGCTCGCCAAAAACCAGCGGTGTCTTCTTTCCCGCGAACACAGCCGAACGAAACGCCTCGCACTCCAGCGCCGGGCGGCAAATCTCCGCGATGAGCATCTTCTCGCCGTCGAGTTCGGCGGCGACGTTGAGCTGCGTCAGCGCGCGAGGCCAGTTGCCCATGACACTGAGCAACTGGAAGAGGAACATCCTCAGTTCGCACTTGGCCGGGTCGTTGCGGACCTGGTCCTGGAGTTTGGCCAGCGCCTCTTCGAGCTTGCCCTCGCGCAGAAGTTCTTCGGCTTGTGACATGTAGAGTTCTCCGACCAGGCGATGTCCTTCGCGGGCGACCTGGCTAGTGATCTGTCAGCCATCAAGTTTTGGGCGCCATGCTTGGCGTCTTCGGAAGCATGTTCCGACGAACCCTGATGGTGTTCCGGTCTCTTGTTACCAATTTCGCACGGGGAACATGCTTCCCCAAAGCTGGAAGCATGGCACCCAATCCATGGAATCAACTTTGACGGCACATTAGCTCGCAACCGCCGACTCACCTGGCGGGACCAGCAGCCCACGACGAAAAGGATTACCACAGAGACGCAGAGGCGCAGAGAAAACAGACAAAACTCTATTCTTCTCTGCGTTCTCTGCGCCCTCTGCGCGAGATATTCTTCTTGGGCCGTGGGCCAGCGCCCGTCGGCAGCCCGACTACATTGGCTTGTTCATCAGGGTGCTCCAGCCCGCCTGGACCTTCGCGCCCGTC
>CAZSBS010000193.1:0-9216 GCA_964605095.1 uncultured Planctomycetaceae bacterium | reverse complement strand
ATCTGCTGGGCCTGCGGTCTGCTGAGCGTCAGGCCCGCCGCCGCCGGACCGAAGGTGGTCACCACAGGTCCGTACCGATGGAAGAGTCTCCCCTCGTACTCCACAAACCTGGTGCCAAACTCGGTGAAGTACTGTTTGAACCTTCGTATGCTTTCTGACATCAGTTGCACCTTATCCAGCCAAATGCCGATGGGAACCCGACCGACATGCCAAGTGCTTGCCAGGGCTCGCCAAGCTCGGCAAAATCTGGGATACTTACAGGTCTTTCTTGTTTGCTTGCCAAATCGCGGGCAGGTCTTGTCCAGTACGCTTGCCGTGGACGTCCCAGTACAGCAAAAGGAGCCTACTCGCGCCGACTTTCCAAGTAAAGTGACGTTCTATGGTTTCCCGGGCTGCCTGCCCAAGTCGCTGTCGCAAGCCGGGGTCATGCACCAGCCGGACCATGGCGCCGATAGTCCAGCTTGCGGGCGTTCAGCGAGGCGGCCCAGCACTTCAGGAAGTATGGCATCCGCCAGTACAACCTTTGAGATATCGATGCCATCGAAAGCTCCTTTCACTCGCTCGGCCCGGCTGCAGCCTAGGCCAGAAGGTCGTTGTAGACCTCACCGATTTGCTTCGCGTGATGCGGCCAGGAGAACTCCTGCAGGACCCTGGCCCGCGCCTGCAAGCCGATGCGGCGACGCAACTCCTCTTGACTCGCCAGTTGCGCTATGGCGCCGGCCAGCGAAGCGGCATCCTTGGGGGGCACAAGCAATCCGCCGATCCCATCCTGTATGATACTGGGAATACCGCCTACCGCCGAGGCCACGCACGGCAGGCCGTAGGACATCGCCTCCAGTAGACCATAGGGCATGTCCTCGGTATGACTGGCCAAGACATAGATGTCCGCCCGACGGTATTCTTCGTCTTTTTGCTGCTCGGACACCTGCCCAAGCCAGGCCACCCGGTCGGCCAGGCCCATATCCTCGATGGATTGACGGATGGAGGCGCAGTCCTCCGATTCGGCCCCTGCCAGGCGAAGCGACACGGCCGGGGTCGCCGAGGCGAGCTGCTTGACCGCCTGGAGCAGTTCCAGCACCCCTTTCTCGCGGGTCAGGCGATTCAGAAACAGCACCGAAACGCCCTTCGTGTTCCGGGCGGCGGGTGCTTCCCACCGGCTGCGCGGCGGCACAACAATCGCGTTGCCGATACGAACGATCCGCTCGGGCCGAACGCCGACCAGTGTGAGCGTTTCCTGCATGTGCTGAGAGGCCACGATAATCCGATGATTGAGACATGCGCACCGCCGAATCAACCAGCGGATCGGGCGCGAGGAATTCTGGTAGAACTCCCTGAACGCGCCCCCGTGTACGTGGAGGACCGCCTTGCAGCCGAACAGCCGGGCCAGCACAATCAAAAACGATTTCTCATAAAACCCCCGCCCCGAGTTCGTCTGGACATGGATGATGGATGGCCAGCGAAAAACCAGGTTCTTCAGCACCACCAAGCTCAGCAGGAACCCGTTCAGCAAATTCATTCCCTTGCGAATCATGCCGCGGTAGAGATCTTTTCGGACCCTCTGGGCCCGCACGGCGCGGAGATTGAACGCCTTGCCCAGGTCGGACGCAAGAAGCCCCTGTGCATAGGTGCTCATGCCCCCCAGAGGCGGCGGAAGGGGAACCACATGAAGTACGCGAGGCCGCCTTAGCGGCGAGCCGGACGGGGTTCGGTCATGGGGGTTATGGGATGCAGAGGTCACGCCACATTTCCTTTAATGATCTTCGCCATGGCATGTTCGGTTCCCAGGAAGTTGCGGCCTGAATGCGTGAAATGTCGCCGACAATCGATCGCACGTCCACCGCTTTTTGCCGCGCGGGATCTTCCTCTACGGGAATCTCCCGCCCCGACAGGTCGATGCACGCCTGGAGTATGTCGGCAATTTTCACCGGCTGACCGGACGCGATGTTGAATACTTCTCCGTCCACATCGCTGCCCGCCTGCAACAGGGCCCAAATCGCGGCTGCAACATCTCGCACGTCCACGAAGTCGCGATGCGTGGCGGTATTGCCCACGCGCACCACATCGCTCCGCCCAGCTACGACGTCGGCTACTTGGCGCAGGAACGCCGCCGGCACGAGCCCGGTCGGCTGGCCCGGGCCGATGATATTGAACGGGCGCACGCACACCACGGGCAGGTGCTTCTCACGCGCGTAGGCCAGGGCCCACTGTTCCTGCATCACCTTCGTCAGCCCGTACGTCGTCGTCGCCAGAAGCGGGCGATCTTCGCGGACCACCACGTCGCGGCCCGTGGTAATGCCATACTCCGCCGCCGACCCGATTACGACGACTCGAGGCGGGCGGGCCAACCCGCTCGCCGCGGACAGCACATTCTGGCAGGCGGCGACATTGATCCGAAAGAACGCGCCCAAATCGTCGCCTCGGGCAATGCCGACAAGGTGTATCACACCGTCCGGCCGGGCCTCGGACATCGCGGCGCTCACCGCGCGGGGGTCGGTTACGTCGCACGCCAGCCAGCGGATGCGATCGTCCTGCGGACCGCCGGGGACCGCAAGGTCCAATGCCCAGACGGCCTCGGGAGGATCGTCAGCAGCCAGAATCGTATGCAGCACGTGCCCACCAACAAAGCCGCCTGCGCCGGTAACCACAATGCGCTGGCGTGAAGCGGCGGGCATCAGCCTTCCTCCGGGAAAATCTTTTTCAGCAGATCCTCGACCTGCTCGTTGGCGGCCTGGTAATCGTCCGGCCGCCCGATATCGAGCCAGTATCCGTGGTGGGCATAGCTGACAGCCTTGCGCCCTTGCTCCAGGCAGGCCAGCATCAGGTCATCGAACCCGAAAGACTCGTTATCGGGTACGATGTCCAGCAGGCGCCGGTTAATCAGATAGACGCCCATGCTCACGCTGAAATGACACGAGGGTTTCTCCTCGAAACTGACGATGCGGCTTTCATCATCGGTCCTCAACACGCCGAAATCGATCCGCGAATCCCGCTCGTAGGTCGCCACGGTGATATCGGCGTCGCGTTGATCATGAAACTCCCGAAATGCCTTGAAGTCGAGGTCGCTTAGGACGTCGCCGTTCATGACCAGGAAGTTCTTCGGCAGGTCGGAGATCAGCTTCAGCGGCGCGATCGTGCTGAGGGGCTTATCTTCGAGGCTGTAGTCGATCTTCAGTCCTACCCGCTCGCCATCGCCGAAATAGGCCATGATCAGGTGTGCCAGATGGCTGACGGCCATCGTCACGTGCGTAACGCCAGCCTGGCGAAGTTGCATCAGGACAATGTCGAGAATGGCCCTGTCGCCCACGGGAACCAGGGGCTTGGGCAAGGTGGCGGTAAAGGGGCGAAGACGCGTGCCTTTTCCGCCGGCCATTATTACGGCTCTCATTGTCACGCTCCTAGACGTTGTAAATGTTCGGCTTGTACAGATGCAGGTGCGAGCGGACATACTCCGCCGTCTGGGCCAGGCCGTCGCGGAGTGAGACCGTCGGTTTCCAGCCGGTCAGTTCGCGGATCTTGTCCACCCCGGCAACCAGGCGGAGCACCTCGCTCTTTTCCGGGCGGACGCGTTCTGTATCGCAGACTATCCCCGCCTCAACGCCCATAACTTCCATTACGAGCTTTGCAAGGTCGCCAATGGAGATTCCCTTGCCCGTGCCGGCGTTGACGACCTCGCCGACGGTTCCCGGGCTCTCGGCGACGCTCATGAAGGCCGCGGCTGTGTCCTGAGCAAAGTTCAGGTCGCGGACCGGCTCTAGCGAGCCCAGACGAATGGTCCTGGCGCCTGACGCCAGTTGGCCCATGATCGTGGGGATAACCGCCCGGGCCGACTGCCGCGGACCGTAGGTGTTGAACGGCCGAAGCGTGGCTACCGGCGTGCCGAACGAGAGATAATAGCTCTCGGCCATCTTGTCGGCGCCGATCTTGCTCGCCGAATAAGGCGACTGGCCCTGGAGCGGGTGATTCTCGTCGATCGGCACGTACCGGGCTGTGCCGTAGGTCTCGCTGGTCGAGGTGTGGACCATCTTCTCGACGCCCTGTTGGCGGCAGGCCTCCAGGATGTTCAGCGTGCCGACGACGTTGGTGAAGACATAGTCCGCCGGGGCAACGTAGGAGTACGGAATGGCGATCAGGGCGGCAAGGTGCAAGACCACATGGCAGTCAGTTACGGCATCTCGGCAAAAGAACGGATCGCGTACATCGCCGCAGATTACCTCGATAGCGTCGCGCACGGCCGGGGCGAGAAGCTCAATCTGCCCCCAATAATTGCGGCTGTTGTAGTGGACCATCGCCCGCACGCGGGCTCCCTGGCCCACCAGCCGCTCGGTGAGATGGCTGCCGATAAACCCGCCCGCGCCCGTTACCAGAACGCGTTTGCCCTGCCAATAGCTCATCTTCATCTCCAGAGACTCATGTCATGCGACAACAAGGCCGTAGCAAAAGGTATTATCGGCACGATCCGTCGCCACGTGGGCGAAGGTTCCGGCACTTATTACTCCGACTTTTGCCGTCATTAGTCTCTCGAAGTCCTTGAAACTGCCGTAAGATATCTATCGGCAGTGTACAATAGCGACCCATAGAAAAACCAGAGACAGACCATGCCGAATCGCGTGCTTCGTTTCATCGGGCAGATAGGCGGCACCGGGCCAACAAAAACCACCCGCGGGCGGCGGGCGGCGGCGGCAGGTGTTCGAAGCTCACCGGCAGCGTCGACAGTCATGTTGGGGCGTTCCCGGCTCTTTGCCGCGGGGCAAACCGTGCGCCGCCAGCGCGTTGCGATACACCTCCAGTAAGCGGTCGCCCATGGCTTCCATGGAGAATTCCCGGCGGACACGCTGGGTAGCCACCTTGCCAAGCCGGAGGCGCAAGTCAGGGTCGGCGTAAAGTTGACAGAGCTTGTCAGCCATGGCCCGGTGATCGTTCTGGGGCACGATGAAGCCGGTCTCGCCTTCCACAATCACCTCGCTGGCGCCACCGTTGTCCGAAGACACCGCCGCGAGCCCGGCCCCGCTGGCCTCCAGGAGGGCGTTGGGCAGTCCCTCGGAGAAACTCGTCAGGGCGGCGGCGTCGGCAGCCCGCAAGAGGTCCGGCACTCGGCGGCACCTGCCCAACAGTTGGACGTGATCAGCGATCCCAAGATGGCGGGCCATCTCCTCCAACTGCCCGCGCATGGGCCCCTCGCCGGCGATCGCGAGCGTGGCGGGCACGCCCCGGTCCAGAACGTCCCCGGCGGCGCGAAGCAGCATCGGGTAGTTCTTGACTGGCAGCAGGTTCGCCACGGACACGACAAGGAACCTCTCCTGCGGAAGGTCGAAGCTCTCCCGGGCCTGCTGGCGCGTCAAGGAGCTCTCGAACCGTTCGGGAGGCACACCATTAGGCACGATGTAAATCCTGTCACGAGGGACGCCAAATCCACGCATGACGGGTACTACGACGGTGGATGCATTGACAATCCAGCCCGCCGATCGATACCAAAGCAGGCGATTGACCAACTGAAGGCTGAGCGAGCCGAATGCTTGGCCCCGCAACCCTCCGAAGACCCGGCGCACTCGCGTCAGCCGGCCCGCCAGGAAGCCGTATACGCTGGCGTTCTCCCCAAACGCGTGGACCACGTCGGGCCTGAAGTCCCTCAGGATACGCATTATTCGGCGTAGACGAACCAGCCGAGGCAGTCCCGGACCCTCTATCTGCACAAAGTGGATGCCCAGCCGGCGGATGTCATCAGCGTAATCGTTCTGTGGGTGGTAGGAAACCAATGCAACGGGCACGCCGCGGCGCGTCAGCTCACCTGCCGACAGCACAGCCTGGTTCTCGGCCCCGGCAGCGCGTAGAGAGTCGATGATGATGACTACCCTAATGTCCGCATCGGCAGGTTCTTTACTCGTCATTGCCTCTGCCCCGCAATTCGGGGCGACGCGTACCGAGCGCAGTCAAAACCCTCGTTTGTGCGTCGTTCTTCCATTTCGATGAGGCCTGTAATCCCAAACATTCGTGAGCAACTCTTTCTGGCCAGTTCAGCGGCCGGCCTTCTTTGTCTTCGTGAAAGGCCATACCGCCCGCCACACCCAAGCGGCAATGATTGCCATGTGGGCCCATCGAACTTCCCGCAGCAAGTAGCCGATCCGCCCGACCTGTCCGCCGCGAAATATCAGGCTCAGGTGTAGCCGCAGCGCTTGGCGCCGGACTTCCGAAATCTGTTGGGTATACAATGGCTCGAAATCTCCCGTAAGGTCATCGCTGATCCGCTGAAGCCTGCTCAGTATTCGCTGTGCCTCAGCCGGACAAGCCCATACCAGGCCCTCGCGATCTTGTCCGTCGGGGCAGTCCTTTCGAGGCAACTCGAATGGAACAGCCAGCAGGCGGTGGAATTCCCGGCCCTGGAATTCCAGGCAGAACACGCAGCCAGTCACTTGGTCCTCGTACTTCGTGTGGCGGAAACTCTTGGCCTTCTGAAACTCGCCCTCGTCGGGATCGAAGATGCAGTTGCCCAGATTGTAGCAGATGGGCACGCCCTTGTAGATCTCCGCGCCCTGGAGGATGTGGGCATGATGCATGAGCACGGCCGAGGCGCCGGCCTCCGCCAGGCGCCGCCCTGCCGCAAACTGCTCCGGATCGGGATAGTCAACAAGCATCTTGCCCCAGTGCAGGCTGACGATTAGCAGGTCCACCAGATTGCGGTTCTTGCGCACGTCCTCGATGAGCGAAGCAACGTCCAACTCTCGAAGGCGAGGGCTTTCGGGCTGGCTAAGCCGGGTGTGTCCCGCCGCGAGCCAGCCGATACGAAGCGAGCCGGATTCCGTGACCACCATCCGGGCAGCGTCGGATGCCTGGTGGGCGGCGCCGATGGCGGTAAGCCCGGCCGACTCGACCGCTCGGAGCGTCTGAGCCATTCCCTCCGGGCCGTAGTCGAGGATGTGGTTGTTGGCCAGATGCACCACGTCTATCCCAACGTTGGCGAGGTCTGGCGCCCACTTGGCCGAACTGGCAAAGAGCTTCTCGGGGGACCATTCGTCCAGAAGCGCGCACTCCAGGTTGGCCACGACCATGTCCGCGGCCTGGAGAACGGGGCGCAGGTCTCCCCAGATACTCCCGGCGTTGCCGGCGCGGACGGCGCGTTCGGCCATGCCGCCGGACAGGCCGACGTCACCCAGCACGATCAACCGCCATGGCTCGCCTGTCGGAGGTTTCGTCGAGCCCCATCGGCCCACGAGCAGCCCCTCCTGGGCGCCGGGAACATCTCCCCTGTTGGGGGCAATATCCATAGGTTGCTCCGTAAGGTGGATCAACTGTGCTTCTCCACGAACTGTTTCCGGACCTGCCCGAATACCTCCACCGTGCGGCTGATCCAGTTGTCGTATCCGAACTTTTCGGAGCACAGTTCCCGGCCGCGGCGACCCATGGCCTCTCGCATGGCGGCATCGCCGGCCAGCTTCGCCATCGCGGCGGCCAGGGCGGCTGGGTCGTTCGGCGGCACAAGCAGGCCGCTTCGTCCATCCTCGACGGCCTCGGATATGCCCCCGACGTCGGTGGAGACCACCGCCAGCGAAGCCTCCATCCCTTCGCGGATGCTCAGCGGCATCGACTCATAATGGCTGCAAAGCACATACACATCGGCCCCCTTCAGCAGCGCGGGGACATCCCGCCTGAAGCCGCCGAACATCACACGGGCATCCAGGTTCGCCTCGGCGACCAGGGCCTTGTTCTGCTCGAGCAGAGGCCCATCGCCGGCAAGGTAGCACAGGATCCGCCCGTCGAATGCCCGCACTTCCGGCCGGCCCAGGGCCGCGAATAGCAGCCGATGGTTTTTCTCCACGCTCATCCGCGCGGGCATGATGAAGACTATCTTTTTACCATCCTTTTCATCATCCCAGCCCATCTGGCGACGGACTTCCTGCCGGCTGAGAGTCACACTGGCGAACTTCTCCGGCGGGAAGCAGTTATACAGGATGGTCAGCGGGCGGTTCATGCCCCGTCGCTGGAGCCGCAGCCTCTCGCAGTCGCTCTCGACGATCACGTGGTCGGCCACGCGGTTGATCATGAACGCCCCGAGCTTGTAATACCACCACTTGAGCCTGTTAAGCATCGGGATGGTGATGATGTTGGGCACGGCCTGGCCCTTTTTCAGCAGGCGGCGCGAGGCCAGGTAGCAGCTTATCCCGGGATACACACCCTGCGGGTTGAGCACCTCGATGCCATGTGACTCGGCAATCTCCGCCAGACGCCGCCCGTTGCGATAGAGCTTGGGCAGGCTGCGGGTGTTGATCGGGCAGAGCACGACCTCCACGCCGTTGGATTCTACGTCCTTACATAGCCTGCCGCCGGAGGTGATTACGATCGGCTCATGACCGGCCTTCTTTAGCCCGGCCGCAATGTTGACGACGTCGTGCTCGCCGCCGCCGCCAAGCTCCAGACTCATTATCGCCAGAGCAATGCGCATCCCTATTGCGCCTCTGTCAAGGCGTCTGCCGGGAGGTAATATTCCGACTGGTATTCGTATGCGCCAGCGGCCCGCTCGGAGCGAATGCGCCCCCAGACAGCGTTGGAGTACCCGATGAAGCTGCCCATTATGACCCAGGCGAACTTGCTGCTGTAGAACCAGGCGCCAAACCCCAAGGCCAGCAGCACCAGGATGACCGCGCGGATCAACCCGGCGTTGCGCCGCTCGGTGACATCCGGCGACCATTTGGCAATCTTGCCGGCGCGTCGCCACAGGAAGATGTACCAGAGGAAGTATATCGCCGCACCGACCAGCCCCGTATCCGCGGCAATCTCCGCGTATTCCGAGTGAGCGACCAGATGGCCAGGGCTGAAAACCCTGTAATGGTCCAGCCCCACGCCCATGATGGGGTTTTCCGAGATGATCCGACCCGCCTCACGATAGAGCTCGATGCGTATGGAGCCGCTGTCGGTGACGTGCCTGCCGGTGATAACCGACTCCCATGACCTGGACATGCGTTTGGCGATTTCAGAGCCGCTTAGCACACGGTACATGCCGTAGCCGCCCACCCCCAGGCCGAGAACGATTACCAGCAGGGTGCGGCCGCTTCTCAAGACCTCCTTGCGGTAGCAAAAGAACAGCCACGCCACGTAGAACAGCACCAGACCCAGGAGGCTCTTGCGCGAGCCGGAAAGGACAACGGAAACGCCCGCCACCGCCATGCCCGGAATCAGCAAGCCGTACTTCAGCCCTCGGACTAACCGCGATGGCTGCATCCAGAA
>CAZSBS010000192.1:7354-9247 GCA_964605095.1 uncultured Planctomycetaceae bacterium | reverse complement strand
TTTCCGGGGGCTTACGCCCCCGGCCAAATGCTGCCGCCCCATTCGGGGCTTTCAAAATCGGTCAGTTTGAGAGTATTTAACTTCGGCACAGTTGAACAATCGACAGAATAACTACCGCACCCGTCAGAACGACCACCGCAACGGTCATCGCCATTATCCACCAGGTCAAACGGATCATCTCGTTAGACTGCCGTTCCATCCGAATCGCCCCTTGGTGCATGTCGTTCATCAGGATTTCCTGCCGGTCGGTTGATCGCATGATGCAATACGCCGAGAACGCCGCCGGGAGGCCAAATGTCCGAGCGGGTTCCCATGCGGCGGTCGCATCTTTCATGATGGATAGCGCGTAATGTTGGGATTTCTCGCACTCGCAGAAGGCCACCACTGCTTCCCGACAATTCTGCTCGCATGCTTCCCTGTTTTTCCCGTTCTCCGATTCGCTCATCTTACAGCCCCTTTCCTTTTCAGACATCCGGACTGTGCGGTCATCCTCTCTGGCCGTAAAATCGCCCTATCGGCATCCTGACCGGGTTAGCTTCGCTTGGTTCGGAAGGTGAGGATTAGGGCAGCCGTCGGTAACAGGACGAATCCAGCTTGAAGGCCAAAACGAGGTAGGTCAACACTGCTTCCGTTAGGGAGGTCCCATATCCATGTGTACCCGGTGCTCGGCGGTTGATCAAATTCAGGCGCGCCAGGGATCGGCCTGCGTTCTGGAAGATACCACGGTGGGTACAAAACCACGGCCAAGATCACGATGATGCCTAACCAAAGGCATATTAGTTGCTTACGGTTCATATCCTTCAGCCCTTTCATATTAGACGTGAATCCCGAAACCGGTCTCTATCATCCCGCGTCGTCACGCCAGCGCCAACCATTCTCCCGACTTCCCCTATTATGCCCGGCCACCGGTGAACCTTGAGTCCTGGGTGTCCATGCTCTCTGAGATAGGCGACAAACGCCTCGACGACCTCTCGATCATTCATGAGGCGTTCTCCGTTTCCAATAGGACCGCCAACGCCCAGTCAACCCCAAGTCCTCCTTTGCGATAGCGGATATGCTGTTAACGCACTTCTGTATTGCGTCAAATACGTCGCCCGCTTGGTCGTAAAGCTTTGGCTGGTCCTTCGCCGAGTCGATTCCCTTCAAAACGTCAATCAAGGCGGTGTTGGCGTCGGAACGAAGGAGGAATCCACCCATGTCCAGGGCTTTCTGAATCCTCCGCTGGGCTTCTCTACTTTTCCCGTATGAATCTTCCTTTTGCTCTTCGCTACGGTCCCGGTTTTCTTCGGTCTCAAGCATATAGTCCGAAGCTTCTTCCTTGACAACGTGTAATGCTTCCAGGATGGCGGCGTACTCGTCAACCTTGCGAGACCACATTTGCTCTTCCCTGAACCGCCTAAGGGCCCAAAAGACGGTGACACGGGCACTGACAATTGCCACGATGATGCTGATTGAAAGAGTCGCGATGTACTCAGGCATGATCTGCAAGCTCCTGCATGGTTTCGTAGCATCCTCCTCAATCTACCTATCACCGGCCGCCCAACCTGCTGATGGCCTTCCGTGCGTCATCTGTGAACATGCCGGTCGGCTCGAGCCGAAGATACTCCCGGAATGCGGAGATGGCGGCGGGGCGTTGTTTAAGCATCTCGTAACACCCCCCCAGGAAGTAGTACGCTTCGGCGTCGTCGGGCTTGAGGGCTATGGCCTTTTTGTAGGCCTCAATGGCCTCAGTGTAGCGATCAAGGAAGAAGTAGGCGCCTGCCAGAAGGAAGTAGGCCTCAGCATAGTCGGGCTTAATGGCGATGGCCTTCTTGCAGGCCTCGACGGCGTCCGAGTTGCTCTTCAGCCCACTGTAGGCGAGACCCATAGCGTAATAGGCCTCAGCATAGTCGG
>CAZSBS010000192.1:5086-7254 GCA_964605095.1 uncultured Planctomycetaceae bacterium | reverse complement strand
CTCTTCAGCCCACTGTAGGCGAGACCCATAGCGTAATAGGCCTCAGCATAGTCGGACTTAATGGCGATGGCCTTCTTGCAAGCCTCGACGGCGTCCGAGTTGCTCTTCAGCCCACTGTAGGCGAGACCCATAGCGTAATAGGCCTCAGCATAGTCGGGCGTAATGGCGATGGCCTTCTTGTAGGCTTCGATAGCCTCGGGATAGCGTTCCAGTCCGCGGTAGCCTTGGCCCACGCCGAAGTAAGCTCCGGCGTGGTTCGGATCGATGGTGATGGCCTGCTTGTAGGCTCCGATGGCCTCGGTGTCGCGTTTCAGCTCGCGGTAGGCGTCGCCCAACCTCAAGTACCCCGTGGCGTAGGCCGGATCGAGTGCGATGAACTGCTTGTAGGCTTCGATGGCCTCGGGGTAGCGCTTCATCTCGTGGTAGGCGACGCCCAACGATTCATGGGCCGAGCCGTAGTCCGGCTGGATGGCGATGGCCTGCTTGTAGGCGGCGATGGCTTCGGGGTAGCGCTTCATGTCCTGGTAGACGCCCCCCATGAAGTTGTACGCTTGGGCGTCGTCCGGCTTGAGCGCGATGATCTGCTTGTAGGCGGCGATAGCCTCAATGTAGCGCTTCAGACGCTCGTTGGCGAGGGCTATGTAGAGGTACGCTCGGGGATAGTCTGGCTTGAGTGCAATGGCTTGGTTGTAATGCTCGATTGCGATGTCTAGATTGCCCAATAGCGCGTGCAAATACCCCAACGCGAACCATACAACCGGGTTGTCTTTCTGCTTTTCACGGAGGGCGGTGAGTATCTTGGCGGCGGTACCCCAGTCCTTCTTTTCCATGGCTGCCCAGGCTTTGGCCAGTTCGTCGGTCTCCGCGCTATCGAACAGCCCGCCCCCGGCGCTGGAGAGAGTTTGGACCTTTCCTTGTTTGCGGATAAGGGCCAGGACGCCGGACACGGGAACGGCGAAGTTGAGGTTCTGGCTGTTCGTAAGGTAGGACGTTGTCACGCCGACGACTTCACCGCTGGCGTTGAGCAGCGGGCCGCCGCTGGAACCGGGGCTTATCGGGGCGGTTACCTGTATGGCCGTGGTGCCATTCTTGCTTACCCGATGGCCGCTTACTATGCCGCTGCTGAACGTGTTTTCCAGCCCTTGCGGGTTGCCGATGGCGTAGACGGCGGCGCCCACCCTGGGCAAGGCACCTTCGGCCCTCTTGAGGCAGGGGAACCCGCCGCCTGAGAGCTTCAGCAGGGCCAGGTCGCCATTGGGATCGGTGGCAACAACCCCGTCAACAAACAGAGTGGATCCGTTACTGAGGCGGGCGGTGGCGAACTCCGCGCCCTTTATGACGTGGTAGTTCGTGGCAACCAGGCCATTCGCATCGACGAAGAAGCCGGACCCAAGGCCAAGGGGCTTGAAATCCTTGTCGCGCACGACGATGTAGACCACGGCGGGAGAGGCTTTCTCAAAAAGCTGCTCCGGCGAAAGAGGCGCGGGTTCCGGGTGCTTGGCCGGCTGGGACTGGGCGGGGCTGGGCGGAGTCGGCTTCTCGCGGGAAGGTTCTTTTTGCGCGGCTGGCGACTGCGCAACGGCCTTGGCTTTCGTCTTGGGGGCGGGGCTGTCCTTCGACGGCGAAGGCGACGGCCCTGTGCCCGAAGTCAGGGCCAGGGTGATGGCAACAGCGAGCACGGCGCCGGTCAGCACGCCCGCCGCCCCGCCAAGAATCATGAAGGCCCGTCTCTTCGGGTTCCTGGGGTTGGGTACCGAACATTCGTACCCGCCGGGCACTTGTCCAATTCCCCGGCCAGGGACACAGGACTCTCCAACTTCGCGCGACATTGCGGACATATGTACTGGATCATCTGGCACCCCTTTCCAGCCACGTTAACATTTCAATTATAACCCGGCGGCGGTTGGCGTCCACTGAATTGCGAGCCGACGTTGGGCTGCAAAAGATTGCGTGGCAAACTGGACCATAAGCCGTTGGGTTGTCGTGGCGGTCGGTGGCGCGGAGTGGCACTATTATCATTGGGCCAGAGCACGGGCGAGCCCTCGGGGCCCCCAAGCGAGACGCCAGTGCGACTCATGGCCGGGACGCGGGCGTCCAGTCGTAGCACGGGCATCCTGCCCGTGAGTCGCAGGGCCATCTTGGCCCTGCTCCGTGTTACACCACGGGCA
>CAZSBS010000192.1:3610-4986 GCA_964605095.1 uncultured Planctomycetaceae bacterium | reverse complement strand
GGCGCGGCGCAAACGCCCGAGGCTGCGAAGAAGGAACTCGACGAGTTCGCCGGGTCGTATTCGGACCTGGCCGGGTGGAAGACGCGCCGCGAGCAAATCCGCGCGGGCATTCTGGCTGGAGCCAGGCTGACGACGCTGCCCGAGCGAACGCCCCTCAAGCCGCAGTTCTTCAAGAAGCGTTCGTACGACGGATACGTCGCCGAGAACGTCGCCATCCAGAGTTCGCCGGGCTTCTACGTGACCGGCACGCTCTACCGCCCGGCCAAGGGCAACGGGCCGTGGGCGGGCATTCTCTGTCCGCACGGCCACGACGGGCGGTTCCTTGCGGAGCGCCAGACCCGATGCGCCGTGCTGGCGCGTATGGGCGCCGCGGTGTTTCTATACGACATGGTGGGCTACGGCGACTGGAAGGAGGCCGGCTGGTCGCATGATAAGACGCCCGAGGTGCTGCGGCTGCAAACGTGGAACAGCATTCGGGCGCTGGACTTCGTCGAGTCCCTGCCCGGCGTGGACGCCAACCGCCTGGGCGTGACGGGCTGCTCGGGCGGCGGAACGCAGTCTTTCCTGCTGACGGCTATCGACGACCGCGTGGCGGTGTCCGTGCCGGTCTGCCAGGTCTCGGCCTACTTCTTCGGCGGATGCGTCTGCGAGAGCGGCATGCCGATCCATTGGGGGCCGAACCACAAGACCAACAACGCCGAGATCGCCGCCATGGCCGCCCCGCGGCCGCAACTGATCGTCTCCGACGGCAAGGACTGGACCCGCTTCATGCCCGTCACGGAGTTCCCCTACATCAAGCACGTGTACAGCCTGTACGGCGCCGATGCCAACGTCGCCAACGCCCACTTCGCCAACGAAGGCCACGATTACGGCACGTCGAAACGGATGGCCATGTACCCATTCATGGCCAAACACCTAGGCCTCGACCTCGCCGGCGTCACGGGCAAGGACGGCAAGGTGGATGAGTCGTTCGTAAAGATCGAGGAGTACCGGGACATGCTCGTGTTCGGCCCGGACAACCCGCGCCCCGCCGACGCGGTTAAGCCCAACACGCCCCTGCCATAGGAGGCGTGAGCTTTCTCGTGGAGCCGGACGGGTCGGTAATGATCGCAGCGCGGGAAACGATTGCCAAGCGCCTGGCCAACCGGGCCGGCGGGAAGTAGAGAGGTCGGGGGAAATACATTACTGTCTCGTTCGTTCCGGTTCCGGCCGAGACTGGCCGACAGGTTCAGGTTTCAATAGTTGCCGGCGCGGCGGCCGGAGGCAAATCAAGGTTCTAAACGGCAAAGGAGCGACGATGGCCGTAACATCATGGCAATTACAGGCGTTGGTACTCGGCGTTTTGCTGGCCTTCGGGGCGCTGGTTGCAGCCGGCG
>CAZSBS010000192.1:0-3510 GCA_964605095.1 uncultured Planctomycetaceae bacterium | reverse complement strand
GATGCCGCCGTGCAAAGCATGTTTTACAAAGCTCGCTCCAAGCAGACGGGCAATATGTGGGACACGTGGCTGTATCTCCACGATGGCACTTATTACCTCTACTACCTGGCCAAAAGCCAGGGCCAATGGGACAACATTTCCATGGCCACGTCGCCCGACGGCGTACACTGGAAGGAGATTGGCCGGGTGCTGACCAAAGGCCCTGGCGTGACCTGGATGGGCACCGGCTCAACCTGGAAGTCGCCCAACTTCGCCAAGGATGGGAAGTTCTTCATGAACTTCTCCGAGTGGAAAGGGCCGCGGCAGACCATTTTCTTTGCCGAGTCCAAGGACCTGGTCCACTGGACGCGCCTCGGCAGCGAGTATGAGTTCGTGCAGGATGAGCGTTGGTACGAGAAGACCGGCCGGTGGGACTGTATCTGGACGATCCCGCGCCCCGGCGGGGGGCTGTTTGGCTACTGGACCGCCTCACCGAAGAGGGAAACGGGAGGGAGGTTCGGGTTCGGCGAAACGGCGGACGGAGTGACGTGGAAGGCCCTCGAGCCGCCCAAGGTGACGGGCGCCGGCGGTGGGGAGGTCGGGGCGATCGAGAAGATAGGGGACAAGTATTACATGATGTTTGGCACGGGCGGCAAGATGGTCACGCTCGTGGCCGAGCGGCCTGAAGGGCCCTTCGTGGCCGCCGGGAAGAACTTCCACCTTCTGACCGGGCACACGTACTTTTCCCGCTTTTTCCCGACGCCCGACGGCGTGCTGGTGAATCATCATTCCATCGCTCGCGACCGCCAGGTGTACTTCGGGTCGCTCAAGGCGACCGTGATCGATAATGAGGGCACGTTGCGGCTGGCCTGGTGGAAGGGCAATGAGAAGATGAAGGGCCAACCGGTCGAAACCAAGGCGCCGCCGGCAGGGGAGGCCGCAACGGCGATTGCGATGATCGAGAACAGCTTCGACACGGGCGCGGGCATTATTCTGGAGGGGACCGTCAAACTCCCGGCCGGGAAAGACTCCAAGCTCGTCGGCCTGTTCATTGCACATGGCGAGAGCGACGGCCTGGCAATCCTTGTTCACACGGGCGGCGTTACCGAGTTAGGCCCCATGCGATCCGACGGCACGGGTTTTAAGGCCGAGAACCGCGTTGACCGGCAGTGGAAGTTCGGCCCCGCGGTCCGGTTCCGCCTGCTGCTAAAGGGCGGCCTGCTGGAGTTCTACCTGGACGACCTGCTGATTCAGTGCTACAGCCTGCCTCGCACGGCCGGCGGCAAGATCGGATTGCTCTCGGGTGGTGACGCGGGCGCCTTTGCGGACCTCAAGGCGTGGCGGTGTCCGGCGTGATGTTCCGGCTGCCGACGGCGCCCGGGGAGACGCTGCTTCTGATTCCGGTCCCGTAGTCGCACGGCGAAGTGCACAAAATGACCGATTGCATAAACCCCGAGGGGCGAACGTACTTCTGTCGCCCCTTCGGGGCTCTTTACGTAGTTGACCGTGTTCCGGGGGCTTACGCCCCCGGCTAAAGGCTGTCGGCCCTTCGGGCCTGAAAACGGCTAGTTTGTGTAATCACGCGCCAGTGCCGCCGTCGGGCTGTGCCGGTTCACTTTGTCACAGTTTGCCCGTCAGCTTGCCAATCTTGGGGCTGCGGGCGATTTCCTTGCCGTTGACCAGCACGCTCAGTCCCGCGCCCCGGCCATACTTGGCGCCGGTCTTATCCCAGATGATCGTCAGCACCTTGCCGTGATACAGCACATCGTCCAGGCAGAAGAAGTCCCACGTGCCCTCGGGCACCAGCGGGTCCACCTCGACCACGTCGTCGCCGCGCGGGCGCAGGCCCACCAGGCCCGTTATGACCAGGTCGCAGTAGCTGGAGTGGTTGTAGTCCTTCCCGCGTTCGACCAGTCCGGCGGGCTTGCCCTGTTCCTTGCTGCGTTTTTCCTCGGCCAGAAGCATGGTCCGGCAAAGCCAGTCGCCGGTCAGCGGGTTGAGGTTCTCGTCGATCCACGGCACGACGGTGCCGTCGTCGAGCTTGCGCTGCTGGCTGTGGGCGTAGATGTGGAGCATATCCAGGTAATCAGCCTTGGTAATGGCATCCTGCGGATAGTTGTGCAGGACATTAGCCATCGCGGTCAGCGTGACGGCCGTCGACAGCGGCCAACTCGGGCCGTTCCACTGGCACGCGTGGCCCTGGTAGGAGAGCTTGAAGCCCGGGTGCCTTTGTTCGGTCGTGCTCGGCCCGTACGGCGCGTAGAAGCCTTTGGGGTCCATCAACTGCTTCCATGCGACCTCGTAGCCCTTGCCCGGCTCAGGGAGGTTGAAATACCACGGCGTGAAGCCGTGCAGCTCACGGACATCCACGAGCACCGCCTCTTTGCCCTGGCCCAGGCTCCCATTGGGGGCCTGGGGGTTGTAAGGTAGGGTCTTGAAGAACTTCGCCTGCGGGTCCCATAGCTTCTGCTGGACCAGCTCGCGAAGCCGGTCCGCCTTGGCCTGGTACTCCTTGGCCACGTCCGTCCTGCCCGCGAGCTCCGCGATCCGGGCAATCGCCCTGGCGTCGCCGTACATGTAGCTGTTGATCGTGGCGCGTTTGCCGCTCTTGCCGACGGACACCTCCATGCCGTCGCGGTCGTCGATCTGCCAGAACAGCCCATCGGAAACCAGGCGGGATTTCTCCCAGCCAATGTAGTTCTTAACCAGGTCGTCCAGCAGGTCCGTCACGAGGGCCTTGTTCATCTGAACGAGGTACATGGCATAGATCGAGTTGGCGGCCCAGAAGCTGTACGCCCGCACGCTGCCGCCCTTGCGGAACCAGAACACCGCGTAGTCGCTGAGGTACTTCGAGTCGTGTATCCACCGGCCCTCGTAGAAGTGGTGCCCGGCCGGGCAACTGATGGCATTGTGCTTGCCGCTCCACGGCACCTGCGGAAGAAACTCGGTGATGACATAGCCGTCCGGAGTCTGCTTGACGTGCTTGCGATAGGTCCACCAGCGGAAGTAGTACGTCCGGCGGATGTCCTCGTCGGGGCAGTCAAACAGCGGGACGTTGCCCTTGAGAAACTCCATCGCCTTGGCGTTGGGGAAGGCGTTGGAGTAGAGCTCGTTGTCATGCTGGTTGAACGTCTCGACATAGCCTTGCAGGATGCTGCTTTTCAGCACGGCCGGCGCGGATTCGGCACACAATGCGGCGGCAGCCGGCATGATGGCCCAGGCCGCGGCAGTGGCGAGAACGGCACGGCATAGAGCCGACCCTGTCATCGTAATCGAAGTCATCAAAAACTTCTCCTTCGACCGCGGAATAGAACAAGCGGTTCTCTTTATGGAACTTGATGTGCCCGCCGGCCTGGCGCTCCGGGCGACCACTCCGATTATACCCCGAAACAGCCCGGTCACGCCAAGCTCATCTCATTCGCGGGAAATAACAAGGGCGAGCCCCCATAAGAAAAGAACCCCCAAGGGGAGCCGCACAGGGCCATTGGCGTGTCGGCCATGAGAGGAGGCATCTCTCGGAGCAGGCTTTAG
>CAZSBS010000191.1:0-9273 GCA_964605095.1 uncultured Planctomycetaceae bacterium | reverse complement strand
CCTTACGGCGTCACTACGAACATAGGCCGGGAACCTTCGTGGCGCTTGCGGGAACTGCGCGTCTGTGGTCTGATGGCACGCAGACCGCCCGAGCCGGGCGGACGGGCAAACCAAGGGACCGCACCGCAATGCGTGACGCGCTGCTATCAGCCGAGGACAACCGCGCGATGTTCGACCGCATCTCGCGGCATTACGACCTGATGAACACGATCCTTTCGCTCGGCCATCACGCCCGCTGGCGCCGCCGGGCCGTGCGAAAGATGAAACCGTGCGCGGGCGGGCGATACCTCGACGTCGGCTGCGGGACCGCCGACGTGGCGATCGAGATCCTCCGCCAATGCCCCGACTGCCAGGTTGTCGGCATAGACCCAGCCAAGGGAATGTTGGACCTCGGCCGGCGAAAACTCGCCGCCGCCCGCCTGTCAGATCGTGCCCGCCTGCAAACCGGCGACGCGGTCAGCCTGCCGCTGGAGAGCAACACTTTCGACGCCGCCATCGCGGCGTTCTGCCTGAGGAACGTTACGGACCGCACGGCGGCGCTGGCGGAAATGGGCCGGGTGGTCCGCCCAGGCGGGCTGGTGGTGATCCTCGATCTGACCAGGCCGCGCACGCGCCTGCTGAGGCTCGGCCATAGGATATACACGCGGGCCTTCGCGCCGCTGCTGGGCGCGATCATCGCTCGCGACCGAGGCGCCTACAGATACCTCGTGGACTCCGTGATGGACTTCCCCGCCCCCAAGGCCGTGCTGAAAATGATGACCCGCGCCAACCTGGCCAACCCCCGCGAAACACCCATGACAGGCGGGGCCGTGACGGTGTTCATCGCAGAGGCGAAGTGATTGCGTCCCGGCGCGCCGGGAGCGGATCGCGGAATGGGGAATGGGGAGGCAGAGCCTTGATCGACGCCATTGACGCACGGGTGCCGCCGCTGTTTGCTTTTCCCGGGTTTCCGGCCGGCCTGCCGGCGGGTTCCGCCGTTTCTGCCGCTTTCCCGGGTTCCGTGTTCCAGGTTCCAGGTTCCGTCGTTCTCTTCTTCGCCGGCTACCGGCCACTGGCTACCCTGCTTCGCCAGAGGCTACGCAGGGCTGCGCCGGCTACTACCTATCTATGGTTATGCGGGCACGATCCACTGGCACAGGATCCCGCGTTAGCGCAGGTGCCCGGGACCTCTCTTGTCGAGCCGGCCTGGGCGGTGAAGGTCGAGAACGCCTTGTCGGTCTTGCCCGAGCCACACTGCTCGCACTTGTGCGAGCCATGTGCCCCGGCCTTTTCCAGGAAACTCGTCACGTGCCCGCATTGGCGGCACTTGTATTCGAATATCGGCATTCATTCACTCCTCGTCATCGCCGAAGCCTTTAGCATAGCAACTGCCATAACAACTCTAACAACTCACCCGCCGGCCACGAAGGCGCTTTTTCCCTCATTCATATTCCCCGCGCCGCGCCGCCACAAACGCCAATGTGCAAATGGACTGGAATCGAGCGGCCTTCATGGGGTATCCTCTGGCCGATTCGCCCGGGCCCCACGCGGGCCTCGCCTGGACAAAACGCCGTGGAAAGCCCACTGGCTGGAGTTGGACTGAGCATGTTGCGACTGGTTGTATGCGACTGGAACGGAACGCTGCTCCGGGAGATGCTCGAGGAGACGTTCTTCCTGGGCATCTGCCGGCGAGCCGTTCTGCGCGCGATCAGGCACGGGCAGGTCGGCAAGCTTGCTCGCATCATGGTCGCCGGGCTGCGCGGGTTCCGGGAATACCGCGCCGCCCTCCGCCGGCCCGACCGCGTTCCGCACCACATCACCCGCATTGTTGAAATGCTCGACCCGCTCGTGTTCCGCGGCCTGTCGCGAGAGGAGCTGGACGATTACACCCATTTCTACGCCCGCCGCGCCCAGCCGATGCTCGACCCGCGCCTGCTGGCGCCGCTCGAACTCGCCCGCGAGCGATTCGGCCTGCCGGTCGGCGTGATCTCCTCGGGCTGCCGATCCGGGATCGAGGCGACGATGTCGATGGCAAACTACCCCGTCGACTTCATCTGCGCCAACGATTTCTGGTGGGACGGAAACCGCACGGCGGGCTTCCGCTTCACGCTGACCGACAACAAGCTCCAACTGCTTGACATGGTCCTGGCCGAACACGGAGTGGACCCCGCCGACGTGATGTACATAGGCGACGGCCCGCTCGATGCCGAATGTTTCGGCCGGGTCGGCTGGCCGGTCGTCAGCTTCTTCGCCTCACCGCGTCACCGCGTCCGCTTCGCACAAGGGTACGGCGCCTTCGCCCCGCCCAACCAGGCCGCGTTCCAACAACACCTCTTCGCCGCCTGCGGGTGCGATAAACACTAGGACAAGTTCTGCTCCAGAAGCTCGGCCGCGTATTCGGCGCGGGCGCGGGCGTCAACGTCGCGTCCTTGCCGCTGGCACCATTGCAGGAGCTGCTCGACGTCGATGGGCACCTTCACGTATCGCTTGCCCCCAAGCGGAGGGGCTGAGAGCTTGCGAACCGCCACAGTCATCCACTCCTCGTAGCTCTGCCATATCCTCTTTACGTCCGGAGCGATCTCCTCCAGCCGCTGCCACTGATGGGCTTCGTACCATCCCACGGGGATAAGGATCTCTTCTTCGTCGTCAGCGATCATGGCAATCTCCTATTACCTATCTTACCTACTACATGCCTACTTCTTCTCCGCACAGATCAGCCTGGTGTGCGTGCGAAGCAGCATGCGTTTGCCGACGAAGGCGGGCGTGGCGAAGGAGGGCCCGCCGAGGTTGGTCTTGCCGAGGAGTTGGAACTTCTCAGCCGCGGCGTAGCAGAACATCGTGCCGGCCCGACTGATGACGTAAATCCGCCCGGCGGCGGAGACTGGCGAGCCGTAGAACTTAACGGGCAGCTTGTCCTGCCAGACGAGCTCGCCCGTGGCGATTCGATAACATGCGATGCTGCCGGTGTCCTGCACGGAAAACAGCAGCCCGCCGACGGCGACGCTCGTCGGCACGTACGGCGCGTCGCCATAGACCTTCCAAGCCGTCTCAGGTTTGCCGCCCGGCGAGGCGGGCGGGCGGACGGCGATGAGGCACTTGCCCCGCGAGCCGGTGCCGCAACTGCCGACGACCAGGTCGCCCGCCTGGACCGGCGAGGCGACCACCCGCTCGGGATTGGCTTTCGCGGCAGTCCACAACTGCTTGCCGGTCTTGAGGTCGTAGGCGGTAAGCCCCGCGGCAGTGGACGACAGCACCAGTTGGAACGCCGCCCCACCGCCTGGCCGATATATCAGCGGCGTGCCGTACGCCGCACTGCCGGAGGGACGATTCACCTGCCACTTGACCTGTCCGCCGGCGGCGTCGATGGCAAACACTGCCGACGGGCCCTGGTTGTCGTTGGCGACATACACCGTGCCCTCGTGGAGAATCGGCGTGACGCTCGGACCGTGCTGGGTCTCGTGCCCGCCGAGATCGTGCTGCCAAAGCTCCTTGCCCGAGTGGTCCAGCGCGACAACCATCACGGACTTGGGCGATGCCCAGCAGACGACCACGCGAGCGGCGTCCACGGCCGGGGTGGACGCGGCCAGGCTGTTGTCCTTGTTGTGCTTGACAGGGCCGAAGCGATAGTCCTTCTGCCAGAGAAGCTTCCCGTCGTCGACCGCAACGCACAGAACGCGCCGCAGGCCGGTCTTCTCGTCGCAGGTCAGCAGGAACGCCCGGTCGCCCCACACCGCCGGGCAGCCGAAACCGACTCCGCCTATCTCCACGTTCCAGCGGAAGTCCTTTTCGGCGAACTCAGCCGGCAGGTCGGCGGGCGAAATGTCAGCCAGCCCGGCATTGAAGGCGCCGCGGAACTGCGGCCAGTTCCCATCCGCCGGCCTGGCCGCCGCCGCGGGCAGGGCCATCGCGGCAAGAACGCACACGGCCACAACTGCCGCCGGCAGGACAGGAAGACGGAAACAGTTCATCGGGCTACTCCTAACGGGCTTCAATCTCAGTGCCACACCCAAACTGCCACATAGTCTAACCCCCACCAACGCCTCCTGGGGCGGGTTTTTCAACCTGAAGTGAAACGCTCGACGCCGGGCTGGGTTTTATTCGCAGGTACGGGTGGAACTCAAGGCTGGCCCACCTGCTCGCTGAAGCGAACAGGCCGCGGGCGCCCGCGAAGCAGCCCTGAACTCTATGAGCCGAGACCTGCGACTTTCTTCCGACAAGGGAGCACGGCGGATGTCATGGAGCGGGCACAAGACTATTCGGCGCGGCTTTGTGAAAGGCGCGGCGGCGTAGCTCTAGAATCTTAGCGTCCAGAGCGCAGGCAACCAGTTATGTGAATGCAAGACCTGAATTACGTCTTCCGCGAGGGGGACAAGCAGAACGCCCGACGTCTCAATTGCCGCCCTTGCAATTACGCGGGTGGAGACTTCCAGTTTGTCGAGGCCGACGTAGTGTCGAAACGACGGCCAAAGCCGAGGCGCCTGCCGCCGGTAGCAGCGGTATTCTTCTCCGAAAAGTTCCTCCAGATGGCGCTCCTCCATTGTTATGGTCAGAAGTGTCGCCGGCACAAACAGTATCAGGATAGCCAGTAGCATTATTGGATTGCTGAAGAGCAGTGCCACGCCTGTGATGATTGCGCAGGTGCCCAGATAGAGAGGGTTTCGGCATATTGAGTATGGGCCCTGCCGGATCAGTTCACGGGATTTTCTCGCTCCGATGTAGAGGGTGGACCACAATCGCAGCCCCACGCCGACCATCAGCAGCACATAACCCACTGATTCCACCGTGAGGTCCAGCAAGGGGTGCTGAAGAATCGTGGTGTCGGTCACCAAAGGAATCAGCACAACCGGCGCCATTGCCAACCGAAGGAATCGGACCCGGTATTTTCGGTATGGTCGAGTGTTTTCGGTCACCGGACGCCTTTCCTTGCGGAGGCGGAAGTAGCGGCGCCGGTGGAGGTGGCGGCGGCACTTGCCACGTTATCGTTGGTGATCAGCCAGCAAGAGCCTTCGGCCGCGACAATGCGAAACCCGCCTGGGCATGCCTGGCGCAGTTGAGACAAGTGTTTTTGCCCGCTGACCAGGCACCACACCGGCCTGCACGACCGCAGCCATTCCACAAGGCTGTCCGAATTCCCATCCCCGGCGACATGGAAGATTGGGGCATCCTCCATACCCGCGTAGAGAAGGAACGAAGACTTGCTGTTGGGGCAAAAGCCGAACCGGCCCGCTCGCAGCGCGGACGCATCAACCCCCCGGACAAGGTCCCTCGTGCTCATTTGCCTGTAGCCGGCCGGGGCAGTGTGAAGGATCAAATAGACAAACATACTCGCCACCACGCCCGCCCCAAGCCCCGCAAACTGCCCTCTGCGGCGTCTCTTGAGGGCAAACAGCATGGCGACGAAACCTGTCGCGGCTATGCCGAAAGGAACCACAAGCCACGCATCCGCCGCATGGAGCCAGAGTTCCATTGTCAACGGCACGGCCGGCAGAAGCGCCACCGTGACGAGCATGGTGCGAGCGGCGAGTTTCATTAACGTGTCAGTCTGGCTCGATGCGATCCACGAGGCCACCAGGCCGCCAACCAGAACCGCCAGCGGCGGGAAAACCGGTAGGACGTAGCTGGCCAGCTTCGTGCCGCTAAACGCGAAGAACACCAGCCAAACCAGGGCGCAGAGCCAAAGAAACGACAAGGCCGGGCTGTCATTCCGCGATTTCCACCGGCGAGGGAAGTATCGCACGGCGATGGCCGGAAGAAAGATCGACCAGGGAAGCATGCCCGCAATGATGATGGGCACATAGAGTATGCCGGGCCACTTATGCCCCATGTCCGCCGCGCCGGTGAACCGCGCGATGTTCTGGCGCAGGAAGAACTCGCTGGCATAGCCCGGTTCAGTCAGGCTTACGGCGACATACCACGGCGCCGCCACCAGGAAATACGCCGCGATTCCCGGTAGCGAGAGCAACTCCGCGATACGCCGATACTGGCGGCTCAGCAGAAAATAGCTTAGCAGGGCAAGGCACGGCAAGCCAAGGCCGGCAGGCCCCTTGAACAACGTGGCAACCCCGGCGAACAGGTAAAACCCAAGCCAGGCCTTTGCCTTGCTGTAATGCTCGCCTCGCAGCCGGCGATCCTCGGACCGCCAGAACCACCAGACCGCGGCCCACATGGCGGCGATGAAGGGCATGTCCATCCTGTACCAGCGTGCCATGAAGAAGAACTCGCCGCTGGTGGCCAGGACAAGCCCGGCCAGCAGCCCGGCCGCGCTGCTGCGGAACACTCGACGAGCGAAGGCAAAGGTCACTAGGACAGCCAGCAGGCCTGCCAGGGCGGGTATCAGCCTGCCGCCAAGTTCGCGGCTGCCCGTCAGACTCACCCCCGCGGCAGCCAGCCAGAAGAACGGCGCCGGCTTGTCGAAGTACGGCTTGCCTTCGAGGTGAGGCATGAGCCAGTGCCCATGCTCAAGCATGTCCCGAACGATCAGCCCGCACCGCGCCTCCTCGGGGTCGGCCAGCGACAGGCTGTTCGTGCCCAGCAGGAACAGCAGCAGGCACGTGGCCGTCAGCACCAGAACGTGCCATGGCACGACTTGGGGAGCCGCCTGTCCGGCCAAGGAGTCTGCCGACTTGTTATTGGGCGACAATGCTTCCATCCGACGTAGCCTTTCCTTGAGGACAGGCTACAGACTCCGGGTGAAGCGAAGCTTAAGCCGGCTGGCATGCAATATGGGGGCATGCGTTCGCATGTCAGCCATTCCCAGATTGTCTGGGCTTGGGGCCGCGCTTGGCCGGGTGAAGGGTCCTGCCGAGCAGCCTCTCAAGGTGCTCTGCGTGCCGCGGAAGCCCCAGCCGAGGGATTCCCCGCCCGTAGGCATGGCCACGAAATGCACGCCCGGGACGGCGTGGCCTTGGCGAAGCCGCCTGATTGGTCATCAGGCAGTAGGCCCATATCTGCACGCCATGCCTGGAGGCGTGCCTGATCAGGATGTCCTGGTACTGAAATCCGGCAGTGCCCATGCAGACCCAATTTGGGTATCTGTCCCCAATGGCCTGCGTCGGTCATGACAATGTTCTCGTTGGCCCGATCAGCCAAGCACCTCCCAGCCGATGCCGGTCTTGCGCAGGGCGTAGCCGGCCTCGCGGAGATATTCGCCGTAGACCATTTCCCAGTGGAAGCCCGGCATGGCGTCGGCGACGGCGGCGTCCGGCACTTTGTAGGCCACGTCGATCTGAGAGCGGCAGATCGGCAGGAACGGCGAATCGACGATCTCGCCGCTCAGGCCGATCCACTTCTCGAAGGCGAAGTCCGGTATGACCATCGTTACCTTCTGGCCCTTTCGCATCTCGACCTTGGGCGCGACGCCGTAGTCCGACTCGAAGTGCGTCAGGAGCTTGACCGGCTCGAGGTGCTTGCCGTCCATCCGCCGAGGGGCCGTGCAATGGGCAAGCGTGATAATGCCGTCGTGCGGGTATGTGGGGTCGTTCATGAAATGGGGCTTGCCCGATATGTTCGCCAGCAGCAGGCCGGACGGGATCAGCACGAAGTCTGACTCGCAGAAGGCCATGAACCCGGCGTCGTTGAGCAGCGAGAGCGTCAGGCAGGCCGTGGTCTTGCTCATGGGCATGATGGTGCCCATGCAGGAATTGACGGTTATCGCCCCTGCCTCGGCCCGGGCCATGATCTTGCGGAACACGTCCTCTAACAGGAAGGCGTTTTCCACGAACGGCTTCTCAGTCTTGAGTTCGACGGACTTGTCGTCCAGGTAGGCCGCCGTGCGGCGCCTGGCGTCGCTGACGGCCTTCTCGTCCGCCATGGCGGACTTGATAAGCTCTTTCAGATCCGGGTAGCCAACCGTGCGGATGTCCAGCTTCCACTTCTCCTTCGAATGCTCCGGCGCCTGCCCGCCATTTGGCCCCCAACCGCTCGCGCCGCCAATGGCGACGATGCGCGTGCCCAGCGCGTTCTTGAGTCCGCAGAGCCCTCGCAGCCGCCAGGTAAGCTCCTCCATCGAGTCGACGACCACGTCACGGTTGTCGATGCCAGGCACCGCCGCCTTGTCTGTGTGCTGCCGCAGGTAGCGCGGGGAGATGATCTCGTACCACAGGTATACCGGCCCGGAACGGTGGCGAATGAAGAAGACCACGTTCTTGCCGGACTTGACGGCCGCGTTAAAGATATCCGAACCTCCCCCCGCCGCGTAGATAATCACCGCATCGGCCTGCGGGGCGTCGGCCAGGGCCTTTTCGGCCTCGGCGGTGTTGCGCACGGCCGAGACATCCAGGACCGTGACGGGGAAGTCCGCCTCGGCGGAGAGCTTCTTGAGTTCGCCGGTAATACGCTGGACCTCGCCGTCGGCATGCTCCTTCGTCTCGATACCGCCCCAACTGCGCCAGCTCGTCTGCGGGCGGCGCCTGGGGGTTTCGTAGGTAAGTATCGGCTTGACCACCAGCGGCTTGCGGGCGGGAGCGGCCGCAGGCTGGGTTGTCGGCGTCTCTGCCGCCAGGGCCTCGTACGTCAGGCCTGTCATGGCCAGAGCCCCCAGGGCCACCCCGCTGGCCTTGAGGAAGTCCCGCCGGCGTATCGCATCCGGCCCGGCCGAGCCGTGCCCGTCGCAACCGCAGCAACCGTGGTGATGACCGCCATCCTCGCAAGCATGATTCGCATTCGCATCCATCGCATCGCTCCCTGTCCGCTGGAATCGCCGCCATGGCCCGCCGCCAGCGACACCCGCTAGCGGCAGCCAACCTCATTCTCCGCGTATGGCCCGGCCTTGCAAGAGCTTTCTCGCTTTTCGCGGCTTGTCGCCCGCCAGGGCAGTCGTGCCGCGACTATCGGGCAAGACCACCCTCAAGTCTTCTCTCGCAAAACCATCCGCAAAAGGCTTTGCAGACCGCCCGGAATTGTGCATAATAGCCAATCCCGGATTTCGCGCCGAAGATATACCCCTTCGTCGCGGTTGGCGGCGGCTTGCTGAACGGGCAATCCGTCGAAATCGTAGCAACGACCAAGGCAACCCGAGATTTTGAAGGAACAAGAACGATGTCACGACGAATGGTAATGATGGACGGCAACCAGGCGGTTGCTCACGTGGCGCACAAGGTAAACGAGGTAATCGCGATCTACCCGATCACGCCGTCCAGCGCGATGGGCGAGCACGCCGACGCCTTCAGCGCCGCCGGCAGGAAGAACCTCTGGGGCACCGTGCCGCTGGTGGCTGAGATGCAGTCCGAGGGCGGGGCCGCCGCGGCCGTGCATGGGGCGCTTCAGACCGGCAGCCTGACCACCACCTTCACCGCC
>CAZSBS010000190.1:0-9315 GCA_964605095.1 uncultured Planctomycetaceae bacterium | reverse complement strand
ACTAAGAAAGGCTCGCGCCATGACTTGCAAACTGCCAGAAAATCTACGCACACCCACGGAAGCAGGGATCAGGGGCCGGGCGGATCCAAGACGCGGTTGCGTTGTTCCGACGCGTCGCAACTCCGGCGGCGCCCATTGAAACATGTCATTCCCCCGGTTGGTTGGCCGATATGCATAGCATGATCCAGCCGGTGCTCAATCAGGACCATTTCGAGGGCGTGCTCGGCGAGGCGGTCCAGCGGTGCCGTCACCGGCTCTTCGTGGCGACGGCAAATGTCAAGGACCTCTGCGTGCCGTCTTTGTCGGGTGGCCCAAGCGGTGGGGGAGGCGGGGGCTCGTCGCGGCGGGCGGCGCCGAGCATACTGGACGTCTTTGACGGCCTGGCTGGGCGGAACGTCGAGGTGCGGCTGCTCCACGGCGGCGTGCCGAGCGGGCCGTTCCTGGCACAACTCAAGAAGCACGTGCCGGCGACTCTGGAGATGAGGCGCTGTCCGAGGGTACACGCCAAGGCCATAATCGCCGATGGGCGGTGGATGTACCTCGGCTCAGCCAACCTCACCGGCGCGGGCCTGGGAGCAAAGAGCACCCGCCGCCGAAACTTCGAGGCCGGCATCTGGACCGACCAGACCGACCTGATCGACCCCGTCCTGGACATGCTCGAGGGAATCTGGCAGGCCGAACACTGTCCCAAGTGCGGCCGAAAGGAATACTGCCCCGTCCCGCTGGAAGAACCGGAACTGTAAGGATTGCGGAATGCGGATTGCGGATTGCGGAATGGGGACAATCTCTGGCCCCATCGGGGCCGGTTTTCGACCTGGCAGCCCACACTTTTTCAATCATCGCGAACACAATCGGCACCGGCGTGTGTTAGAATCACCGGCGTAACGCACGGGCGTCCCGTTCGCGTTGTTGCGGACTGACGCGCCACGCCGCCGTTGCCCGGCTGGTTTCTTAGTATTTGTGATTTGTGATTTGTGATTTGTGATTTGTGATTTATCATTGGCATTTGTCATTTGTCATTCTTGCTCGGCACATTGAAGCCGGAAAGGAACGGATCATGCCGGAATTGTCGAACAGGTTCGATCGTCGGGACTTTCTCAAGAGTTCGCTCCTGACCGGCGCCGCGGGCGGGGCGCTGGCGGCTGGGGCATTGCAGGGCGGGCTGCTCAAGGCGGACGAGACGGCCAAGCCGGTTACCGGCGAGCCGCCCGTGCCGTCCAGCAAGGCCACGCTGCCGACGGGCAAGATCGGCAAGCTCCAGGTAAGCCGGATGCTGCTTGGCGGCAACCTGCTGACTCACTACACGCACAGCCGGGACCTGCAATACGTCTACAACCTGGCCGCCCACTACAACACCGTGGCGAAGATCCGCGAGACGCTGTCGATCGCGGAGGAGAACGGCATCAACACGATGTCGGTGCATAACCCTCCGGGCATCGTGGAGATCCTCCAGGCCCACCGCAAGGCCGGCGGCAAGATGCAGTGGATCATCTGCCCGACCGCCCCGATCAACGACGACATGACGGCGTACAGGGATATGGTCAACCAGCTTATCGACGCCGGAAGCGACGGCATCTACGTATGGGGTGTCCGGTCGGACCCGCTGTCGGCAAAGGGCAAGAAGGGCGCCGAACTGCTCGCCAAGGCTGTCGATGCCGCCAAGCTGCACGGCGTGCCGTCAGGCGTGGGCTGCCACGACCTCAACGCCGTCAAGCTCTGCGAGGCAGAGGGAGTCGAGGCGGACTTCTACATCAAGACGTTCCACCATCACAAGTATCCCACGGGCCCCAAGCCCGAGGAGATCAAGGGCCCCTATAGCGAGTTCCCCGGCTACTGGTGCGCAACGCCCGACGAACACATCAAGGTAATGAGCAAAGTCACCAAGCCGTGGATCGCGTTCAAGATCATGGCCGCCGGCGCGATCCCGCCGGAGAACGCCTTCAACTACGCCTTTGCCAACGGGGCCGACCACATCCTCGTCGGCATGTTCGACTACGAGATTGCCGGGGACGTCCAGATAGGCAACAAGGCCATCGCCGCCGCCAAGGGCCGCACAGGCAGGCCGTGGAGAAACTGACAACGGTGGTAGCCGGTGGCCGGTGGCCGGTGGCCGGTAGCCGGTGGCCGGTAGCCGGCAGCCGGCAGCCGAGGCTGTCCGGTAATTCAAGATGGTCCGGCGCAGGAGTTTGCCGCCGCCCCGGCAGGGGCGTCGGACTGTAGCCACGGGTGAAGCGAAGCGAAACCCGTGGGAAACGATCAACTCACGGACCCGCCCCGGCAGGGGCGGAGGAAGCGGAGTTCCTTGGAGCCTGCCTGCCGCTAAACACCCTCCCCCGTCAAGGGCCTGTCGGTTTACTCAAGCAGCCACCCCCGTGCGCGTTGGCGATTTGTCGATGATTCTTCGTAATAAGTCGATAAAAAGGTTAGAATGTTGGAGGCTCGGCCGTTAGGCATATTGTGCGTGCGGGTGAGTCCGCGCCGAGGCTTTTCGATACTTGGAGCCAGGTTTTCGGCCTATGACAACGCTGCCGCGATATTCCGGCGTAAGGGACATCTTCCAGCAGTTGGAGGAAGTCCGGGCGCGGCGATGGACGCTTGGCATCTCGGCCGGGCTTCTGGCGGCGGCAACGGTCGCCATCGTCTGCGTGCTGGTCACGGCCGTGGCGCTGGGCTACTGGCCCGATCAGCCGCCGGCGGCGCTGCGATGGGCGTTGCTGCTGGCCGCGATTGCAGCCCTGCTCGCCTCAGCGGGCTTTTTCGTGCTGCGTCCGGCGGTGTGGAAGCAGAACCCCGCGCAGACCGCCCGGTTCATCGAGACCAACCTGCCGGAGCTTCGCAACGACCTGATCAACACCGTCCTGCTGTGCGGGGATGAAAGCCAGTCCAGCCCGGAGCTTGTCCAGCTTGCCATTTACGAGGCCCTGCTGCGGTCGCGGCACGTTGACGTCCGCAAGAGCGTCTCGCGCCGGCCGGTAACCAGATGGGCCCTTGCCGCGGGAGTCGCGGCGGTGGTGCTGGCGGGCTTCGCGGCACTCCAACCGGGTCCGCTGCGGCGCGGGCTCATGGCCGCCCTCGTGCCGACCGGATACGTCGAGCGATTCAACCGCATCGAGCTGCTGAGCATTACGCCCGCCGACGGCGATACGTGTTTTGTCGGCGAGCCGGTCAACATCGTTGCCACGATCGCCAATCCCGATCGCACCGCATACCAGGCCGAGGTGATCTTCAAGGACTCGCCCCCGCGTGCGATGTCGGCCGGCGAGAACTTCGCCACCTTCGTGTTGGCGGGGCAGAAGTTCGAGCAGTCCTTCGAGTTCGCCGTAAGGATCGGCCCGTCGCGCTGGCCGACGGACAAGCCGTACTACAAGGTCAACGTGCTCCAGCGAGTCAAGATCGACGGGCTGGACCTTCACTACGAATACCCATTCTACACGGGCCTCAAGGCCCAGACCGTCCGGAACGCCCCTGGGTTAATCGAGGCGCCTGTGGGCACGCGCGTGACCGTAACGCTTCGGACTCACTCTGCCGTCAAGAGCGTCCTGTTCGAGCGACAGGGCGCCGCCCGGCTGGCGATGGCGCTGGGGCCGGACGGCAGGAGTTTCGCGGCCAACATCGACGTGCTGGAAAACGGCGCATACCGGGTGGTCATCGAGGACACCCGCCAGCAACTGCCGGACCCCGAGTCCGGCGGTGGCGCCGATGGTTTTGCAGCCGGCAGCCCGTCGGCCCTGCGAGGCTACTTCCCCATAAACGCCCTGCCGGATGCGCCGCCGAAGATCGAGTTCATCACGCCAAACCGCGACTGCGACCTGGCCCCCGGCGCCAAGCTGCCCACGCTCATCCGCGTCTTCGACAAGTATGGCCTGACCGACGCGAGGTTCTACGCCGGCAAGCAAGGCTCCGATCCTAAGGAAGTTCACGGCTTCGCGGCGCTGGTAAGTGGCAAGACCAAGGCCGACCTGCCGTTCACGCTCGATATGCCGCCGCGTACTCTCAAGGGCGACGTGATCGTCTACTACGCCAGCGTCACCGACAACCGCAGCCTGCCCAAGATTGCCGGCCCGCAGACTACGACCTCGCAGAGGTTCAAGGTCACCGTTCAGGACGCCGCCGAAGTCGCGGCCGAGAAAGCCAAGCGATACGACGAGCTGCGCGCCAGACTGATGGCGATACTCCAGTGGCAACTGACTGCCCACGTCGATACGGGAATATGCTGGAAGCGGCACAAGGACCTGCCGGCCGTGGTAGCCACGGCCAAGACCGTCCAGGCCGGTCAGAAGCGGATTCGCGCCGACCTGCTCGACCTGGCTGAGAAGTTTCCGTTCGAGAAGGAGATGACGACCGTCCAGCAGGCCGTCGCGGTGCTGGCCAACAACGAGGCCCGCCTGGCGGTCGACCAGGCCGGCGTGCTCGTGCAGCTTGCCGACCTCGCCCAGCGCGACAAGTCCTGCAAGCTGCTGAGCGGGACGCAGGACCAGATCATCGACACGCTGGAGACCCTGCTGGCGATCATGCCGTCGCTAAACGGAGGCCTGAAGGAAAAGGAAAAAGGCCCCAAGGCCGGCGATCTGACGCCGGAGGCCATCGAGAAGCTCAAGGCCCTCGACGAGAAGCTCGCGGCCTTCCTGGAAGATCAGAAGAAGGTCATCGCGGCCACCGAGCGGCTCAACAAGAAGCCCGTCGACAGCCTCACAGCCGAGGATGATAAACTGCTGCAAGACCTCGCCGCCGTCGAGGACAAGTGGGAGAAGTTCATGGACGAGACGTTCGCGGACTTCTCCCGCCTGGTCGAGCAGGACTTCGCGAACCCATCGACGCTCAAGGAGCTCCTGGCCGTCAAGAGCGACGTCACGATGGCCAAGGACGCCCTTTCGAAGAAGGCCACGGAGATTGCCACGGCCGCCGAGGATGGGGCACTCGGCGGTGGCGAGGAGATAAAGGACAACATCGAGAAGTGGCTGCCCGACACGCCGGACAGGATCAAGTGGGCGATGGAGTCCATGCCGGACGACCAAGGCAAGATAGAGGCCCCCGAGCTGCCCAAGGAGCTGGAAGACCTCGTCGGCGACCTGCTGGAGCAGGAAGAGGAGATGTTCGACGAGATGGAGGACCTCAGCGCCCGCGCGGCCACCAGCGGCTCCGACGGCATAGGCTGGGACGCCACGGACGGGCCGATCTCCAACATGGGCGCCCAGGGCGTCACGGGCAACCAGCTTCCCAACAACAACGAGCTCCAGGGCCGGTCCGGGCAGGGGCGGTCGGGCAAGAGCAGCGGCGAGTTTGTCGGCGACTCCGCCGAGGACAAGGGTGGGCGCCGCACGCCGACCCGCGTGACGCCCGAGCCGTTCCAGAAGGGCCAGGTCGACGACAAGTCCAAGGAGCCTCCCGGCGGCGCCACCGGCGGCGGGAAGCTTTCCGGCAGCGGCGAAGAAGGCCTCGAAGGCCCCGTGCCCCCGGAGATAGCCAAGGAGATGCCCCGCCTCGCCCAGAAGCAGGCCGCCCTGGTAAACAAGGCCGAGCGGATGCAGGGGCAGTTCCAGGTGAACGACTACGCCGGATTCAAGTTCCTCCAGGCCATTACGCTGATGAGCCGCGTCCAGCGCGACCTCGACAAGGGCAAATACCAGAACGTCATGCGGGCCAGGGAGCAGACAATCGGCGCGCTCAAGCAGAGCAAGCTCCGCATCGGCCAGATCGACGTCGCCCAGGACACCTCAGCCGAGATGCCCAAGTACATCCGCGACGACATCGCCGACGCGATGAAGGGCAAGCTGCCCTCCGAGTTCCGCGACGTGCTCGAACAGTACTACCGGCGCCTGAGCGAGACCGGCAAGCCGTAGGGCGGTGGGGGGGACAAGGGGCATAGATAAGAAACAAGCCCCGAATCCTGGCACTTCTTCTTGAGCCCCCGGGGCGACTGGTTATAGCCTCGGCCGAAGCTTCGCGCAGGCCGTGGGCGCAGGCGCCGTTGTTTGGAGCCCCCAGGGCGATTGACGCCTTGGGTCCCAGATGTGCGCCGGGGCGAATTGCACCTGGTGACGCCCAAGGAACTCGATGAATTCCTCTTCGAACGTCCTTTCTCTTGCCGGAGCTTTCAGTCGCCCTAAGGGGCTCCCAACAACGGTACCCCAATCCACGGCCTGCGCAAAGCTCCGGCCGTGGCTACGACCAGTCGCCCGAGGGGCTCCAAACAACCGCCCCCGCAATCCAAACAACGGTGCCCCAATCCACGGCCTGCGCAAAGCTCCGGCCGCGGCTATCGCCAAACGTCTGGTGTGAAAAGAAGGCTTCATCGCCGGCATCGCAAAGAAGGGCTGGGAGTACCTCTGGGTCCGCTACGAGGACGCCGTGAATGACGCCGCCGGCGTGCTGGTGAAAAAGCCCCTGGCCGTCTACATCGAGAAGGTCTACGACGAAGGCAACTTCGTTGATCTGGGAATCGGGACATGAGCATTAGGCCCCGCTATTATGCACTATTGGCGTCAATCCTAAATGCAGCCCCAGGGGCTTCATCGGTCCACATGGCGAAGACATATACCTCAAGCGTTCCATCGGGTGCGGGTAAACCGGGCCCCAATGCTTTCCAGGAAATCCAGAACGTCCTTCCATACGCCAAGTCACGGGCCAATGGCCTCCCCAGCCATCTGAATTGGCCTTCCGGCGCGTGGTACCTCGGCGCCAAATCCTCTGTGTTTGCATCGGAGACAAAGGAGAGTTCTACGCCTGAGAAGAACAATTCGGCTCGCGGAAGTTCCCTTGGACGGCTGAACGTAATCCGTACGACTCTGGTGTCCTCGGTCCCGTGGAGGTTTCCGTACACCCCGGATGAATCGAACGCAAAACCGGCATACTGTCCCGGCGCGTATTCAATCTTGCCCCAATTGGAGGATGCCAGTTCCTGGACCTTGCTGTCGGGCACTCTCTCAGCCTCGATTCGCCGGACACGAGGCTGTTCGCAGCCACTCAAAAACCCGAGCATAAGAACGACAAGCATTTTCTTCATGTTTACCCCTTTCATTTGCGCATTAGATCATGAGCGATAGTCTAAAGAAAGTCAAGCGAGGCGACCCGCTCCGCATTCCGGCCGCTGCCTACAACCGGCTGATGGATGTGGCCCGCGACCACCAGGCCGACAAGCAAAACACGCGGTGTGCCGCATTGGACAGCCCGGGCCGGCCTTTGGTATACTGGGCTTCATGAGTTTTTTCGACCGTAAGGAGCCGTGGTACATCGCCGGTCTGGCCTTCGAGTGCCAGAACTGCGGGCGCTGCTGCGCGGGGCCCGAGGAGGGCTACGTTTGGCTCAACGAGCGGGAGATCGCCGCCATTGCCGAGTTTCTCGGGATGCCCGAGGACCAACTGCGGGAGAAATACGTCCGCCAGGTGGGCGGGCGATTCAGCCTGCGAGAGCACAAGCCGTCGCACGACTGCATCTTTCTCGAACCAGACGGCCTGGGCAGGCGGACGTGCAAAGTCTACCCGGTCAGGCCCGCGCAGTGCCGGACCTGGCCATACTGGCCGGGGAACCTGCGCCGGCCCGAGGACTGGTCCGCCGCGGCCGCGAGATGCCGCGGAGTCAACCGAGGCAAGATCATTTCCTTCAACGAGATCGAGGCTCGGCGCATCGAGACGTCCGATGACTGACCCGCTCGACCAGGCCAGCCACCCTCCGCGGACCGGCGATCCGCTCGCCCGCGCCGACGGCGATTGCGAACTCGCCCGCGCCGTGGCCTTGTGCGCCGCGGATGCCGGCTTCCTGGCCGGGCTCGAGCAGATCCTCCGCCAGGCCGACCGTGCCGCCGCGGAGCAGCGCTTCGAATGCCGCCAATGCGGCCAGTGCTGCCGCTTCGAGCAGTTTGGCCACAGGCTCTACGTCACCCCCGGAGAATTGGCACTGATGATCAAATTCGCCCCCGACCGGGTGCTCGAGCCGATCGGGAAAATCCGCAATCCGCTCCCGGCGCGCCGGGACGCAATCCGCAATGGTTCGCGGGCAAAGCCCGCCTCCCTGTGCCCGCACCAGGACCAGGACCGCTGCCTCGCACGCGCCGGCCGGGCACTGGGGTGCCGCCTGTTCTTCTGCGACCCGTCCGCCAACGGGTGGTTTTGTGACGCCTATGAGAGCTTCCACCAGCAAATCAAGCTCCTCCACGCCGCCCATGGCCTGCCGTACATCTACGCGGAGCTTACGGCGGCATTGGCCGAACTGGCGTCCATCGCGGGATGACGGCGTGGACGCCGCGCAGCTAACTCGAATGCGTTGAGCCGGACTGGCCACCGGCCTGACGGAAATTCGCTTTTCCCGCCCGATCTTTTCTCGTTGACATGCACGGGAACCCTACATAGCATGTCGGTGAACTGGCACGAAAGGATTTCGAACAGCCAGGCAAACTCTGTGACTCTCTGGGAGAGGTGAGACGATGAAGAAGTTGCTGATTGCCATGATCCTGCTGAGCAGTGCCTTGGTGGGCTGCACGACAAACGAAACCGCGATCCAGCACGGTGGGCGTCTCGGGCTGCAAGCGGACGTTCAAATGCGCCAGTTGGTCGAGGACTTCGACTCGTTCTGGTTGTTCGACCATGCCAGCCGGCTTACACAGTGGTACGGCCAGACCGGAATCTGAGCTTTTACCCCAACCAGCGTGAAGTCAGCCTCCGGCCCCGGCGGTCGGGGGCTGTTTTATTCCGGCCTGCCGGGCCGCCCGCCCGCCAGCGCCCCGCGGAGCGATGCAATGAGCCCAGAGAGCACCAGCAATCAGATCGCGGTTTTTCCCGGCACGTTCGACCCGATCACCCTCGGCCATCTGGACCTGATCCGTCGTAGCTCGCGGCTGTACGAGCGGTTGATCGTCGGCGTCGGCGAGAACCCGGAGAAGTCATCGCTGCTGAAGGCGTCTGAGCGGATGGAGATCATCCGCCAGGCCGTCGGGGAACTGGGCAACGTTCGTGTCGAGAGCTACGCGGGCCTGACCGTGGATTTCGCCCGCCGCTGCGGCGCGGGCGTGCTGCTTCGCGGCATACGCGATGCCGCCGACCTGCACATCGAGGCCGCAATAGCCCACACCAATCGCCAGGTTTCGGGTGTCGAGACCGTCTTCATGCTGCCTGCCCCGCAGTACGCGTTCATCTCTTCCCGGCTGGTCCGCCAGATCGCCCAGGCGGGCGGCGACGTATCCGGCCTGGTGCCTCCCGAGGTGCTGGCCCACCTTGCGAAGCGGCCGTAATACGCAACCCGGTTGAATCCCGTGCGGTAGCGGCGGGCCTGAGACGAACGCCGTATCTTACCTGAGTCGCAAAGAAGAATATGCCCTTACGG
>CAZSBS010000189.1:0-9326 GCA_964605095.1 uncultured Planctomycetaceae bacterium | reverse complement strand
AGATGTCCTTGCCGCTTCGCAGGGCCGCCAGCGTGATGATCGCGTGCCAGTGGTCAGGCGTGGCGATGCAGACCAGGTCGATATCCTCGCGCGCGAGCAACTCGCGGAAATCAGTGTATTCCTTGCATCCGGGCGAGCCCTTTTTCGGGTTTGCCTTGTAGAAGTTGTCCACCTTCTTACGAGCGTCCGTCCGCCTGGTCGTGTCCACATCGCAGACAGCCAGAACCTGCACATCCTGGTAAAGGAAGTTCCGCAGCAGGGCCTGGGACTGCTTGCCGGTGCCGATGAAACCCATGCCGGGCCGGCTGTTCGCCTTTGTCTGGGCCGCCAGGATATTCGAGGAGAGAATGAACGGCGCGCCCGCGATGGCTGAAGCGGCGCCCTTGAGGAATCTTCTGCGTGTCGTATTCATGTTTACCTTTCTGTCTTTCGCGCTTCTTGTCGCGTATGACCGCTGGCCGGCCTTTTCCACAGGTCCGGCGTGTCAACTAACCAGAGCAATTCACGTTTGGACGGTTCTTCCGCCAAGCTCCGCGTCGGATGCCCTTATTTCCTGTCCGCGGGCCTCGTCGTCGGATTGGCTGGCGCCTTGGGGCCGCCCAGCAGTTCCACCATGGCCTTGCCCATGCCTTCGCCGATCAGGTAGTAGGTCTCGGCGTTGCAGCACCAATGATAGCCGATAGGGCGCGGCGAGACACTCCCGGGCCGGAAGAAGTCGCGCGTCTCGACGTATAACACGTTGCCCTTGAACTCCGGTCGATTGGCGGCGGCCTCCTGGGCCTTCATGATCCCCAGCCGACGGTCCACCGTCTGACCCCATCCGCCAAACCCGCTACCGCCGATCACGAACGGCAGCTTCGCCGCGCCGAGGTCCTTGCGGACATCCTTGATGAAGTTGACCATGTTCGATTCATACTCGGCCGTGTCCTTGGCGCTGCACCCGTCGTTCCAGCCATGGTGCCAGCCGAAACCGGCGATCTCGACGCCCCTTCCGGCCAGTTCGGGGAAGTCGGCCTTGAGATTCGCGAGCGTTTTCTTAATGCTCGCAATCATGCCGGTGTACAGGCTGCCCACCGTGCCGCCGGAACTCGGCGAACGCCAGGGGCCGGCGAGGCTCGTTCCGCCCGGTCCAAACTTGATCAGCAGTACTGGGTTGTCAAGATAGTCGCCGACGGCCCAGCCAAAGCCCATTTCAGGGCCGATCGCATTCTTCGCGGCGCTCTTGCCGAAGGTCAACGGGCACTTGGTGTCATAGTAAGAGAGCCAAACGTCGTCGCGCACGATCCATTTCCCGTCCTTGTCCACCAGGTGCTTGTACCGGGCCGCGGAGTTCGGGTCCTTCGCCAGGGTTTCCAGTGTCCCTTTCTGCTTGCCGTTTATGACCCCATGGCCTTCCATGTTCGACTGCCCTGCGAGGATGAATACCTTGACGGGTTTCTTATTCGCATCGGCGGCAAGGAGTGCGGACTGTGGGGTCAACACCAAGGCGACAATAATCAGGATGGCGGATTTCTTGTAAATCAATTTTATCTCCATTATCAAAGGTGCCAAACATTACCGACAGTTTATCGCAACCAGCCTATTTGCCCTTGGGGGCTTCGGGCTGGACAACTCTTCCTTCGGGATAGTCCTTGCCCTCGTAACTACGGGTCACGGACTTTTGCCAGGCTTCCATGTCGGCCTTCATGCGTTTGACAACATCCGGATGCCCGGCCGCGATGTCTGTCTTCTCAGACGCATCAGCGTTCAAATCATACAACTCGAATTTATCTTCACCCCGCTTGTGTAACTTATACTGATTATCGATCCAGGCCACTCGTGTCGTCGACAGGATCTCGTCGCCTTCTGGATGCCAGAACCCGATACCTTTCGGCCGCTTTTTCATCTTTCCGTCGAGAATCGCCAGGATGCTGATGCCATCAATGGGTTGTGTATGGTCCGAGGTATCAATCTTCAGGAGATCCACGATGGTCGGGTAGATGTCGCTGGTGACGACAGGGACATTGCTGACGAACGGCTTCTTGATCCGCGCCGGCCATTCAATCAAGCCCGGCACGCGTATGCCGCCTTCCCATACTTGCCCCTTATGCCCGCGAAGAATCCCGTTCGAGCCATAGGCATCCGGCCCCTCTTTTTCCACTTGCCACGCTCCGTTGTCGCTGTTGAACCAAAGCATGGTGTTTTCGGCGAGGCCGAGTTTGCGCAATCCGTCGCGCAGCGTGCCCATACCGCGGTCAACGCCGATCATTTCACCGTAGTAAGGGTGGCCGCCCGCCGCCTTGAGGTCTTCCTTCGTGGGCTTAAGCGGGATATGCGGACTGCCGAACCAGATCACCGCCAGGAACGGCGTTTTCGATTCGGCGTTCTTCTTGATGAAGGTGAGGGCCTCAGCCACAATCGCGTCCGACCCATCGCCGGGAACGGTGACCTTTTCACCCATACGGCTGAATGTCCAATCGGTGTCAAACCAGTTGGAAACCGTGAACCATGTGTCGAATCCGAAATGGCCGGGATGCAGCGGATCGTCGATCGGCAGCGCTCGGCCTCTTCCCGGCTTCCCACCGCTCAAATGCCATTTGCCGAAATGTCCGGTGGTATAGCCCACCCGCTTAATTGCCTGAGCAATAGTGAACTCCTGCGTGCGCAACGGCATTCCCGGCCAGAGCGTTCCTGTCCGGAACGGATGTCGTCCGGTCATCACGCTGGCCCGAGTCGGCGAGCAACTCGGATGAGCCGCGTAGAAACGGTTGAACCGGACCCCGGCGGCGGCCATGGCGTCCAGGTTGGGCGTCTTGATCTTCTTCAGGCCGTTATAGCTGACATCTCCCCAGCCCTGGTCATCCGTCATGCAGAGGATGATGTTGGGCTTTTCACCTTGGGCCTGGGCCGCTGAAAGTGCCGGCAAGCGGCTCACCGACAACGCCGCCGCTCCAACGCCCACCGCCTTGAGAAACTGCCTGCGATTCATGATAGACATCTATAAGCTCCTTATCTTGACATCATTCACTTGGACTTAAGCTACTTCTTTGTGTTGTTTTCCATGTATTCCTTGAGGCTGATCAGCTTGGGCGGGTTCTTGTCATTTTCGATCGCGGCAATCACGTCCATGATCTTGTTGTATTCTTTGGCCTGCTTCTTGGCGACGAATTTCTGATCGAGTTTCCGCAGTTCCGGCAGCATGGACTTTGCGGACCCGCCATACTGCTTCAGGACACCCGCGGTTTATTCGCCGCGCTTGACCGGCGGGCGGCGGGGGACTACCATCCGGCGCTTTGGTTCTGGCGTTGATCCGGAGATGTGCATGCAGATTCGTCCGTACAGACTTTCGCAATTGGACCTGGGCGACTTTTCCCTGGCCGGCTACAGCGTGGCCGGGGAGGAGTCGGTCATCCTCGCGCCGGAGTTGGACGTGGCGTTCGACATCGGCAAATGCCCCCGGGAAGCCCTGACGGTCAACCACGTGCTGCTCAGTCACGGGCACATGGATCATGCAGCCGGGATCGCGTACTATTTTGCCCAGCGGGATTTTCAGGGCAACGAGGGCGGCATGGCGCTGGTTCCGGCGGGCCTCGTGGGTCCTTTGGAGCGGCTGATGACGGCCTGGGGGGCGGTCGAGGGTCACATCCCGCCGCACCGGTTCGTGGGGATGGCCCCGGGCGACGAGTACGAGATTCGTCGCGGCCTGCTTGCCCGCGCGTTCGCGACGAATCACCTTCCCGGCTCGCTGGGTTTCTCGGTGGTGGACGTTCGCCAGAAGCTCAAGGAGCAGTTTCTGGGCCTTACCGGCCCGCAGATCGTCGAGTTGAAGAACAAGGGCGTCGAGATCACCAATCGCGTCGAGGTGCCGCTGGTGGCGTTTCTGGGCGACACAGGTCCGGGCAACTATGCCGGCCTGCCTTTCGTCGCCAACGCCAAGGTGCTGCTGATCGAGTGTACGTTCTTCGACGCCGACCACCTTCGCCGCGCCCGCGCCGGCAAGCACATGCACGTGGAGGACCTTCCCAAAGCCCTTGAAGGAATAGCCGCCGAGCGTATCATCATCATTCACGTCACGCGACGGACCAACATGGGCGCGGCGCGAAAGATCCTGCGAAAGACGCTGCCCAGGGACGTGCTGGAACGCATAACCTTCCTGATGAGCCGACAGCACATCGAGGAAGACTGACGCCGGGATTTTTTTGCCGCCAAATCCGAACTTGTGCCGTATCATGTAAGTAGAGGCCGGGCCGCGGGCGCCGGCCCGTTCGAGTCCGTCAAGACAACTGCTATGGGGAGTCTGCCATGTTTGAAACGTTGGACAAGATTCTGCTGGCGAGCCTTGGGGCCGTGTCCATGACCCGTGAAAAGGCCGAGACTATCTTCGACGAGTACGTCGCCCGCGGACAGGCCGAGCGGGGCAGCAAGAACGGCTTCGTCAAAGAGCTTATGGACCATGCCGACAAGGCCCGCAAGGATGTGGAAAAGATGGTCTCCGACCAGGTTCAATCGGCCATCGGCAAGCTGGACCTGGCGACGAAGAAAGACATCGAGCGGATCGAGCAAAAGCTAGCCGAGCACTCCGAGCAGCACGAGGAGCACAAGCGGAAACGCACGTAGCAGCATTGTTTAGCATGTTTAGCATTTTTTAGCATTTTTTAGCATTTGATTCGTGCCACATCCAAGCCCTGAATGACATCGGGTTACATCGCTACGGCTTGGGGGGTGGCATGAGGCCCGTCAGTCAATAGCAGGAGCGATCGCCCTTGCCGCACCGGAGATTCGGGCTGCACCGGACGGTGGACCACGTCCGGCGCTACCGGCACATCATGGCTGTGCTTATGAAGCACGGCATTGCCGAAGTCGGCGGGTCTGTAACCGCGCGTGTGCGGGCGGCATTGCACCGCGGCATCAAGCCCGCCGACGCCCACGCGGGCCTGACGCGCCCGCAGCGGCTGCGAATGGCGATGGAGGAGCTTGGCCCGACGTTCATCAAACTCGGGCAACTGCTCAGCACCCGCCCGGACCTTCTGGCGCCGGACTACATCGAGCAGCTCGAGATGCTCCAGGACCGCGTGCCCCCGGTGGCGTTTCCGCTCATTCAGGCGGAGGTCGAGAGCCAGCTCGGCGGCAGGATCGAGGACATCTTCACCAGTTTCGACGCCCACCCCCTTGCCGCCGGCAGCATAGCCCAGGTCCACCGCGCCGTCATTCGGGACGGACGGCAGGCGGTGGTCAAGGTCCGCCGGCCCGGCATCGTCCGCACGCTTCAGACCGAGTGCGAGATGCTCGAAGGCCTGTCGGGGCTCATCAAAACCACTTTTTTCGGTGACAGTCCGCTGGACCCGCAGCGAATGGTTCGGGAGTTCACCGAGGCGGTGATGCGGGAGGTGGACCTTTCGGCCGAGCGGCGCAACCAGGAACGCTTTGCCGCCAGCTTCGCCGGCGACGAGGGCGTCCGCATCCCGGCGGTCTACCGCGAGTACTGCTCCGAGGGCGTGCTGACGATGGAGTACGTCGGCGGGATCAAGCCGAGCAACCTTGCCGCCCTGGACGCCGCCGGCTACGACCGCAAGCTGCTGGCGCGGCGCGGCGCGGACTTCGTCCTGCGGCAGATATTCGACATAGGCTTTTTTCACGCCGACCCGCACCCGGGCAATTTCTTCCTTCTGCCGGGCAACGTCGTGGCGGCGATGGACTTCGGGCAGGTCGCCCGGCTCACCGAGGAAGACCGGCTCGTGCTCCAGGAAATGGTGCTGTGCATCGTCGATCGCAACTCCGTCCGCCTGATCCGCACGCTCCAGCGAAACCAGTTGCTCGGCGATGAAACGAACGTGGCTGAGCTCACCCGCGACGCCGAGGAAGTGCTCGACCGCTACTGGAACCTGTCGATCTCCGACATCCCGTTCCGACAACTGCTCACCGAGGTGTTCGATCTGATCCGCAAGCACCGAATCCGCCCGCCGGCGGAGTTCACGCTGATGCTCAAGAGCCTCATGACGATAGAGTCGTTCGCCAAGAGCCTTGATCCGGACTTCGAGATCGTCGAGAACCTCAAGCCCTACGCCGCGCGTTTCCGGCGTCAGCGGCTGGACCCGCGGCGAATGCTCCGCGAAGCCCGCGGGTCGCTGGCGGACCTGCACGAGTTGGCCTTCCGCATGCCTGAGGACTTCAACGCCATTCTCACCAAGCTCCGCCATGGGCAGATCCAGATGCGGGTACATCACGAGCACCTGGAGAACCTCGTCAAGACGCTCGACAAGAGTTCCAACCGCATCAGTTTTGCGCTGATAATTGCGGCCCTGCTGGTGGGATCGAGCCTGCTGGTGCCGCAGCAGGGCAACCTCTTCGGCCTGCTGCACATGCAGACCTTTGGCGCGCTGGGCTTTACCGTCGCGGCGATAATGGGAATCTGGCTGCTGCTGTCGATCATGCAGAGCCGGAAACTCTAGTTTTCACTCTTGTGCGTCGGGCGCCAGCGGCTTGCTGGTGATCAGGCCGATGCCTCTGCCCTTGTTGCCGACCGCGTTGTAGAACATGTAGTAAGTCTCGTTCCGGGGATTCCAGACGAGAGAGATCTTGTGGGCGTATTGCTTGTCGAGGCCGGACGGGTTGCCGCCGCTCTTGTACAGCGGCTCGGGATCTACCGTCCAATGGTACAGGTCGCGCGAGAACGCAGCCATGACATGCGCGCCGCCCCGACCCACGCCGAAAAAGAACGAGACCCAGTGATCGGTGTCCCTGAAAACCTTGCCGTCGGAACAGAAGTTCTCATTGTAACTGCCCTTGGGCCCGTTGGGGATTACGGGGTTGTGATCGTAACGCTTCCACTGAAGAATGTCCGTGGAAATGGCCAAGCCCATCTGCTCTGTTCCGCCATTGGCCGCATTGTAGAAATTGAAATAGCGCCCCTTGTGTTCCACCAACCAGGGTTGGTAAATGCAGTCCTTTTCCCATTTGCCGCAATCAGGTTGATGCACCGAGAGGATAGGTTCGTTTCTTGCCCTTCGCCACGTCAGACCGTTTTCGCTCGATGCGACGCCTTCGTAGCCAGGCCGCAACTCGTAACCGCCCTGGCGGGGATATGCTCCGTAAAGGGAGAAGTACTTGCCTTCGTGCTTCTTCAGTTCCCGTCTGGCCTTGATATCGTAGTCGCCGTACAGGAACGCGCCCAGCACAACGCCGCCGTAGTCGAAGGAGCCCTCGGGGCCGTACCCCATGGCAAGGCGCATGTTGGCCCAGTGAACGAGATCATCGCTCTCGGCCACGAAGGATTGATAGCCCTTGCCGTCAAAGCCGATGAACGTCATGTACCATTTCTTGTCGCCGGGCAGTTGGAACACCGTGGGAACGTCCGTCGAAGAAACGCCTTCAAACCCCCTGATCGCCGGCTTGGCCGGTATCACGTGGTCCGGATAGTAATGCCAGTTCCGATATGGCGCCGACCACTGCCCGGCCTTGTCGGCGTCAATACTGGCGGATTTCTCGTTGTCCTGCCGCGGCGCTTGTGGCGTCGAGGGAACCGCGGGCCCGGCGGCGAAAAGCGTTGAGGCCGCTAACATGGTGAGGATCGCGACCGGGAGGGCGTGATACATGATGGACTCCATTGTTTGACAATTTGACTAACGCAATTATCTGCTTGGGCGCAAGGCGTCGGCGAGCCTGCGGCTCAGGACGGCCAGGCTTGCGGCGAGGTCCATTTTCTCCACCACAATGTTTGGAGGCACGTCCAGCTCGACCGGCGTGAAGTTCCATATCGCCCGGATGCCAGCCAGGACCAGCACACCGGCGACATCCTGGGCCTCGCCGGACGGCACGGTGATGATCCCCATGTGTACGTGCATTTCCTGTGCCTTTGCCGCGATCTGGTCAAAGGGGTAAACGGGCTTTCCGGAGAGCTTTCTGCCAACCTTGCGGTCGTCAATGTCGAAGACCGCCACGATGTTCAGGCCATACCGCTGGAAGCCGGCGTACCCCGCCAGCGCGGCCCCGAGGTGCCCGGCGCCAACGAGCAGCGCGTCGGTGGTGTTGTTCCATCCGAGGTACTGCTCGATAGCGTAGATGAGATCGGCCGCGCAAAAGCCCACGCCGGGCCGGCTGGCGATGCCCGTGACGGCCAGGTCTTTGCGGACCTGCGCCGGGTCGATCTTCAGGGCGGCGGCAATTCGCGTGCCGCTGAGGTAGTGGTTCTCAGCCGCCTCGGCGTCACGGAGGAACCGCAGATACTGAGGCAGCCTGGCGACAGTGGACCGTGGCACGCGGGGGCGGCTGTCCAGTTGCTCCTGGGGCGTATCGCTCGGACGATCCATCTGCGGTTCTCCTTTCGGGGCACCAGGTGAGAGCAGCCCCGCTTGGAATATCCTACCCGCCCTGCCTGCCCGCAAGCCAGAAGTTACCCGCGAGAACTTGCCGCGAGAAGAAGCTCTTGGGCAGTGGCTTCATACACGTTCTCAGGAAAAAACATCGCCAGTTGACTTGCGGGCTTGGGTTGGGGGAGAATCGGCGGGCACAATGGTTGCTCGGGGTGCGGCGTGGACGAAAATGAAAAGCAATGGATCGACGGAGCCCTCACGGGCAACCCGGCCGCGTGCGGCGCGCTGTACGACGCCAACGCGCGATGGGTGAGCGTCTACTTCCTTCGCAGCGGTTTTGCCGGCGCCGACGCCGACGACCTGGTCCAGGAGACCTTCGTGCGGGTTTTCCGCTCGCTTAAGACTTTCGACCCCGCGCGCGGGCTGTTCCGGCCTTGGCTTGCGGCCATCGCGAGAAACGCCGCCCGCAGGCGATGGTCCGCCCGCCCCAGGCCGGAAAACTTCGACCCCGAACTGGCGGAGGAAGTGCTCGTCTCGCCGGAGGACGACCCAGGCGGCGCGGCTGGAAGACGCGAGGAAATCGAAGCCGTCCGCCAGTGCGTCCGGACGCTGCCGGAGGACCTTCAGCGGGTGGTTCGGCTGCGGTACGTCGACGGTCAGACTACCAGAGGCATCGCAGCCGAGATGCGTATTGCCGAGGCGACCGTCCGCCTGCGAATCGAAGAGGCCCGCCGCCGGATCGAGAAATGCCTGCGCGGCAAAGGCGTGGTTCAGTAGCCTCTTTGCGGCGCGATTGCAGTGCGCAGCAACGCCGCGACGGTGATACGGTATTATGTGGTAGCCGGTAGCCGGTAGCTGGTAGCTGGTAGCCGGTAGCTGGTAGCCGGTAGCCGGGAGCCGGTAGCCGGGAGCTGGTAGCCGGGAGCCGGTAGCCGGTAGCCGGTAGCCGGTAGCCGGTAGCCGGTAGCTGGTAGCCGGTAGCTGGTAGGGCCTGTTGCCCAATTGTTAATTTAGACAGTTTTCCATTTGGCATCCAGT
>CAZSBS010000188.1:0-9392 GCA_964605095.1 uncultured Planctomycetaceae bacterium | reverse complement strand
CTACAAACCTCCGCCCCATCCGGGGCGGCGACAAGTGCGTTGCTCACTAAACACATACCGCGGCGGCGTATCACTGTTTCAAGTTGCGAGCCGGGTCGCTGCGGTTGGTGTCGCTGCGGCGGAGGCGGACGGTGATGATGATCGCCTCGTTTCTCGCCCTGGCCGGGCCGGCCGCCTGGGAAGCCGCGGTCGTGGCGGCCTGGCTTTGGCGGGCCTGGAACTGCGAGGGGTTGGGCAGGCGTTGGATCTCGGCCGCGTGGTACGGCTCGCCCGGCGAATCCGTCGCACTGGCGGTGGGGCCGGCCTGTCGAGTCGTGGCAGCCTTCGGCAGCGCCGCGGCCGGGCGGGACACGCCGGCTATGCAAAGCCCGTTCGACGACTCATCGGGGTTCTCTCTCTGGCGGAGGCTGTCCAGCCTCTTTGTGATGGCATCGATGCGGTCCGGCGGCGCCATGACGAGGAACCGCAACTCGTCGCTTTCGCCGGGTATCGGGGAGAATCCCGTCAACTCATCAGGGCCGAGCTTTGACTGCTCCATCGTCGGCTTGGGCGTGAGGTCTCGCGTTCCGAGCCGGTCGGCGTCGAAATTAATGCCGTCGGCGGAGAACCTGGTTATGCCCGCGTCAGCCAGGACCGCGGTTACTTCCTTGGCTCCGGCGCCGAGGTCCGTCACAGCCAGGTCAAGCGTGCGGGCCGTGCTCCCGATCGCTGCCAGGCGCTGGACTTCGCCCTTGCGGAGAGCTGCGCCCGGGGCGACCGCCAGTGCGGCCCCGCCGCTGCCCTTGGTCATGATTTCCTCGCTCTTACCGTCCTTCATGCCGCCGCCGGGTCTTGGCGCCACAGCCACAGCCGGCGCGGCCTGAGGTTGGGACGGCCCGGAGTGGTTCATGAAGCTCTGAACCGCGATGCCCGCGATGCCCGCCACGAGCAGCACTGCCGCGGCCGCAGACGCCAGGCGGACTACTCCCTGTAGCATTCGCTCGCGGACGACGCGGCGCATGAGCCCGCGCCGTCGTGCCTCGGCCAGCACCCTGGCGACGAAGTCCGGCGCCGGGCTGACCGGCTCCATCGTTCGCAGTATCGTCCGTACGCGCCTCAGGTCGTGCAGGCGCCTGGCGATGTCGGGGCTCTCGGCGGCGGCGCGGTCCACCCATCTGGCCACCTCCGGCGTCAACTGCCCGTCGAGGTAGCCCGATAACTCCACCGAAATGTCGCCTTGCCCGTGCATCACATTGCCTCGCTCCAGGCCGGACGCGCCGCTGTGCTCTTTGTCTCTATCGACATTTTACCGCGTCGGTTGCCGCCGTTTCCAGCCGCCGGCCGGAAGGTCCATGATTTCCACACTATCTTTGACGGATATGCACCCCTCAAGTTCCCCCCGTCATGCTGACGGATGACGATGACGCCATATCCCCGGCAGGCGTCGCGCGAAGCGGGCAGCGAGCATCCGTCATCGCGCGGAAGCGCCCAGCCGGGTGAGGCCGATTCGCCGCGCGCAAAAACGGAGCGTTCCTTTCAGCCTCGCTCCCACCCGCGCTTGCGAATCACCGGAAACGTACGATACGAACGCGAGAAAGACTTCACTTTTTCGGGACGATCCAGACATTCCGGTAGAAAACCGGATTCTTGTGCCCTTGCAGCCAAAGCGGGCCGCCCTCGGGGCTTTCCTTCCTGCCGGCGCCGGTCTGGCTCTTGAGATGAATGTTGTCCTGGACCACCACGCCGTTATGACGAACCGTCAACGACATGTCCTTGACCTTCTTGCCGTCTTCCCACTTGGCGGACTCGAATTCGATGTCGTACGTCTGCCAAGTCAGAGGCGGGTAGCACATGTTCACCAGCGGCGCCACCCTCTGGTAGAGCGAGCCGCACTCGCTGGCCCTGCCCTCCAGGCCGAACGAGTCCAGCACCTGTACCTCGTAACGCCGCTGGAGGTAGATCCCGCTGTTGCCGCGGTCCTGCCCGCGAGCCTCAGGCTTGAATGGCAGCAGGAACTCCACGTGCAGCGTGCAGTCCGGCAGGTCTGCCTTGGTCTCCGCGTTCATCTCGAGCAAGCCGCGCTTGTCGATGCTGGCGTTGATCCACGCCTCAGTGTTCGTGCCGTCGAACAGCACGATCGCCCCGGCAGGCGGCTTGGCGCCCAGAGTGGGGCTTGTCCGGATGATCCGCTGGGCGGCGATCTTCTCGCCCGTGTCGCACCGGCCGGTGAGCTTGCCGTTCTCGATGACCGCCTCGTACTTGCCGGGGCCGCCATCGAAGACCGTCTTGCCGTCCTTTGTGGCGCCCTGGATGGACACCTTCTTCTTGTCACGGGCGTATCCGTCGCCGGGCAGACCGTCCTGGTATATCACGACCGTGAACTGGCCCTTGCCCATCGCGACGACCTGGATGCCGACTTTGTCGCTGCCGGCCGAGCCGACGTACTCGCCCTGCACAGCGTAGTCCGGGCCTGCCTCGTTGGGATCTAGGAATGTCGGCCCTTCGACCTTCGGCGGCCGGGGGGGCCTGGGAGCCTTCTTGGCGGGTGCGTCTTTTTTGGCCGGGGAGTCATTCCCGGCATCCTTGGCATCAGCGGTCGGGCCGGCGGCTGCCAGGCCCACAAGCAGTCCCGCTCCGGCTACTATTGACCAGATCGTTCTGGCTGACATCTCGCTCTCCTTCAAGCAAATCGAATCCAAAGCCCAACATGGGGCCATTACCCACGGTAATCTGAAACCCGTCTGGCGCCACTGTGGTGCCGAGCATCTTTTCGGCAGGGATGCATGCCCGGCGGTTGTTGAAGGCAGGCGACGACGGTAAACTCGTTCGGTTTGGTCGACAGGTTTTTCACGGAGACATGGATTGAACAACAGCGTCGGCAAGAGGCGGTCGGATGGCGCGACCCGCAAAGCGGGAAATCAGCAATCCGCATTCCGCCCGGCTACGCCGTGGCAAGCAATCAGATTGATGGACAACGCGTAATGGACAACCGCTGCATAGAAGGTCTTGACTCTCTGCCCCCGGCCATCCGCGGGTGCGTGCTGACAATCGGCAACTTCGACGGCGTGCATGTCGGACACCGGCGGATAATCGAAATGGCGGCGGGCCTGTCGGGCGGGCAGTCGGCGGTGGTGGCGATGACGTTCGACCCCCCGCCGGACCTGGTCCTGCGCCCAGCCGACGCTCCGCTACGGGTGGTTCCCCAGGCAGTCAAGCGCCGCCTGCTGCTGGAGGCGGGCTGCGATTACGTGGTGACGGTGGCGGCCTGCGCCCGGATGCTCTCGATGACGCCGGATGAGTTCGCCCAGCGGATCATCGTCGCCGCGCTGGCGCCGCGGCAAATGGTCGAGGGGCCAAACTTCTTCTTCGGAGAAAACCGGGCCGGCAGCATCGCAACCCTGGCTGAGATAGGCCGGCGCGAGGGTTTCGAGGTTCACGTGGCTGAGCCGGTCCACCTGGAACTTTCCGATGGCAAGCGCCTGGTGTCCAGCACGCTCATCCGCCGCCTGGTGGCTGAGGGGCGGCTCGCCGACGCCGCAACTTGCCTTGGCCGGGCTTTCGCGCTTTACGGGCGCGTGGTCCGCGGGCGCGGCGTCGGCAGGCTGCTGGAGTACCCGACCGCCAACCTCAAACTCGGCGACCAGGTTATCCCCGCCGACGGCGTCTACGCCGGCTTCGCCGAAGTCGCCGGCAACCGCTGCGCCGCGGCCATCAGCGTCGGCTCGGCCCCGACGTTCTGCCCAGATGCCCAGGGCCAAAGAACGGTCGAGGCGTTCCTTCTCAACGGCTCAGGCGACCTGTATGATCAGGACATCGCGCTGTCGTTCACCCGTCGCCTCCGCGAGCAGCGGCGATACGACAGCCCGGAGGCCCTCAAGGCACAGATGGCGATGGACGTCGAGCAGGTGCGACAACTTTGCCAATAAGCGGCGAGAAAAAGAAAGGTCTCACGCAAAGGGCGCGGAGAACGCGGAGAAAAGAAGAGAGAAGAAGGATTGAGAAGAAGAAAAAGCATTGAGGGGGATTAGAGGATTAGAGGATTATATGGATAGAAGCATATGTAAGTTTCTTAATCCATGTAATCTTTGAATCCATGTAATCCCCATCTAAAGATGTTTCTTTTGCTTTTTCTCCTCGGCCTCCGCGATAAATAACTATTGTCCATGAACGAACAGATGCGTGAAATCATGCGGCGGTTATCGGCGGCGGCAAGGCTGCTGGTTGTGACGCATGCGCGCCCGGACGGCGACGCGCTGGGCTCGATGGCTGCGCTTTGCGGGGCTGCCAGGTCAGCCGGCAAACAAACCGCCGCGCTCGTGCCCAGTGAAGTGCCGGCCAGGTACGACTTCCTCCTGGCTGACTGCCGGCCCGCGCCGGCGGAGAGGTTCGCGGAACTGGCGGGCTGGGCCGACGCCGTCATCATCGTGGACACCTGCGCCTTCGCCCAACTCGACGGGCTGGACGATGCGCTTGCCCAGGCCAGGGGGAAAATCGTGGTCATCGACCACCACGCCACGACTGACGACATCGGAGCGGTGCGCTGGCTGGACGCCTCGGCCGCCGCGGCTGGGGTCATGATCGGCGAGTTGCTTGATGCGCTGGGCTGGCCGGTGGATCTCAAGACAGCCGAGGCGCTTCTGACCGCCATGACCACCGACACCGGTTGGTTCCGTTTCTCGAACACCGACGGGCGGTGCCTTCGCGCCGCGGCCAGGCTCTTCGACGCCGGCGTCGAGTGCGACAAGCTCTACCGGCGGCTTTTCCAGGCCGACCGGCCGGAGCGGATGAAGCTGCTGAGCCGGGCGCTTGCGAGCCTGGAACTGCCCGCCGCCGGGGCCATCGCGACGATGAAGCTCCGCCTGGCCGACTTCGCCGAGACCGGCGCCCGCCAGGACGAGACGGAGAACATCGTCAACGAGCCATTGCGAATGGGCTGCGTCGAGGTGTCGATGCTGCTCGTGCAGACGCCCGACAACGGCGGGCGGTGCGTCCGCGTGAGCCTTCGCAGCCGGGGCGGCGTTGACATCGCGGCCATCGCAAGGCGTTTCGGCGGCGGCGGGCACGTTCGGGCCGCCGGACTCCGCGCCGATGGCGAAGTTGATGCCCTGGCGGCGAAACTCGTGAAGGCGTGCGAAGCGGAGTTGGAGCTTTAGGGATTCCAGGGCTTCCCAGGGATTGCTATCCGTAAGTGTGTAGCGACTGCTCTTCAGCCCCGTTCACGGGGCTTTGACCGCCGAAGGCGGGTTTAGCCCAGGCCTTTCAGGCCTGGGTGGCACGAGCATCACTGATGTTCAGCACGCTTCAGCGCGCTTTCTCGGGGCTTTAGCCTAAAGGCTCCCGAACACTGGTAAGCGCGCTGAAGCGTGCTGACAGGAATGGCCAATATCGTGGACCCAGGCCTGAAAGGCCTGGTCTAAACCCCGCTATCGCGGGGCGAAGCCCCGTGAACGGGGCTAAGAATCAGGTCTTCTGTCACTGACGCTATTCCTGGACTTGGGGCACACCGGGGGCTCCAAGCTCCGGGGGGTTCTTCTGTCTTACGGATTACTTCCCCCGTCTCTGCTTCTTCTACCCTACTACTTATTACCTATTACCTACTACCTTCTTTCCCTGTAAAATCCCCGGCATGATCTATCCCGAAATCAAGCGGCGGGCGTCGCGGGCGGTGCAGGTCGGCAGCGTGGTTATAGGCGGCGGCGCGCCGGTGGCCGTGCAAAGCATGACCAACACGAAGACCGCCGACGCCGATGCGACGATTGCCCAGGTGAACCGCCTGGCCGAGGCCGGGGCCGATCTCGTTCGCGTGGCTGTACCCACAAAGGCGGACACCGCCGCCCTGAAGAGAATCGTCGCGGCCTCGCCCGTGCCCATCGTGGCCGATGTGCATTTCCACTTCGACCGAGCGCTCGAGGCCATCGACGCGGGCGTCGCCAAAATCCGCCTCAACCCAGGCAACATCCGCGACCGCGGGCAGGTCCGGCGCGTAATCGCCTCCGCCGCCGCCGCCGGCGTCGCCATCCGCGTGGGCGTGAACGAAGGCTCCATCATCGACCGCACCGACGACGCGCGACACGCCGCCGACCTGGCCAGGCCGCTGGATGAGTTGATGGTCGAGAAAATGGCCGAGTACCTGGAGGTCTTCCAGGAGGCGGACTTCCAGAACCTGGTGCTGTCCGCCAAGAGCCACGACGCGGTGACAACCGTGGCCGCCAACCGGCGCATGGCTCAGCGGTGGGACTACCCGCTCCACCTCGGAGTGACGCACGCGGGCACGGCCGCCACGGGCGCCATTCGCTCAGCCGCCGCACTTGGCGCGCTGCTTTGCGAGGGAATCGGCGACACGATCCGAATCTCCTACGCCGGCGACCCGACGGCGGAGGTCGCCGCGGCGCTGGAACTGCTTTACTCGTTACGATTGCGGCCGCGAAAGGGCCTGGAGCTTATCGCCTGCCCAACCTGCGGGCGGGCGCAGATGGACATGGAGCCGATCGTTGAGCAGGTCCGCCAGGCGCTTGCGGGCCTGGACTTCCCCGTGAGCGTGGCGGTCATGGGCTGCGTGGTCAACGGGCCCGGCGAGGCCGAGGGCGCCGATGTGGCCGTCTGCGCCGGCAAGGGCAAGGCCGTGCTGTACAGCCGCGGCAAACGGCTGCGGACGGTTGGGCTGGAGGAAATGGTCCAGGCTGTGGTGGAAGAAGTGCGGAAGATAGGGGCGGAAAGGCAATAGCCGGCCCAGGATTTACGAAGCAGTCTGGGTCATGATTTCCGCGGGACCAGGGATGAAGGGTCGATCCAGCGACGGCGCATCTTGACCTCATGCAGGTGGTCGAAATCCCTGTCGGTGGTTACCAACTCGCACTGCAACACATGAGCAGTGGCCGCGAGCCAGAGGTCGTTCTGCCCAATGCGCCGCGCCGGTTTCATCACTTTCTCGCAGTAATTGTCAATGTCCGCATAGGCCGCGAAGATCTCCGGGCGGTTGATGTCGACCGGGACCAGTTTCACCCTGAGCAATTCCATTAGCGCCTCCCTGCGAGTCTGCCCCCAGTTGTACTTCTGAGCGAAAGCCAGCACCTCACCAATGCAGATGACGGAGATGAATCCCTGGACGCGTCCGCTCTGAAGCCCCAACTGCGCTTCCAGTTGCCGCGAAGGCTCCCCGGCTCGCGCGTAGATCAGCAGTATGTTTGTGTCCAACAGCACTACATCGGACGGCGCCGGAGTAGAGGAAGACGTGACCATAGGTCGTCAACCCATCTCCGCCACGGCGGTCAGGAATTCCTCATCGGTCTCCTCCGCCGGGAGTCTGCCCCAGACTGCCGCCATGCCCCCGCGGGAGTGCTGTTCCCGCAATAGCGATTTCAGGTCCATCTTGCTCCCTGTCGGGGTCGGGACCACGGCGAAGAACCGGTCCGCTTCGCGCTGAGGCGCGAGCACATCGGCGTCGATGCGCAGTAGTCTCCCCGATGGTCGGTAGACGGCCATGCCCGCCGCCACTACGTCCGAGTTCACCAGCGAGCGAAGAGTTTCAAACTCATTGCCCCGCCACACTCCTCGCACTCGCTGCCCTCCAGGCATGAGCAACGCGAAGGCCATGGTGCTGGCTTCGATCATGTCCAGCTTACCCGCGATGCGAGCCCTGGTGGGCCGAGGCGTTTTCATATAAAGATCCTGCGCCATGTCCTCGAACTTGCTGGAAAGCCGGCACGGGGACTCCAGCGGCATGCGAGGCCCCAGAATCAGTAGTTCGTTCACTTGCTTCTTCTCGAAGACGGCAGCGCCCAGTCGGCGAAATCGCTTCAGCAGCCCGACATCGAATCGATCGCTGTCGGCCTTCTCCGACAGCACATCGCCGACGGCATCGCCTAGGACGTCAAACGCCGTGTCCTCCCGGCTCGGGGCCTCGCCGAACAGGGAAGGCTGCCGGTAGTAATCTTCGGCGACGTCTCCAAACGCCGGCGCCTCGAAGAACATCGTCATCTCGTGATCGCCCGTCTTCTCTGCGTCTTTCAACTCCACCTGTCCGGCCCGGCGCAACCATGGCTGCCTGCGGCCTGGGCCGGAGGACAGGCGAAACGCGACATCGACCGCCCCGTGCAGGCTTTCCCCAAGCCGTGACAATACAGCCCCCATCACGGCGGGAGTCACCCCAGCCGTCCGAACCGCAGGTCCGTGCATTATGACTTTATGTTCAATCATTGCGGCATCGACCTCCACAAGATTCTACCCGTATATCTTATCGACCACCACAACGCCGCGCCTTGGGTTTTTCTGCTGCCTGCTCGGGCCATACAAATCGTACGGCCTCCAAGGCCGGTGCCTGCGCGAGCTCAGGACGTTTCCCCAGGCATCGTCAGCCCCAGCCGGGCCATGACGGCCTGGAGGTCCGACCAGACCTGCCCGCGGATTTCAGGGGTGTAGTACCGCAACACGTAGGCTGGGTGAAAGGTGGGCATGACCTCGATGCCGCCGACGCCTTCGGCAAGTTGCGGCATTACCTGCCACGAGCCGCGAAGGCGGGTAATGCCCGTTGTGGTCTTGAGCAGTGCGTGGCTGGCGGGGTTGCCCAGGGTAACGATCACCTCCGGGCGGATTATCCTGATCTGGCGTAGAAGATAGCCCCAGCAGGCGGCGGTTTCCTCGGGCGCCGGCGCGCGGTTGTTCGGCGGGCGGCACTTTACGATGTTGGCGATGAACACCTGCTCGCGGGAAAGGCCCATGGCGACGATCATTTTGCCGAGCAGTTGGCCGGCCCGGCCTACGAACGGTCGGCCTGTCTCGTCTTCATCCTGCCCCGGGCCCTCGCCGACGAACATCAGCCTCGCCTGCGGGTCGCCCTCGCCGAATACCGTGTTGTGCCGGCCCTTGCTGAGGGCGCACTTGACGCAGTGCTTGACCTCGCCGTCGTCCATGGCCTTGAGGGCGGCGGCGCGATCCTCGGCCGACATCGCCGGGCCGGCATCGCCCAGCGCGGCGGCACATGCCACGGGCGGGGCGAAATCGGGGACATCGAGCGGCCGGCGCTTGGCGGGCATGAACCGCCCGCCCAGCAGTTCCTCGATGGCGATCAACTGCCTTGCCGCCCGCGTCAATTCTTCATAGGGTTGGCTCATGGGCGGGATTCTATCGGATAGCGGCGGGGAGAAAAGAAGAAACAGAAGAAGAAACAGAAGAAACATCTTCTGATGGGGATTACATGGATTAAAAGATTAGATGGATTAAGAAACTCATATCTGCTTCTATCCATGTAATCCCTTAATCCATGTAATCCCCCTCTAACTTCTTCTTTGCCTTTTGCTCTTGCTCTTTTCTCTGCGACCTCCCTCCTTCGCCAAGGCTACGGAGGGCAAGCTGCGCGAGATATGCTGTTTTCGCGGTCACTGCGCCCTACGGAGCATCTCGAAGTTGCAGATTCG
>CAZSBS010000187.1:0-9555 GCA_964605095.1 uncultured Planctomycetaceae bacterium | reverse complement strand
AGATCCGGAAGGGAAACACCGTATACAACTCGGGATTTTCACAGTTGCTCCGCCCTCCGAACTTCTCCGCCGGCAGGACGCACTTCCTGCCGTCCCGGACGGTCATGGGGATCTCTGGGACCTCTTTCCGGAATCGCACCCAGCGCTGCCGCGCCGCTGGATCGGTAAGTTCCGGCGGCAAGGCCACGAGGCGATCGAGCACCACGCGCAGACCGGCGATATCCGTTGTGGGATTGGTGACGCCGCCTTGATAGGTTTCGATCGCCTGGGCAGGGCTGATGATCAACCTGCCCGCAGCGTCGCGCTTGAAGCGGGTGTCGAAATGGAGGACCATGGCGTCCGCCCAGGGCAGAAGCTGCTCCTTGAGGAACCGCTGGTCCTGCGTGTGTTCGTAGTAGTCCAGCATCATCATCGACAGGTCGAGCCCGCTCGACCAGATCCAGCGGATGTACGAATTGACCATGTCGGAGGCATGTTTTCCGGAGCGGTTCCATCCGTAGTCGCCATTGCTCATCAGCCCCCAGAAGCTCATGGTTTCGGTGGCGTAGGCGCCTTCGCAGTTGAACCAGAGGCGGTTCCTGGCTTTGGCCAGTTCGAGGGTGTTGAAGTACATGGTGAACATCGGCCGCATGAGGTCGTAGTCGCCCGAGGCGAGCATGGGCCAGTAAGGCAGCCGCGTGTTCTGATACCAGTAGTCGCCGCCCCAGGCGCGCCAATCCGGATCGGATGTGACATTGTCGCCATCGCGGTTCTCGACGGTGAAAATAGAGCCGTTGAACTTGATGGCGATAGTGCCGCGGCCCGCACAGGCGCTCATCCACCGCTGCAGCGTGTAGCCGCGCGTGACCGTTTCCGCCTCGCCGCTGCCGCTGATGCGGATCCAGCTTCTGTTCCAGAAATCGCGCCACCACTGCTGGTGCTCCGCGCGGCCTTTGGCAAGGTCAACGGCATCCGCGGCATGGATCGTCTTGTCCAGCTTATCGAGCCAAGCCTTAGGGGTCGGTGTCTGGTCGGTGAGCGGATAGATGGAAACACAGTGCGACTTCGCCGGCTTGGTCGACTTGAGGGTGCTTCCGTTGCTCTTCGCAAAACCCTTGCCGCACATCGCCGCGCCGAAGGTGCGGTTGAGTAAAGGATCCTTCATGTTCGCCATTACCGACTCGAGCCCTTGAAGCTCCATGCCGATAGGCCACACCGAATACTCGTTGCGATGGTACCAGACGACGCGGTCTCCGCCTTCCACCACGGTATCGGGCGTGATGTAGCACTGGATCTCCTTGGGGCGATTGCCGCCGTCCACTCCGTTCATGTGCCAACAACTAGACCATTCTTGTTCTCCAAAGAGGCGTTTCTCGGTCCGCCACACTTCTGTCTTGGCGGTGACGTCAAAGGGCTGCGGGCCGTCGCATTCCACGCGGATGACAGGACGGTTCGCATCGACCCACACCTTCACCACCGTAGCCTCGCCGGGCGCGCCGCCGGTGATCTCGATCATGCCGTCGCGCAGCTTCAACTCCTGCCGGAAGGGCTGCCCTTTAGCAAACGGCGAGGGCGAGAGCGTAATCCGCACGCGCCCCACCTTGACAATCCGGCTGTTCTCGTCCCAGGCGTCGGTCTTGCCGATCAGCAACAGCAGGTCGCCGTTCTCTTCCACCCACGCGTTCATGCCGATGTCGCCGTTGCCGATCGGCATCGAGCCGGAGGAGTTCCTGCTCGGTGAATCCCAGACGACATTGCAGGCGTCCAACGGATCGGAAACTGCGTCTGCCGCAATCGCCACCACGCTTGCCATCAGGATCAAGGCTGCCGTGAAACTTCTTGCCAATACACTCTTCATGACGCACTCCTTAGGGCAAAGGTTGGAAACTCTATTGCGTAACCTAATAGAGACTTTGATGTTGCGTTGACCCTCGGACTGGCGAGTGGCTGTGCCCGGGGGGCGGCGGGTTTTCTGCGCCTCTGCGGTCAACCATCCGCCCTACTGCGTCAGCCCGCTCTCGTCCACCGGGAGCTTTCTGTTGGCCTTCATCATCTCGTCCCAGGTGAGCTTGGCGCCCGCCAGGGCCGCGTCGCGGCCGAGGATCGTCGTCAGCGTGCTGTTGGCACCGCTGGCGGCGGTCGGGTTGTCCACCACGCCATCGGTGATGTTCTTGTGGAACAGGGCGATGTTCCGCTTGGCCCCCTCGCCGTAGAGCCCGGCCACATCGCCGCCCTTGTAGGGCTGCTTGCCCCCGCGGACGAAGGCTTTGCCCTCGTAGTTGGCCTCCATGAAGCCGCTCTGCCCGTAGGCAACGCACCCGCAGGCGAAACCGTTGACGTTGTGGATGTGCTCCCCCCGATGGCTAAGGATGGTCCCGCCGGGCAGCTCGTAGGTGACGGAGAACGTATCGTGGCTGTCGCCATGGGGGTCGCGCCGCATGCGGCGCGAGCAGCCGGTGGCGCTGAGGGGCGCTACGTCCCCCGCCAACCAGAGGGCCGCGTCGATGGCGTGAATGCCGGCGTTGACCAGGTAGCTGGCCCCGATGGCCACGTCGTTCACCCAGATCAGCCCGCGGAGTCGGCCTTCGATGGTCTTGCCCAGCGGCGGGTCGGGAAAGCCCTCGTCGTGGTAGTGCGAGCAGATCATCGCGACCTGGTCGATATCCCCCCGGCGAACCCGCTTGACCGCCTCGATCCAGAACGGATCGGTGCGGGTCTGGAAGTCCACCAGGAAGACCCGCTTCTTCTCGGTGGCCTTCTTGCCGGCCGCCGCAATGGCCAGGCACCCCGGCACGTCGCAGGCCACGGGCTTGGCCACATAGACGTGGCATCCGGCCTCGACGGCCGCCGTGGCGTGCTCCGGAAAGACGCACGGCGGGGTCTCCAACGCCACGGCATCCACCTTGGCCTCGATCATCCGCTTGTAGCCCAGCAGGCCCGAGAAGCACCGGGCCTTGTCCACGCCCAGCCCCTGCCCCGCCGCCTGGGCGACCTGTGGGAAGTAGTCGGCCAGGGCGGTGATCTTGTAGCCGCCGTGCTGGGCGAACAGGTCAGCAATCCACCGCCCCCGCCCGCCTTGGCCAACGATGCCCAACTCGATCTTCGAGTTGGCCTCCGCCCCGCGCACGGCCGAGGGGCGGACAATGGTGAACACCGCAGCCGCCGTCGCGGTCCCGGCGGCCGCGGCGGACTGGAGGAAGCTTCGACGGGTGGATCGGTTGGCCATAGCAGATTCTCCTTGCCGGCTGCGATGCCGGCTTTCGACCGGGCGCTTAGATGAGCGTCCGGAAAGACGAGATCACTTCCTCTTGAACCCCGCCCAGCCGCGGGAGGGCTCGGCACGACTTCCGAGAACCGGAGCCCCCGTTATAGTCCAGCGTTATTAGGCCCGCCCACTTCCCGAACATACTTGGAGGTCTTGACCGCACGGAATGACGCGGGAAGCTATGGCCTAAATGAGAGTGACCTGTCCCCCCGATAGACCACATCCGCAACCTCCTAACGGCAGACAGCGTTGCGGGCGGGCATTGGCAAGCGACCCCAGGGAGAATAGCCGCGGCGGCACTTGCGCCGTGGGTTCGGGTTGGACAAATATAGAAGGCAGTCGCCAGGCCCAATCGAGGTAGGCGGCGCAGAATGCGAAGGCGACATAAGGAGCATCCGATGAAACGTCATATTACGCGACGGACGTTTATGAAGGGCGCGGCCGCAGGGCTCACCATCGCGGCGGTGGCCCGTCAGTCTCTGGGCGCCAACGACAAGCTCAACCACGCCTGCATCGGCGTTGGCGGGATGGGCTGGAACGACCTGCACGAGTTCAAGAGCCACTTGCGGACGCAGGTCGTGGCGATCTGCGACGTGGACCGCGACCGGCTGGAGAAAGCCGCCAAGTTCGTGCCCGACGCCCGCAAGTACACCGACTGGCGCGAGCTGCTGGCCAAGGAAGGCGACAAGATCGACTCGGTCAACGTCACCGTGCCCGACCACACGCACGCGGCGGCCACCATGACGGCCTTGGCGGCCAAGAAGCACGTCTACTGCCAGAAGCCTCTTTGTCACGATGTCTACGAGTGCCGCATGATCGCCGAGGCCGCTAAGAAGGCCGGCGTGGTTACGCAGCTCGGCACGCAGATCGCCAGCAGCGCCGGCGACCGCATGGCCGTCCAAATGCTCCGCGACGGCGTGATCGGCAAGGTCAAACGAGCCTATCTCTGCTCGAACCGCCCCGGGGCCGAGTCATACCGCCTCGTGGGCCCGCGCCCCGAAAAGGGCCAGGAACCGCCCAAGCAGCTCGAATGGGATCTCTGGCTGGGCACCGCACCGGTTCGGCCGTACGCGCCGGGCTACCATCCCACGGTCTGGCGGGCCTGGCAGGACTTCGGCACGGGCTGGTCGGGCGACATCGGCTGCCACATCTTCGACGCCGTCTGGAAGGATCTGGGCCTGACGGCACCCAAGAGCGTCATCGCCGAGGTCCAGAAGTCATGGAAGGATTCCCCCGCGCGCCGGGGCGACACCTGGCCGCAGGGCGACCACATCACCTGGGTCTTCCCCGGCAACGACAAGACCGATGGCGACATCACGCTGGAATGGTTCGACGGCGAGTTCTACCCGCCCGAAGAGGCCCAGGCGCTGGCCAAGCCGCACTTCAAGAGCTACCCGGCCGAGTCGTCGATGGTCATAGGCACCAAGGGCGCGCTGCTGCTGCCTCACCAGGCCGCGCCCTGGCTGCTGCCGAAGGAGAACTTCAAGGACTATAAGATGCCCCGCATACCCGGGCGCAACCACTATCACCACTTCTGCGACGCCTGCCTCGGCGGCGAGATGACCGAGTCGCACTTCATGCAGACCGGCCCGATGGCTGAGGCGATCATTCTGGGCACCGTCGCCATCCGCTGCCCCGACGAGAAACTCCAGTGGGACGCCCCCAACCTAAAGATCACCGACAACAAAGCCGGCCAGAAGCTTCTCAAGCGAACCTACCGCGCCGGCTGGGAGGTCGCCGGGCTCTAGAAGTGCGGTAGAAACGGAAGGTCATAGAGGTCGTGACAGAAACAGTGGCAGGGAGCGGGCATTGGCGAACAGGTTCGGCGCCGGTTATGGGCTGGCAGCCAACCGTTCGCAGCCAAGTAGCCTCGGCCGAATCATGGAACCCCTGCTGTTTCTCAAGGAATGATGAGGGAAACGCTTCCGCCGAACAGGCGCCTCTTCGCGGCCGGCACAGCCGGTCTCGTTGGGTCCGCTGAGAGTATCTATTCCCACCGGAATCGCCGGCTGATCTCCTGGGTTCCGACCCGGAGATGGCAGGGCTAATCCTTGGAAGTCGTGGTGGTCAAACGTTGCCTGCGGCGTTGAGCGCAGTCTCAGTCTTGAGGTCCGCCCACATGCGCCATGCCGTGCAACTGCCGGTCGCGTAGGTCTTGTTGTCCCGTTCCCTTGTCGAGCATTCGCCTTGCGCGAGTGGTTCGACCTGCGCGGCAGGCATGAAAGTGTCAAGGTTTCGCGGGCCCGACCAGGATCGACACGTGGCGCAGTTCTTCCAAGTTCTTGCAGAGAATTTTACCATGTTCTCCATCCATCAAAGCGAAGGCCTTACGCAACGTCTGGAACTCTTCTACAGGCCACGAAGAATGATCGCCTGAGAAACGCGGCTCCGATGGTTAGCGTACGATATGCACACGCCGCCGACGCCTCGCTGATGAAAGAATCTTTCGCTGTCTGCACGTCCCTTCGCCTGCTGGCTTCTTGCGCCGGACTGCTACGCAGTTGCGCACCCCGTGGTGCTACAGGCGTCGCCTACGATCTTGTTTTCGTGCGCAACCACCGCTACCATCCTTCCCCATGACCTTTAAACCATGGACATTCTTCGCGGTGGCCCTGGCGGGCTGGATGAACCGCCGGCAGCAGGAGGTTATCGAGTATCTCACCGTTGAGAACCGAATTCTTCGGGAGAAGCTTGGCCATAAACGCCTCATCCTGAACGAGTCCCAGAAGCGCCGCCTGGCGATTGCCGCCATCAAGCTGGGCAAGGACCTGCTGCGCCAATTCGGCACGCTGTTCAGCCCGGACACCTTGATCCGCTGGCACCGCTGGTTCGTCACGAGGAAGTACGACAGCTCGGACCGCCGCGGCAAGCGAGGGCCTGTGCCCACTAAAGCCAACATGATCCGCAAGCTCGTGCTCGAAATGGCGGCAGCCAATCCAAGCTGGGGCTACGGCCACATCCATGGCGAGCTCAAGGGCCTAGGCTACAAGGTCTCCTGGCAGACCGTGCGGCGCGTCATGCTGGACCACGGCCTCTTGCCTGATCCCGACCGGCCCTACAAGACCACGTGGAATGACTTCATCAAGTCGCACTGGGAGAGTCTCGCCGCGTGTGACTTCTTTAGCGTGGACATTTTGGGCTTCAAGGGCCTGACTCGCTATCTGGTCTTCTTCGTCATCGAGGTCGCCACTCGCAAGGTCGAAATCGTCGGCATCCACGCCGATCCCTGCGAGACGCAGATGCTCCAGTGGGCTCGGAACCTTACCGACGCGGAGGACGGCTTTCTGGAAGGCAAGCGAGTCCTGATCCACGACCGGGATCCACTCTACACCAAGAAGTTCCGCCAGACGCTTCGGGCTGCTGGTGTGCGGGCGCTCAAATTGCCGAAGAGAGCTCCGAACTTGAATCCGTACGCGGAACGCTATGTGCTTTCCATAAAATCCGAGTGTCTCAACAAGATGATCATCTTCGGCGAAAGACATCTCCGCTACGTTGTCGAGCAGTACAACGAGCATTATCTGCGAGAAAGGCCACATCGGGTTCTTGGCCGGCGGATCATCGAGCCTGATGAGCCAATGCCTGCTGAAGGCGAGGTCCTCTGCCGCGAGCGCCTGGGCGGATTGCTCAAGACCTATTACCGCGAGGCGGCGTGACCAACCGTCAGGGAATCGTGAGGGCTGAGACAAATGACACGAGCAGGCAGAGAACCAGCCGAGGATGTCGAGAGAGCCTTCCGACGCGCTATCGATTTTGCTGACCTCGATGTCTACAAGATCCAGATGGTCAAGTCTGACGAAGGCGGCGGCCGGGGGGTTATCGGCTGGGCGAGGCCTCAGTGGTGGCAACACGATTGCCCGGCAATCGAAATGTCTACGCTCGTGAAGTTCGATGGCCAAGTGGACCTGGTCAACGTGCGTTGCGCAGCCTGTGACGATGACCCGATCGCGCACGTCTTCGAGGCGCCGCGTCTTCAGGAATGTCGCTGCAGTCTGGCCGAGCTGCCGCAGGTGCTGAAGGAAGTCTGGGCGGCGCGTGGCAGCGTCCTGCAGCGATGGCAGAACGGTGAGTCTCTGCCGATCTACGATGGCCGATGGACTTGGGCGCAAGCCGACATGGACCCGGGAGACTCTGGCCAGTAGAGACACTGGCTTGTGCCCTTCGCAACCTGGCGACTCGTCGAAGAACCACTGCTACCGGGAGGACGACCGGAGCATGATGTTCCGCGTCACCCCGCAGCCCCCTTCTGGTTGCCTCCGCGGCTGGGCCAGACCATCTCCGTGCTGTCTCCGGACCTGGCCTCTTCCGGCCCCTTGTCCTGATCCCTCCGGCTGGACGTTGGAACATGCCCACCCCCCACTGTTACCGAGCCATACAGCCACTCATTCGCCGCGCGGCTGAGGCATGTAATACCACTGGCGGACGCTGGAAACACGGGGCTTCCCGAGTCAGTCCGAACCCCGGGCGGCATGGACGCATTATTCTTCAAGAAAGGACTTGCGCGCTCCCGCAGTTCGCGCTATCCTCGATGCTGAGTGACAACGCAAACAGAAAGGAGCGTTCGAATCATGACACTCGGAATACGAAAACTCATCGTCGTTGGTCTGGTAGGAGCGGTACTGCTGCTTGGCAACTTCATCCTGGTGGCCAATTGGCTTCAGGAGAAAGGCGTAATCGACTGGGCAAAGGACATCCGCAAGGAGTACCTGACGGGGACGGCAGTCACCATCATCGTGGTGCTGCTGATCCTACTCGTCAAGCCTGTCGGCGGGCTGCTCCGGTCCAAGCGCCGTTGCCCTGTGTGCGATAATGACGTGCCGATTACAGGTCGATATTGCAGCGACTGCGGGAGCAGGGTATAGGTCTGGCATGAAGCATGGGCATGAGGCGATGGCGTGTGACCAAAATGTGACCAAATCGCGCACGACATGCGCAACATGCGCAACATGCAGAGATGAAGCTGCTCCATAGGGTGTAACCAGTTACGTGCAAATACCGGTTTGAGCGAGACTTGCGTTTTCGCCTCTCAAATCGCTCATAACCCGGAGGTCGGAGGGTAATCGTCATGTGCAACATGTGCATCATGACGATTTAAGTGGCCGTCCCTAAGTTGTTGCCAATTCTCTAACTAGCGGCTAAGGCAGGATTTCCGGGAAGGCGTTCCATCGCGCTCATAACCCGGAGGTCGCAGCCCTTAAGAACGCCAAGATCATCCGCAAGATGCCCATCTCCGTGCCTCCATGTTTGGTCACAAGGCTGGAATCTTACCGCGAATGCCTAGTCTCGGCAAGAAACGTAAGTCCTGTAGAATCAAGATGGACGGAGTTTTCGGGACAAGGCACAGATCCCCTTCAAGCTGCCGAATGTTCAGTGAGCGTCCCCGATCCAGGAGATATTCTTGGCCAGCGGCGTTCTGGCTAGGGCGTTCACCAGGCGCTTATCGGCGCTGACCAGGACCGACCTCGTCTTGACAGCCAGCGCCAAGTAAAGACAGTCATACACGGTGCGGTCGAACTGCGCGGCTAAGTCCAGAGCGTCGAGAATCAGATCAGCCGATGCGTGGATGCGAAGCGGCATCCTCAGAAGCTGCGCAGCAATGCCAGCAGCGTTCTCCTTCGAGAGATCACCCCGGCGCTGCCGCTTCCAGATCACGTTGGCCGCCTCAGCCCAGATCAGGTCGGGAGCCAGCAATTCTTGACCTTGCTGGACGCTCCGTTCCGCGGCGGCAGAGTGCTCCTCCTCAAAGAACAGCTTGATCACCACGCTGGCATCGATGACCATTCGCTTCATCGCTGGCGGTCCTCGCGAATCAGCTCGGCGCTGTCAATGAACTTGCGCCCCAGCTTCTTGCGCCAGCCGCGCGCGGCCGTGAGTATTTCGGCCATCGACAGGCTGGCGGCGCCCTCTAGCACCGTCTTGACCTCTCCCTGGAGCGACCGGCCATGCTGTTTGGCCTGGAACTTGAGCCGTTTGACCGTCTCGGCATTCAACCCTCGAACAAGAATATCAGGCATCGTGATTTCTCCAATGATGAACCGTTATCTGACTATCACAATGATAGCACTCCGACAACTTTGCGACAAGGGCAAATCCCGTGGACTGTCCCATGGCTCCCCCAGTTTGCATCCTGTCCCCCCGAAAAACCCCATCTGGCTCTTTGGATGAGACGAACAGCCCACATCGGACGAGTCTTGGCAGGTAAAGCTTGCAAGTTCGGAGGCTGAACTTGATCATTTTCAACTGGACGCAGCCGTGAAGCGAAGGACAGGCCGGCGGAAGCGCAGACTGGTCGACGCGGCCGACAGCAGAATTGC
>CAZSBS010000186.1:0-9601 GCA_964605095.1 uncultured Planctomycetaceae bacterium | reverse complement strand
AAGACCCCCTTTTCAAACCGGCTGAATCCCTACACTATCAGAACGGCGGTGACAAGAAGATCACGGATATATACGCAACCAGCGTGGACTACAACGCGGACGCCCCGACCACGCGGGAGTTTTTCGCCAAAGTGCAGAACAAGCTTCACTACGCCATTCACGGCAATACGGCCGCCGAACTGATCAGACAACGGGCCGACAGCGCCAAGCCAAACATGGGACTGACTACGTGGGATAATGCTCCCGACGGCAAAATCCTCAAGCCCGACGTCTCGGTCGCCAAGAATTATCTGACGAGAGAAGAACTCGATTCGCTTGGGCGCGTCGTCAACGCATACCTGGAACTCGCCGAGGAACGGGCGAAGCGAAGGATTCCGATGACCATGGAGGACTGGGCGAAGCGGCTTGATTTGTTTCTGAAAATGGATGATCGACGGATTCTGTCGGATAGCGGCAAGGTGCCGGGCGAGCTTGCCAAGGAATTCGCGGAAAGCGAGTTCGAGAAATACCGAATCGTTCAGGACCGACTGTTCGAAAGCGATTTCGATCGCGAAATAGAGCGTCTGGAAGGTGAGCGGTAATGGCTGAGCGGCTTGATAAACGGCTGGTGCTCTGCGAGTGGATGTTCGGGCAGTTGGGGGTATGCCGACCCGCTTGTCCCGAGCCTCGTCGAGGGGCTTGCCCCGAGCCGCGTCGAGGGGCTGGCAGGCAGGCATCCCGATTGACGCTTTGAAGGGAGCCGATCAGGCCAACGGCCCCTTCGGGGAGACCTGCCCCCAAGGGGTAAGGGCATATCCCCGTTCGTAGTGTGCCCGCCTGCCCTCCGGCCCCTCGTCCTCGTTCTCGCGAAGCCCTGCGTAGCTCCAGCGAAGCAGGGTCCTCGGCTTTTCGCCTTTTCCCCTTTTCGTTCTTTCGGGTGAGCCGAAGGCTCATGCCCGCCTGCCCTCCGTAGCCTTGGCGAAGGAGGGTGAGGGCATATCCCTGTTCGTAGTGTGCCCGTAAGGGCATATCCCGCCTGACGGCGGCACTACAAACGAAGATAGCGTCTTACGACGCCACTACGAACGCAGCGCCACCGCAAGCTCCCGCTCGCCCCGAGCCTCGTCGAGGGGCTTGCCCAATCCTAGTCAGCCAACGTGGTCCACCTTGACACGCCGGGCACACGCCGGGCAAGAAGAGTGGGGCGTCAAGTGTCGTCATCTTGAGGGGGTGTTTCGTCGGCTGCGTCTGCAATCCTGATTTCAACCTTACCGCCCATTGCATCGATCTTGGCTAGAACACGCCGAAGCTCGCTGAGCCGAACGATCTGCTGGACCCGGCGCCGCTGCATGGGCCGATGGCTGACGACGCGGATGCGGATGCGAAAAAACGCCAGCGGAAATGGCGCCGTTACGTTCACCGGCACCCGGACGAAGATGAATCCCTCGCGATTTCCCGGAGCATCGAAACCGTTCTGCCGTACGGTTCAGCAAGCTGGATCAAGGCCCTAAGCCGCAAACTGAAACTCGACCTGACCATTCGCCCCCGAGGCCGACCCAGAAAACAACCACTCGAAACAACAAATGGCACATAACACACTATGGCAACAGAATATAAAATAGTTCTGATCCGTTTTCTGTTTCAACGGCGCGGCTTGTCCGCGTCCGCTGCAGCGCTTTGTTCGGCAGTTTTCCTGTCCTTGAGGATTGCCTCGATCTTCTCGATTACTTCCGGTGAGGGCAGGTTCCGCTGTCCCAACACCAGCAGTGCAAAGTTGTCAGCCAATATCTCCTCGGGGTGAATGATGTATCCTGTGTTCTTGCCCACCTGCTCAAAGAATCCGGACACTTGTTGCATACCCACGAGTTTCGGCTTCTGGCCGTCGCCCATCGGTCTGTCCGTGGGGCCACCATTTGGCCGATCAACCAGAAGCAACTGGAACTGAAGGTAGTTGAAGAACTCCCCGCCGCGGTCCACGTCGTATTTCTCAACGCTCGAAAACAGGATGGGAATGGCCCAATGCTCCTTGACGCCGACCTTCACGCGGATGCAATGGTCGTTTCTCGGTGCGTCAGGGTTTGTGATCTTTCGCGACTTAAGCTCCGGTGGGAATGCAACCTCGTTACACTTAGCAAAGCCGATCGTCGCGTAGAGTTTCTCGCGCAGATCGGGATTCGCTCTGGACATGATGTGAAAGAGTTCATGGCAGATAGTTTTTTGGATCTTAGCTAAAGGTGCTCTCAGATCATCTTTTGGGAAAACAATGGCGTTGGCCCGGGTGTATGCCGCTCCGCCTTCTTCGTTTCCTGTTGTCTTGACAAAGAACACCTTCTTGGGGAATGGTAAAGATAGAGCTTCAAGTGCCGTCCGAACACCCTGAAAAGAGGTGGTAATCTTCTGCTGTTCGGCACCAGTCCATGCAAGCACGTTCTTACCAACAAACTCCAAGTAAACCTCCTCGGAAACATCCTTATCCGTTTTCATCCTGGCTGCACGATCAAAAGGACTCATGCAACGGATAAAGTCGTCTTTCGCTGTAAGAATCTGTTTGCCTTCATCAACGGTAGCGAAAGCAAGGATTGTATCATTTCCAAGCCTTATCTGCGCACAAGCCAATTGAGTCCATGAAGCACAGATGACAATCACCATAAATAGCTTCTTCATGCATTTCTCCTTGCCGAAAGTCATGAATCATGTGTTCTAAACCCGCAGGGTTCAGAATCGCATGCATTCACTTGTTCGGCTGCTCCTTCTTCGATTCTGTGCATAACAGCTCAACCACCTGTGTGATTCCGTCGAAACGGGCACGGATTTCCGCAATGGTGACACTCCCGCCGGCGCATGAACTTGTCGCCCCATCCCCGGCGCGTGTAGATTACCCGGAAGTGCTTGCAGCCGCAATAGCGACATTCCAGGCCGCGCCTGTCCTGCGACGGCCCGCCTTCGCTGAAAGGCTACGGCGTGGCAAGCAGATCACCTCCGCGTCATCGGCAAGGCATGCCAGGCCGGCAGGCCGTTCCCCCGGAAGACCCGCCCCCGGCCCCCCGCCTCTGAAATGGGACCGGATCTTCTGCTTCTCCTACTTCCTGACTACTACTTCCTACTGCCTTCTTTACCTTCTCTTCTTGCCAAGAAACTTCCCAAGAAACCCCTTGCATGGCTGGCGGACCTTGCTAGAATATGCGGTTCGCAAAGTTGACAAGGATTGCCACCTGCCCCCCGAAGGGTTTTGCCCGTGCCCGCCGGGGGCTACTGTTGGAGAGAGCTTTCGTGGCTGTGAGACTAAGACTGAAGAAGATGGGGCGGAGGCATCGCAGCTTCTTCCGCCTCAGCGCGATGGATGGCCGAAGCCCGCGCGACGGGCGAGTGGTCGAGGAACTGGGCTGGTACGACCCCCACGCCAAGACGGCGGAACAGCAGACCTCCATCAATCGCGAAAGGGTGGAGTACTGGCTGAAGGTCGGCGCCCAGGCGTCCGACACCGTGCGCAACATGCTCAAGCAGCAGGGGATAGCGGCAAAGTAGTCCGCCGCGCCCCGGCCGGGAGCACTCGCACAAACCCGACGACGCCAATGGCTCTTCGCATTGACATCCTCACGCTGTTTCCCGAGATGTTCGATGCGTTCCGCACGACAAGCATCGTCGGAAGGGCTTGCCAACGCGGACTGGTCGATATCCAACTGACCAACATCCGGGACTTCGCCCTGAACAGGTACGGCTCGGTGGACGATGCACCCTTCGGCGGCGGGCCTGGAATGGTGCTGATGTGCCAGCCGGTCTTCGACGCCGTCGAACATGTGCGGGCCGCTGAGCCGGATTTGCAAGACTTGCACGGTTTGCAAGGTTTGCAAAAAGATATGCCAAAGGGCAGGGTGCTGCTGATGACGCCCCAGGGCAGGCCCCTGACCCAGGCGATGGCGGCTGAGCTGGCCGGGCAGGACAGGCTGATAATAATCGCCGGGCACTATGAGGGCTTCGATGAGCGAATCCGCCAGGGCCTGGCGGATGATGAAATAAGCATCGGCGACTTCGTTCTTTCCGGCGGCGAGATTGCCGCCATGGCCCTGGTGGACGCGGTTGCAAGGCTCCAGAGAGGCGCCTTGGGAAAAGATGAGTCGACGCATGAGGAATCCTTCAGCACGGGTTTGCTGGAGTATCCGCAATACACAAGGCCGCGAGAGTTTCGCGGAATGCAGGTGCCGGAGGTTCTGCTCAACGGCGACCACGCGAGGATAACCGCCTGGCGGGCCGAGCAGGCTCGTAAGCGGACGCGTGAGCGTCGGGCGGACCTCTGGGAAGAGTACGTCAGGGAACATCCGGACCAAGAGGCCTGAGCCTCGTCGCGAGCGAGCGATGAGCATGGGCCCCAGAATCGCGGGAGAAGCATCGTGAGTCAGGAATTGATGAGCAAGGCCGTCGCGGGCAGCACCAAGAAGGATTTGCCGAAGTTCGATATCGGCGACACCGTCGGCGTCCATTGCAAGATCGTCGAGGGCGACAAGGAGCGCGTCCAGATCTTCACCGGCACGGTGATAGGCCGTCGCGGCTCGGGCATTTCCGAGACGTTCACGGTTCGCCGCATCGTCAACAATGAAGGCGTCGAGCGGACGTTCCCCATTCACAGCCCCCGCGTCGGCCAGGTCGACATCGTCCGCCACGGCAAGGTCCGCCGGGCCAAGCTCTACTTCCTCCGCGACCGCGTCGGCAAAGCCACGCGCCTAAGGGAAGTAAAGCGAGCCAAGGCCAAGGGCCTCGATGCCGCCCTGCCCACCGAAGCCCCAGCCAACGAGTAAGGCAAAGGCAACCCGCAATGGCATGGTGGTGGCCTTTCGGGCGAACCAAGAAAAGGTCTCTCGCAGAGGGCGCTGAGATCGCTGAGAAGAAATTGTTTTCTGTTTTCTCCTCCGCGCTGTCTGCTCTCTCCGCGTTGAAATCCCCCGCCGCAAGCCCCACCAAAGCCCTTGGCAACCGCGGTGAAACCTTCGCCTGCCGCTGCCTGAAGAAGGCCGGGATGAAAATCCTCGCCCGAAACTACCGCTGCCCCGGCGGCGAAATCGACATCATAGCCCTCGACCCCTCCACGCGCCGAACCAGCCAGGCCGAGACGATAGTCTTCGTCGAGGTAAAAACCCGCGCCGCCGAAACCCCCGCCGGGCCGCAGTCCGCAATCGACGCCCACAAACGAAACCAGGTCGCCCAGGCCGCCCGATACTACCTCCGCCATTACCCCGCCAAGGGCTACCTCACCCGCTACGACGTCGTGGCCGTGATTGCCCCGCCGGGCCAAAAACCAACGGTTCGCCATATCCCAAACGCGTTCTGACGGCCGGCGGGCAAAGCACCGGCCTCTCGGCCCCGGCGGGGCCGGGGAATGTAGCCGCGGGTGGAGCGACACCGCTCTGGGGGTTGCGGAACCCGTGGAAACCCGATAGGAATATCTGCTTCTTGCCCCGGAGCGGGCAAAGGAACTCCCCCATCTCCCGCCGCCCGGCATCCTCCGCCCCGCCGGGGCATCATTCGATGGCCGCGCGGCTGGTTCTTCTTTAAACCCCTCCCCCTTGACGGGGGAGGGTGGCCCTTCAGGGCCGGGTGAGGGTGATCCCCGCCCTTGACGCCTCGCCCCCGCGGCCGATTATTGATCTCTCGCTTCCACCTGCCGGTCATCATCCTGCCCATCGTCACCTGCCAAACCGTCGTCCGCCTGCCCATCGTCCGCGGCTTGGCACCGCGACTGGAGCCAGTGGGCCGTCACTTTCCAGAGAATGGCGGAGCACAGGACAAATGCGCCGGAAATGAGAATCAGCCCTATGGCCTGGACGGTCGCGTCTGCTGGCTCAATTCGACCGTACCCAGGGGAGATCAGCACCCAGGATGAAACGAACATGGACAGCATCCAAAGCAGGCTCAGCAGCGACGGCCCGAAGATCAGCCACATCGCCAGTACCACGACGCCCTTGGGCTTTTTGTCCGTGGCGGCCAGCCTGTACGCCCGCCCGGCGGAGTATATCTGACCCATAGGATCCACCGAGGCGAAGGCAGTTACGGGCCCTGCGCACTTCGGGCAGAAATGGTCAAACTGTCCAAGCGGGGCAAGGCAGTGCGGGCAAACGGGCGTCGCACCGGCCAACTCGGCCTCCTCGGCCTGCTTTTCGTCGCTTAACTTGGCATTTATCGCAGCCCCCAGCAACTCGGTGGCCCCATATCTGGAAACCCCGGCCGTGCAAAGCCGGCGCATGATCTCCAGCTGCTCAATGCCGACATCAAGCAGTCGCCTGACAAACTCGCCGGCGGCGGCTTCGCAGGATTCGTCCCACTCGACAACGGCGCCGATGCTCTGCTGAAGCTCCAATTGTGCCTGCTCGATGTCCTCTCGCGGATGGTCCATTGCCCTATTCTACCCCAATACGATCATTTGCCCAAGCCCGGCGCTTCCGACTGGCGGTTCCGACAGCCCCGCGTGTCACGGCTCGGGTTTGAACAACTTGCTTTGGTTTGCCGCCTTGCCTTTGTGCTTCGGCGGCTCGGGAAGAGTGTGCCGGCTGGTGAGGCCACCAGGCACCAGCAGGCAGCGCGGGTTGGGGCAGTACGGGTCGGCAAGAAGGCCCTTGATTGTCAGTATTTGCAGACGGGGGTACGGCCTGCCATCCCAGGGCGAGGTATACATCCCGGCCGAGCCGGCCTCCTGCTTCATCGGCGCCGTCGACTCAGCCAGCGTGATGAACACTGCCAACTCCGCATCCTCGCGGCTCATCGTGCCGACGAGGTCGCGAATGTCCTTGCTGGAAACCTTGCCGCTCTTGACCTGGACGAGCATCTTCTTGATGACTTGGTGCCCGGCCTTGATTTCATCAACGAAGAACCGCACGCCGTCGATGCCCTGGTCGGCGCCCTTCTTCTTCGTCCCGCCCTTGGGCCTCGCCCCGATCAGACCCAGCGCCCAGAACTGGAACTGGTAGGCATCCTGCGCTGCCAGGGCCGCCGCCCCGGAAACGCTCGTCGGCTCGCCGATCACGTCGTAAACCGGAGGCGGGTCGAACCGCGTCAGACGGTGCTTGATCAGGTTTATCGAAAGGTGCGTAACGTCGATCCCGATCCAGGTACGAGGCTGCAACTTGGGGTTCTCACGATTCAGCGTCTCCACCGCGTCAATCGTCGTGCCGCACCCGCAGAACGGGTCAAGCACCATGTCGCCAGGATTGCTGGAGGCAGAGACGATCCGCTTGAGCAGTTCGATTGGTTTCTGCGTGGGATAGCCAAGGCGCTCGGCTGCCCTGGCCCCGATCGGCGGTATGTCATCCCAGCTATCCTGAAGGCAGACTCCCGGCATCTCGTGGAGCAGTTTCTTCAGCCTCGGCATTCCCGCGATTGAGTAGACAATCGCCCCTTGTCGCGCGAATGCCGCCATGTTCTCCTTCGAGTACGCCCAGAAGCGCCCGCTGTATGGACGCAGGCCTTTGTACTCCCATCCCGCGCGAGGTTTGAGGTGCTCGTCGTCGAGGTCCGCCTCCCAATGATGGCCTTTTCCACGCCGCTTCTTGATACGCCACTCGTACTGGGTGTCTCCACCAGGACGAGCAGCCGTGAGATCGGCCTTCTGATACCGCACCCCGCCTTCATCCGTGTGCCCATAGAAGGATGCAAGGTATTGTTCTGAGTAGGGGATGAACTGTGGGTTGAACGTCCATACGTCGGATTTCCGATAGAAAAGGATCGCGTCGCGTATCTTGCCGTACCGACGCATCCCCTGCTTGGTATCTGAATGGGCTGTGGTGCGCTTCCACGAGATCTCGTTGACGAACCGACCGGGCCCAAACACTCCATCCAGCACGAGCTTCAGGTAGTGGCTCGCCGTCGGGTCGCAGTGAAGGTAGAGGCTTCCGGTTGGCTTGAGGACTCGGTGCATGTGGACGAGGCGGATAGCCATCTGGACGAGATAGGCCATCATGGGCGAGGGTTTGAGGAACTGCATGAAGGTTTTCATGAGTTCCACGAGCGGCGCGGGCACGGCCGGGTCGGTGTGGATGCGGGTCAGAGCCTCGTTGGCGGCCATGTCCCATGTCCACGTGTCCTCGAAGGCCTTGATCTGCGCAGCCTCGGGCGTGCCGGAGACTTCCTTGAACAGGACGTTGTAGTTCTGCTGGCTGTTGAAGGGCGGGTCGAGGTAGATCAGGTCCACGCACTCGTTGGGCAGCAAGCCCGAGTCCGTCAGGAACCCGAGGTTGTCACCGTAGCACAGAAGATTCTTGCCTTGCCACTCGGTCATGCCGGCACTCCCTAAACCGTCTTCTCTGCGTTCTCGGCGTTCTCCGCGATAGGAGCCCCCGCCCCCTGCCGCATGAAACTTGAGAAAAGCCGACGGTGGGAGTCGAACCCACGACCCCAGCTTTACGAAAGCTGTGCTCTACCACTGAGCTATGTCGGCACGTCGCCACTATGACGCGGCAGCCATGTTACAGGATTTCGGCCAAATCACGCAAGAGCTTTTGCGGCGCGGCGGGTTTTTCGGCGGCGGTTCCGCGATTGGGCTGGTAGGGGCAATCCGCCGGGGATTGTCGTAATCCGACCCCCGCGAGCCGGCGTGACCACCGCAACCCGCATTAGAAGCCAGCTTTCCAAGGACGAGCCGCCCAAGCTGCGCTAGCACACCGAAATCGCGCAGCCTTCGTGATTGATGTCGAAGTCGAAGAACCGCGCGCGGCTGTTGGGCGGGTCGGCTTCGAGCATTCGCATCACGGTGCGGGCGTCTTCGGCGCCGCGGCAGACCATCAGCAGGAACCCCCCGCCGCCGGCGCCGAGCAGCTTGGCGCCGTGAATGTGCAGGCCGACGCGGGCAAGCATTTCCTCGACGTGCTCGTTGGAGGAATCCGGGTCAAGCTGCTTGTTCTGCCGCCATGCCTCAGCCAGCAGGCGTCCAAAGGCCGGCAGGTCCTTTCGCGCCATCGCGTCGGCCACGCGATGACCCATGGCGTGGATCTCCCGCAGTGTCGCCATGGCGGCGCGGTCGCGGGCGAGATATCGCCCCACGACCTGCTGGAGGATATTCTTGGCCAGGCGCGTGATGCCCGTGTAATACAGCAGCGTGCAGCCGTCGTTGGCCTTGGGGTCCAGCACGTCGGCGGGGACATAATGGATGCTCGGGTCCGGCACGAGCCCGGGCCGGGCCGTGACGAGTTTCACGCCGTCGACCGCCCCACCGACCTGGTCCTGCCAGCCGCCGCCGGTGGTGAGAGTCTGCTCCAGCCTGAGCACGCCGTGGAACAGTTCGCGGCGCGTCATTTCCCGGCCCATCAGGCGATTGACGACCGCCAGGATCACGGCTCCGATGATGCTGCTGGTGCCCAGCCCCGAACCCTTGGGAATCGCGGCGAGCAGGGTCAGCTCGATGCCGCCACCAAACGTGTCTCGAAGAAACTGATCGAGCGGCGTAGCACGCCCCGATGCGTTAAAGGCGGGGTCAAACCCGGCCAGACGGAAGGCGGCGCGGGCGATGCCGAAACCGCTGCCGAGCCGCTCTTCGGCCAGCAGGTCTTCGGTGGTTTCAATCACCTCGCCGACGCCCAGATCGATGCTGCGAATCACGAGGCACGGCTTTTCGCAGACACGCGCAAACGCCTGCACCGGC
>CAZSBS010000185.1:0-9643 GCA_964605095.1 uncultured Planctomycetaceae bacterium | reverse complement strand
ATTCTGGTATGACCAAAATAGAAAGTGCTTGTCGATGGTCATGGTGGGCTTTGCAGAGCATGGGGTCGATTTGCGTCCGGAAGATGTCTATGCACCTGCACTTAGTGGTGCAATTGCCTGCGCACCAAAAACACTCGGCGGACCGGCCGTCCCGCCGGGACGAACCAGTCCGCCTATGTGTTCGACCAAGCTCCAAATAACGAGCACCAAAGATCAAACAAGGACCAAACGGCAAAACAGCAAATTCCAAACGGAGGGGGGTAGCGTTTCTTTTATGTCGATTCCGTCTTGCCAGGCAACACCCTCACCCGGCTTCGCCTTTGGCTTTCCCGGCGCGCCGGGATGCCAAGGGCCGGCCCTGCGAGCCGACCTCTCCCTCAAGGGAAAGCAGCACCCTCACCCCCGCCAGGGGCCCCAAGGGCCGGCCGTAAACGGCCACCCTCCCCCGTCAATGGGGAGGGGTCAGAAAGTGGTTTCGGTGGTACGGCCATGCGTTTGAGAGGGGGTTTGGAGCACTTTTAAGGCCCTTGGGAGCAGTTCATAACACACGTTGGGCGTGGTTATTGCGCTCATTGGGAGGGGTTTGGAGTTTTTTGGCAGTGGTTTGGCAGTGGTTTGGGCAATCAGCCGTCGTCGGTGCCCTGAGAGTCCTGGCCGGTGGCGAGAATCTCGTTTATCCGCACGCCCAGGTGGTCGTCCACCACAACCAAGTGCCCGGTGGCGAAGCGAATGCCGCGAAGGTACAGGTCGATTGGCTCGCCAACCTGGCGGTCCAGCCGAAGCACCGAGCCGGGACCCATCTCCAGCAGTTCCCGCACGGCCGGGCGGGCATTACCAAGGCATACGGAGACTGACATCGGGCTGTCCAGCAGGATGTCGATCTGTCCGCCGCCGGGGCCCTGGCGGGCATCCTGAACCTCGGGCAGGTCCGCTTCCTGCACCTGTGTGCCTGGGGCGTCGGCTTCGGTCTGCTCAGCCTGCTCGGTTGGCTCGGTTGGCTCGGCGGGGTCCGCGGCATTTTCGGCGACGGCCTGTTGTTCGGTTTCGCTCATCTATCTCGTCCTTGGTGTCGAATGCTCGGTGTGGGTCCCAGGGATTGCTATCCCTGGGCTTCAGGTCTTCCTGCTTCCTACTTCCAACTTCCTACTTCTTACTTCTTACTTCCTACCACCTTCTCCTCCAGGCAGAACTCGGCACATTGCAGGGCGAATTGCCCTTGCTGCCTGGCCAGGTGGCCTCGAAACGCAGCCCGGCCGCTCACTTCCAGTTCGATCGGCTCGTCTATTCGCTGGTCAAGCACGACCACGTCGCCGGGTGCAAGGGCCATTACCTCACGAACGGTCAGCGACGCCGAAAGCATCGCCCTGGCCTCGACGGGCATCTGCTCGACGTGGTCCAGCATGGGCGGCTTTGCACCCTTGGCCGGCTTGCCGGGCGTGGCGGGCGGGGTCTCGCCAGCCAGAATGGCCGCTGTCCGGCAATTCAGCAAGATCGCCAGCCCGCCCTGCTCGCCTGGTTCGGCATCGAACTCAAGCAGGCAATACTCTTCGGCGTCCTCGGCCTCCAGCGCCTCCGGCCAGGAGCCCAACTGGCGGGCTGCCAGGAACGCCTGCCCGCCGAACGCGCCGGCCGCCTTCCGCACGGCCTCGACCAGGGCGGCGGCGATGTCCAGCAGAAGGTCGCGTTCGAGGTCCGATAGCTGCCTGGGGTCGTCCTGGCCGACCTCGGCGGACTCGAAGCCGCCGAGCAGTCGGGCCAGCCACTGCGAGGCCGTCGGCGCCGACAGTCCGACAAGGCCGATGTCCGGGCCTCCCTCGATCGATATTGCCGCGACGTGCCGCAGGCTGGAGCGCTGGCTCTGCCGTAGCAACTTGGCGTAGTGCTGCTGCCACCGCGTGGGCGTGAATGTCACGGGTGTCTGGAGCATCTGTCGAGCCAGTTGTGCCACGGCCTCGGCGGCGCGGGCGGCGAACTCGTCGAGCCTGGCAAGCTGGTCGCTGGTGAAACGGTTGGGGTGGTCGAAGGGGTAGTCCACAGCCTTTGGCGTTTCGGCTCGCGGCGCGGAGCTCCGGGCGGCCCTGGTGAGTTGCCCGACCAGCCCAGCCATAATGTCATCCCGCGGGGATATCATTGCACCGCGAACTCCTTAAGCAGCACGTGGTGGATGCGCGGCGGCTGCTGGGGCCAGATCTGCTCGTTGAACGCGTCGCAGATTTCGCGGCGGACTCGATTGAGGCTCTGCGCGCCGCGGACCTCATCGAGCGTCCGTCCGGCGAGGTACACCGCCAGCCAGTTCTTCAGTTCCGGCATGCGTTTTTCAACCTGTCTGCGCACCTCGGCATCGTTCTTGGCGTCGAATGCCAGCGTAATGGTCGCCCGGACGTACCGGGCCAGCCGGGGCTCGTCCAGGTTGATGGTTATCGGTTCAATGTCGAAGTATTGGTAGGCGTCCGGCGCGGTCAGCGGCGCCGCGGCGCCAGCGGCGCCAGCGGCACCGGAGGCCCCTTGCGGCTCGGATGCCTGGGCGGACTTTATCGCGTGTCCCATGTATAAGCCGCCCCCGGCGCATAGGGCGACAACCGCCACCAGCACCAAAAGCCAGATGATCCCGCCGGAACCTGAGGACGTCTTTTCACGCGACTTTGACGATCCGATGATCGCATCCGCCGCTTGGTTTGCTTCTTTGTCAGCCACGATTTGCACCAATTCCTGTAATGGCGAGAATGATCGTGTCGGCCGGCCTGTCCAGTCCGACTCTCCTGCACCATTCCTGTCCTTCCCCCGCACCCCAACTCATCAATTCCACTTTGCCCGCTCGAATGTCTGGGGCGAGCTGGGCCCGGAGATATTGCTCGGCCTGCCTGGCGCGCCTGGCCGAGAGAACCCATCGCTCACCGTCGGTGCCGCCCTGGGCGACGACGCCAATGACGCACAACCTTACCTTTCGCCCGGCCAGGCCCTGCCTCAGTTCGGCCGTGAGCTGGCTGATGGCGTCTCGGCCGGCGGCATCGAGCTCCGCCCCACCCGGCGGGTACTTGACGTTCAGCGGCCGCAGCCCCAGAGGCTTGTCATCGACCTCCTGGCCGCTGGTCTCCATGGCCTGGTTTATCTGCGCGAAAGCCCGGCGGATCTGATCCTCCTGCATGTCGATGATCCGCGAGCGACCTTCGTCGTCATTCGTATCGTCATTGGGGGTGGGGTACTTGATTTTGCGGTAGTTGAACTCGGGGCCGGTCTGCTTTCCGAACAGCCAGTTGGGCAGTCCGCACTGCGCGATGGCCCGTCGGTAGGAGCCCATTCCGGCGTTGAACAGGGTTTTGTCCTGGGTTGTCGCGAACGCCTGCATCATCACGAAGCAGGCCAAGAGGTTGGTTATCATGTCGCCAAAGGAAACCACCCATCCAGGCACGTGGCTGGCCTCGACCTCGGGCTTCATACCGCAGTTGCTCATCGTATCACCTCCTTGCGAATCAGGAGAATCTCCACAACCGGCTCGCCGGTGGAATCGCCGGCATTGCCGGCAATGCAGAAACGGTCTCGGGAGATCTGGGCTTCCTCGCTGATGCACGAGACGACCGACCAGGCGCGTCGCATGTCCGATTCAGTCCCCGGGCCACCGGCCTGGCCCCGGGACCACACTACAGCACGGACCGGCAGCAGCCGCATGTACGAGCCGATCAACTTGAGGCTGGACCGCCCCGCCGGGGTGAGCAGGTCGCCGGAGGCCCAGAAGAGCTTGCCGGCCTGGACGCGAATGGTCACCTGGTCGTGGAAAGCCTTGATGTCCGGGACCACGTCCGAATGAGTCTTGCGAACCGGCTCGGGGGGCTGGTCGGTGGGCTTTTCGGCACCCTCGGAAGTCGAGTCGAACGGGGGCTGCGGCGGCGGGACGATGGCGTCGGTCGGCTCGGTCTTGCGATCCGATAATGCCGGGTTCGTCATCGCGGTGAACGCCCCCCCGATCCGGCCCTGGGCGCTGACGTCAAAAGACGAGAAGCTCACCAGCAGCACGAAGAAGCACAGCAGGTTCGTCATGCAGTCAGAGAAGCTCAGTATCCACCCGTCGATGGGCGGGCCTTCTTCAGGCGGCGGGCTGGTGTCTTTCTTTGCCATAATCTACACGTTCGGGCGGACTTCCTCGCGGTGCTTGACCGAGATGAACGACTGGAGCCTCTCGCGGACGGCCGTGGGACTCTCGCCCCGTGATATGCCCATCGCGCCCTCGACCATCATCTGCCGCAGGGTCGCCTCCTTCTTCGAGCGGATTCCCAGCTTGCCGGCAAGCGGCAGGAAGACCAGGTTGGCCAGGAACGCGCCGTAGAACGTTGTGATAAGGGCGGTGGCCATGCCGGCGCCGATCTTGCTGGGATCCTCCAGCGCCCCGAGCATCTGGACCAGGCCGATGAGCGTGCCGATCATTCCCCAGGCCGGAGCCGAGGCGCCCATGAACTCGAGCAGCTTCTTGCCGTCAGAGTGGCGTTCCTGGAGGTACTGTATCTCGATCCCCAACTGGTCCTCGATGACCTCGGGGGTCTGCCCGTCGATCACCAGGCGCATCGCCTTCACCAGGAACGAGTCGCCCGCGTCCGCCAAGTGCTTTTCCAGCGACAGCGCCCCGTCGCGCCGACAGACGGCGCTGAAGTTGACCATCTTCTGGATCAGGTCCTGCTCGCCCGGCAGGCTATAGAACAGCGTCTTCTTCATCACCGAAAAGATGGGGCTAACCTGCTTGAACGGGAAGTGAATGAACATGGCCGCGGTCATCCCGCCGACGGTGATGGCCATGGCTGGAACGTTGATGAACACCAGCCCGCCCGGCGAGGAGCTGATCGACCAGACCACGCAGGTCAGACCGAACAGCAGCCCAAATGCAGTTGCCACGTCCATGGCTTACCCTTTCTACTGCACCATTTCGCGCACGCGCTTGATCTTGTCGCACAACCGGGCCGCCAGCTTCCTGTCCTCGAACGACTCGATCGTCTTGGCTGCGCTGCGCTCGGACATGTAGTAAAGGATCCGCACCACGGCGTCCTCGTTGTTCTGGCTGCACATGTCGGTGAGGATCTTCCCGCCGGCGGCGGCGTCCATCTTCTCGTAGATGGCGGCTGTCTTCTTGAGGTTCGTACGATCCTCCGCCTCGATCTTCACCCTTTCGGCCTCCATGGTGGCCTTTTCCTGCCGAAGCGCCGCAAGGGCCGTCGCCGCCTTTACCCGCAGGTCCTCCAACTCCTGGGCCTGGCTGGCGAGCTGGTCCTGCACGATGCGGGTCTGCTTTTCCCGCTCGTTGAGCTGCTGGGTCTGGGCCCGGCAGTCGGCTATGCGCTGGCGAAGGTTTCGGACCAGCTCGTCGAGGTCCCGCTCCTGGAGGCTCAGCTTGACCGGCGGGGCTTCGTTGGCGTCCGCGGCCGCCTGCTGGGCCGTCGCCTTCTTCTGGGGGCCTGGCGAAAGCAGATACGACGAGCCCATGGCAATGGCGAAACTCACGACCGCCAAGGCCGCTACGATGATGATCTTCTTCTTGCTCATGCCGTTATGCTCCTGCAATCCGCCCGCTCGCGGGCGGCGTTGCGAACGAAGGCTATCCGCGATGTCTCGTCATGTTGTTTCTGCTCGGCCGCGGCCGCCCGGCGAAGATATTGGGCCAGCGCCTCCTGGCAAAGCTTCTCCAGCGTCTTGCGCCGGGCACGGATGTCCCTGAGCCTGCCTAAGAGTTCCTGCCGCCGGGCCTCCAGTCGGGAAAGCTCCGCCTCCATCGCCTCCATGGCGCGGCGCTCGACGGCGGAGCAGCCCATCACGAGCTGCTGGTCCGGCAGGCGAACCTCAGCCGGCTTGGCCGAGATCCCGCTGAGCATCGCGGCCAGGGCATCTCGCCGCCGGAGGATCGCGCGGCGCTGCGAGGCGACCTGCCTGGCCGCGGCGAGCACTTCCCCGCGAAGCACGCCCTCGCGCTGGCGGATGACGTCCAGATACCGCTGCAATGACCATGCGAACCGCTTCATACAGCCACCTCGTCAGACTCGCGCCGCGAGGGGTTTTCGCCAAGGAAGTCCCACGGCTTGGCTATCTCGATGAGTTGTTTGCAGGTCTGCTCGAAGCTCGACCTGCTGCCGGTCGACTGGATCAGGAAGGCGTTGATCTTGTCGATCATCGCGATGGCCTTGTCGATCTTCGGGTTGCTGCCCGCGGCGTACGCGCCGATGTTGATCAGGTCCTCGGCCAAGCGGTGCGTGGAATACGCGGCCCGCATCCGCCTGGCCGCCAGTTTGTGTTCCGGGCCGACGATGGAGTCCATGAGCCTGCTGACGCTCTGGAGAATATCCACGGCCGGGTAATGCCCCATCTCCGCCAGCTTGCGTGAGAGCACGACGTGCCCGTCCAGCAGGCTGCGCACGCTGTCGGCGACGGGGTCGGACATGTCGTCGCCCTCGACGAGTATCGTGTAGATGCCCGTGATGCTGCCCCGCTCGCTACAGCCGAGGCGTTCGGTGAGCTTGGGCAGCAGCGTGAAGACGCTCGGACAGTAGCCCTTGGACGCGGGCGGCTCGCCCGCGGCCAGGCCGATCTCACGCTGGGCCTGCGCGAACCGCGTCAGCGAGTCCATCATGAACAGCACATCCTTGCCCTGGTCGCGGAAGTACTCCGCGACGGTAGTTGCGGTGAACGCCACTCGGACTCGCTGAATGGCCGAGGCGTCGGAGGTGGCGACGGCGACTACGCTGCGGGCCAGGCCCTTTGGCCCGAGGGATTCATCCAGGAAGGTCCTGACCTCGCGCCCTCGCTCGCCGACCAGCGCCAGCACGTTCACGTCGGCGTCGCTGGAGCGGGCGATCTCGCCCAGCAGCATGCTCTTGCCGACGCCGCTGCCGGCGAAGATGCCCAGCCTCTGGCCACGCCCGCAGGTGAGCAGCCCGTCGAACGCGCGAATGCCGAACGCCAGCGGCTCGGTGATACGGGGCCTGCTCAGCGGCGGCGGGGACGGGTTGCTCAGCAGCCGGCGGTCCAGGCCGACGATCGGGCCGCGACCGTCAATCGGCCTGCCCATCCCGTCGATCACCCGCCCAAGGATACCCGGGCCGAGCATCATGTGGTCCGGCGAGGGGTGCCGAGTCACGGAATCGCCCGGGGCTATCCCGTCGATGCCCTCAAGCGGAAGCAGGATGCGGTTCTCGCCGTTAAACGCGACGACCTCGGCCGGCACACGCCGCCCATCGGCCAGGCGGATCTCGCACAACTGCCCGATCCCCACCGGTGGACCCTTGGACTCGACCGCAATCCCCGCCACCTTCACCACCGATCCGTGGTAGCCTAGCAGATTCATCCGGTCAAGCCGGGCTCGATATTTTTCAAGGTCCAAGGTCATTCGCATTCACATTGTTTCAAGTCCCAGGGATTGCTATCCCTGGGCTTCAGGGTCTGTTTTCCACTTCTTGCTTCCTACTCCCTACCTACTTCTTACTTCTTTCTCTTACTCAGGCTCCCGCATGGCGGAGGTGATCTCGTGCAGGTGCTCTTCAGTGGCAGATCGCACAAAGCCCTGGGGGGTCTCCAGCACGCACTCCGAGCGTCTCACGGCCGGGTCGGCTACGAAGCGGACGCCGGACGAATCGTCCCGCGAGTTTTCCTGCGCCTGCAGGCATCGGGCGAAGTCTTCGGGGTTCAGGTGTACCACCACTTCCTGCCAGTTCGTCACCTGCGCCAGTGCCGCCTGGACGATCGGATCGATCTCGTACCGCCCGGCCTGTATTTCCTGCATCATCACCTTGCGTGCGACGTCGATGGCTAGCTGGACGATCTGCTGCTCGGCCGCCTTTATCATCGAGTCGCGCAGCTCGGCGAGCTGTTTGAGTCCGCTGACCAGGGCCGCTTGTGCGCTGGCCAGTTCGGCATGCTGGGCCTGGAGTGCCTCGCCGGCCTGGTCGATCGCGGCGGCGGCGTCTGGGGCCTGCCAGGCAGTTGACCCGCGTGCGGGCTCGACGAACCTCACGGAGGCAATCGGCAGGCCGAGTTGGACCGTCGCGTCGATCATCCTACGCCTGCTCCTCGAATTCCAGTTGCCCGGTGGCGTTGAGTTCACGCATCGCCTTGAGCACCTCCTGGCGGGCCTTTTCCACGTCTTCCTGCTTCGGGCTGGACATGAGCGAGGTCTCCTCGTCCACCATGGCCCTGGCTCGCTCGGAGATGTTGGAGTTGATCTTGGCCGCGATTGCCGGCTCGACCTCGTGCATCGCCAGGGCCAGGTTGCGAGCGTCCACCAGCCGCAGGATGTTCTGGAGCGACCTGTCCGCCACCGAGGCGACGTCGGTCCAGATAACCATCAGATCGCGGACAGCTCGCCCGGCGTCGGCGTCGTTGGAGTCTATCGCCTTGAGCAGCGTGTCGCGCGTGGGGGCGTCCAGGCCGCGAAGCAGCATCGCCACCTTCCGCAGCTTCTGGGTCTGCTCGGCGCCGCCGCCGCCGGCAACAGCCAGGCCGACGTTAAGGCGTTGGGCCAGCCGGGACGCCACACGCGCCCTCACGACCGGCGACGCGCCGTCGCCGCTGGTCATTCCTCGGACGGCCTCGGAACGAACACGCTCGTCGAGCATCCCCAGCAGCTTGCTTGCCTTGGCCGACGTCAGCTCGCCCAGGACCATCGCGGCAACCTGTCCGGACTCGCCCTGGAGTATCCGGGCCAGGTCGCTCAGGGCGGCGGACCTTATGGGCAGGAACGGATCCCTCTCCTGCACAGCCGCCTGAGCCAGCCTCAGAATCTCCCCGGCCTGGTCTCGCCCAACGGCCTTTTCAAGCAAAGCCGGAAGCTGCGCCAAACCCAACGCGCCGGCCTTTCGCCCGCGAAGCAGCGTGAAGAACTCCTTGGCCGGCTCGACGCTCACAGCCTTGGCGCCCTGTCCAGCCGCCTCGATGTACGCCATCTCCACGGCGATGTCAGTGACGACGGCCTTGGGGGCGTTGCGCAGCAGTTCAGCCGCGCTGGCAGCATCCAGGCTCATCAGGAGAAGCGCCGCTTTTTTAGCTCCGCCGGCAACCATCAGGTCCTCTCCTTCTCGCTGTCAACCCAGGCAAGGAAGAGCCTCTTGACCTCGTCAGGGTTCTCCCGCAGAGCCCGCGTTATGTGCGCCCGCAGGCGGTCGGGGTCCACCTCGCCACCGGTGCCGCCGCCCGGAAGCAGGTTGCCCGCCCCGCCGGCGCCGGCAAGAGCGGCTTGCGCCGCGTCAGCCTTGACGCGCGGGCGGGAGAATATCCGAAGCAGCAGCAGCACGCCTATTACCAGGATGCCCAGCGATGCCCGCTTGGCCACCTCGAGCAGGAAGTCCTTGTTCAAGAAGCCTTCCGGCTCGGCGGCCTCGGCAGGTGCTATGGCCGCGGCCTGGAACGGCACGTTGACCACCTTGATCGTGTCCTGCTGCCGCAGGCCGACGGCGCTGCGGATCATGTCTTCGATGTCCTTGACGGAGAGCTGCGTCGGGGCCGCTCCGGCTGCCCCTTGCTTGGCAGGGGCCGAGAGGTCCACGAACGCCGCCACAGAGATCGACTTGATGTCGCCCGGCAGGTCCGTCTTTTCCTCCGTGGTCCTGCTGACCATGTAGGTCGACTCGATCTCTTCCTCTTTCCCGCTGCCCGCGACGCCTGCGCCGCCACTGCT
>CAZSBS010000184.1:0-9737 GCA_964605095.1 uncultured Planctomycetaceae bacterium | reverse complement strand
CCGGTTGGCGGTTCCGCCGTCGCTCCGGGAGTTGCGAACGCTCGCCCGGCCGTAGCTGGAACTACGGCCGGGCGTTCATGTTATGCCTTGAAACCTTTCGACTGAATCGCCTTGATTACTCCCGTCACCTCTTCCAGCATGTTGCCGGGGGTGATGACGACACGAACAGGTCTGCGCACTTCGATGGTGATCTTACCGTCGGCCATTTTGATCGTTACGTCGCCAGAGGATTTCTGACTGATTTCGCATCGCCCCGCGTACTGAGCAAGGCCAAGTCCTTCGAGCACGCCTGCCTCGTCGTTTGGCGAGGCAAGCAGCCACTGGTCGTCGGCGGACTTCGCTTGACCTTGAGATGCGGTTTCGCCGTTGCTCGGTGCGACGAGCGCCGGCCGCAATCGTATGGTAGTCGCCGCTGCATTCGGCTCACCCTCAAGCAGCCCCGCAAAGTGTGCGGATTCAAGGAACCTTCTGATGTAGGTTTCGACCTCATTGACGATGCTCAGTTTCCCCTTCACGAAGTTGACCAGGTACGATAGCCCGTAGTCCTGGTTCTTCGGGCATTCGACGAACGTCCGATTGAACATCTCATAGGCGAGAAAAGCCTGAGCCCTGGCACGGGCTTGGGCCTGCTCGCTGCCCCCGTAGAGCATTTCGACGGCCAACTCGGTCAACTTGACGTCGTCACCGTCTACTTCGACCAGCTTGTAATCCTGGAGGGCGTTCACCTTCTGCTTGAACCTGCTGCTCTTTGGCTCATGCCCCAAGGCCCGCGCAAAGCTTTCCTGGCTCATCTTCTTGGCGAGGTGGTCGATCTTACGGACGGCGTCATCCGCGTCCTTGAGGTTGATGTAGATGAAGCTCTTGCCGTGGGGACGCCGGCCCTTCTTCTTCTCGCCAGCCTCGTCGCCTTCTGGTGACCTTTGGGTGCCCGTCTCTTCAACTGCCATCTTTTCCGATTTGTCTTCTGTTCCGTTTTCCATGTTGTTGATCCTTTCTATGATCGCTGGACAGAAGAATACTCGCTATGCCAGCGAGAGTCAACACCCAAATCACCAACGTGCGAAAATTCTCACGCCAGCGGTTTAGCCGATAACACGCCATCGTACAATCCAGGCCATGTGATGTAACATACTTCAAATAATCATATTATGTCTTTATCGGACAGGTACATGTCGTGCCACGTTCTCATTGGAAATGAGTTTGCCGGAATAAATTAGGGCTTTGTAAGCATTTTTATTGTGAGTGAAAAGTCATCTGCTTGCGCAAAAACCGCGATTGGACCCGCCACCGTGATTTAGAGTGTGGCCTTCCGCAGAGTGCGCGATTGGCGCGAGAAAAGCCCCCGAACTCAGATGGAATCAACCGCCATCCAGCAGATCAGGGCGATTTCATCTTCGTCGATGACGGGCAGGGGCTGCGGCTGGACGAACGGTTGCAGGCCCAATTCGTGGACCTTCTCCACCAGCACCGCCGATGCCATGAGCGGGTCTTGCGATTCCCGGTCGAACACCTCGCGCAACGGTCGCTCGATCCGCACGCCCCAAGGCGCCTCGACCGCCTCGATGATAGTGTCCAGTTCCGCCTGCTGGATGCCCGCCGGCGGATGCGCCCGCAGGTGATCCGCCGCCGCCCGGAAGAACGGCCTGATTCGCGGCTGAAGGTTGGCCGGGTCCGTCGAGAACGTCCATTCGTCGAAGATGTCCTTCCTGGCCCTGGCCCAGGCGTCATGGGTCGCTTCGGCAAGATCGGGCGGCATGTGCCGGGCCGAGTCCTCGGCGCATGTAATTGTCCGCAGGCAGTTCAAGGTGGTCCGAACAACCTCGCCGCCAGCCGCCGGCACGAATCGCAAGAACAGCCGGTCGCCGACCTTCGCGCAGAAGAAGTGCCCGCGCTCTGGCCCGCCGGCGATGCCCGACCCGGCCGCCCACGGCAGCGACGTGACGGCGGCTTCGCGGGTCTGTAAGCCCTTGCGGAGTTCCTGCCTGTACTCCTCGCCCGAGTGGGCGTGCGGGTCTTCGCCGCCCGTGACGAAGATGTCAGCCTCTTCGCGGCGCAGTTTCTCGATCTCTTGCCGGGCTTCGGTGAACACCACTTCGTTCGTCGCCCCGCCAGGGATGACTTCGCTTTCGACGCCGATGGACGCGGCGGCCTGAGCGAGCTTCCGGCGTATCCGGTTTTCCAGGTCCAGCAGTGCATCCAGCCGCTTGTCCGGGAAGAAGCACAGCACGTAAACGTCCGTGTGCGGGCTGCCGATCCGGTCGATACGCCCGTGCCGCTGCACCAGCCGCATCGGGTTCCACGGCAGATCGTAGTTGATGATGTTGCGGCACTGTTGGAGGTTGACGCCCTCGGCCAGCACGTCGGTCGTAATCAGAATGTCGTATCTGTTCTCATCTCGGCCGGGCGGGGCTTCGCTGGACAGCGGCACAAAGCCGAAGACTGCATCCTCGCGCGACACCCCGCCGCGGCTCCCCTGGCCCGCCACCGACACGATCCGGCCGCGATACTCCGCGAGCCGCTTGTCGGATTCCACCGCCTGCCGCACATAGTCTTCGATCCAGTCGGCCGTGTCGGCGAAGTACGAGAAGATGACCACCTTCCGCTTCTCACGGATGCCCTCTTCGTCAGTTCCGTCCTCGTGGGCCTTCTTCAGGATTTCGTGCAGCGCCCGCTTGAGTTCGGCCAGTTTCGGACACTTCTCCTTTGTGACCTTGGCCGCTTTCCTGGCAAAGCCGCGAAGGATGCCCCGGTCTTTTTCGACCGCCTGCCGTAATGCCGCGACCTCGTAGCCGACGGCGGGTTCCTGCTCCGTTCCCTGCAACAACAAGTCCCATTCCTCGTCGGAATCGATGTTGGCCCATTCCTCCATGTCCTTCGTGCGAAGGATGTAACCCCGATCCAACGCCCGTAAGAATAGGTCGTGGCTGTCGGCCATCTTCCCGGCCGTCAGTGCGAAGGCATGTACCGACGACTCGAACCGTTTGAGCAGGCCCGACCGCACCAGGCCCACCAAGGCCAACTGCGAGGCGTCCACCTCGCCAGGCCCATAGGCCGATGGGCAGTACCGTGCCATCGTCAGCAAGGGCGGTTGCTCTTCGTCCTCCGGCGCCATCGCCTCGGCAAACTCGTCGAAGAAGCCCGGCAGCACGTCGTCGAGGTCGTAGTCGATCTTCTTGACGTGCGGGTCCGGGAAGGTCACGGCCATCTCGATGCCGCCCGGCCCGATGATCCGGTCGTGCGGGTAATACTTCTTCACGAAATGCCGCGTCCGGCGCACCGTTACCGAGTCCAGGACATCGAACAGCACATCCGGCCGGAGATCGTAAGGGTCTTCGTCGGCAGCCTCTTTGAAGCGGTCTTTCAACGACCGTATGCCGCGGTCCGAAAAGGCCGCGTCATGCCCCACGAAAAGCGTCAGCAGGTAGTACAAATCCCACAGCGAGTTGTTGACGGGTGTGGCCGTCAGCAGCACGAGCTTCTTGGGCGGCTTGCCCAGCAGCAACCGCCGCAGAGCCGCCGTGCGGTTTGCCTCCGGGTTGCGGAAAGCCTGGGCCTCGTCCACGACGACCATCGAGTAATCGTTCAAACCGCTTTTCAGGTAGGATTGACTCCCGCCCAATTGGGTATCGTTGAGCAGTTGCTCGTAGGAAACTACTTCCAGGTGCAACTGTTCCCTGTGCGTGAATCGCTCCCACATGCCGTCGCGGAGCGTGGCCGGCGCTACCAGCAGCACCCGCTGCCGCCGATCCTCGACGGCCTCGCGCATGATCTCGCCCGCTATGAACGTCTTGCCCAGGCCCACGCCGTCGGCCACGATGACGCCGTTGTGGTCGTCCAGTATGTGCCGCGTCCGCCATACCCCGTCGGTCTGGAAGGTCGTAAGCCGAATCCGCGTGTCCCGGCCCTTTTCGTCCTCCAACTCGTGCCCGTAAAGCTCCCATAGCACGCGCAGGTAGATCAGGTACGGGTCGAATTCCTGGAACCGAGCGGCGTAGATGGCCGCCAGGTCGAACGGTTCGGCCTCGTTCCAGAGCTCGTCAAACCACTGCTTGACCTGCCGAACCGGCGTCGGGTCGTACCGGCCAAGGTTGAGCTCCATGTTGCTGGTCAGCCCAGCCGCGGTAAAGTTGCTGCTGCCGGCAATGACGCCTTCTTCATCCGAGAAGATGTACGCCTTGCCGTGCAGGAATGCCTTCTCGTAACGGCGGACCTCGATCTTGCCCGATGCCAGGAAGTCGAGCAGCTTCTTCAGCGCCCCGTCGGTTTGCGGGTCGAAGGACAGGTGGTTGCGATCCTTGACCAGGCCATCGAAGTTCAGCCGGATGGCCTCATGCACCAGCTTAGCCTCGAACCGCTCCCCGCGCGGCTCGCCCGGTTTGCGGACCGGACGGACGGGCGGCGGGGTCGGCTCAGCCCCCAGCATCAGCCGCACCTTCGGCAGCCGTTCCAACTGGTTGGCGATCATGGCAAAGCCATCGGGATTGAAGTACCCCGTGGCAATGGCAAGCTCCACGGAATGGGCGTAGGTCTGCCCCAGCCAGTCCAGGTGCCCACGCAGGGCGGCAACCAGCGTGTTGCCGCTTCGATTGTCAACGAATTCAGGTTTCATTCTTTCCCCGGACGAGAAATGCTCCCAACACCAATGACTGCTGATTGAGCAAACGGATGCTAATCGAGCCGTCAGGCCAATGCAGCCTCTCCCACTTTGAACCGGCAGGGACCATATCTTGAACCCAGTCCGGCCAGGCTCCCAGGATTTCCTGAGTGATCTCGGCTTCGTCAATGCGCCTAGGATACGGGCCGAAGTTCGGAATCGCGGCCATCTTGCTCCATTCGGCCGCGGCTCGCGCGAACGATATGAAGGCTCCCGGCGAGTAGTTGAACTCACTGCATGCTTGTTTCAGCGCGGCGAGGATTTCGCTGTCAGTGGTTAAGTCCATACTGGCTACCTCTTCTTGCGAGGGAGTCTTCGCGCCTTTCGCAGGTTCGACAATGCGCGCCAGAGATCGTGGCGGCTCAGATCCCGCCCGCTACGCTCGACGAACTTAGCGTAAAGCTGCTCGAACTCCTCGGTGTAGGGCAGATCGTCGAGCGTCTGGGCGATCTGCCCGTACAACTCGATCAGCATATCCTCGTGCGCCCGCGATAGTAGTGTAGTGCTCATTGGCAGTCCCTTCCCATCAAACTAGCGGGTCGGCGCTTGTCGCTCCCCCCGCCCGTTGCTGGAAGCTGCGCATCGCCGCGTCCAAACGCCCTTGATTGGCTACCCAGGGCATCATTGCACCGACCCGCGGCAGACAAGGCCGCCAGCTATGGCAATAGCCATCGATCCAAGACTACCCAACGCGGACCCGGGCCACCTTTCACGGTCCTCCTTGGGGTCTCTCGCCCCGCCCCAAAACACGTAGTGTTTCACTGTGGTCCAGAGGATCATGCCAGTCACCGCCCCCGATAGGTTCGCGCCGATAGCCAAGGTGAAGAACAGCCTTTCGATCAACCCAGTAAACCAACCTGTCTGGTCATCGGTACTCACTATCGCGCCCGTCTCCAGAGATAGAGCCTTGCGAGCCAGTCCTTTCCATAGGAATGAGACGGGTATTCCAAGTATGACCGAAAGGCCCACCATCCCGGCGACCCATCGCAGCCACTCGTTTCCTGCCAGTTGGGGGAGAGACCTACACAGGAACACCGCACCGATCAAGAGCCCCATCAGACCTACGCTTGCCAACCCAAACAACATTCGCCACAAGCATGTGTGCCTCATGTTTGTCTCCTCGTTATTACGGCGCTTGTCAACTTCTGGGACCCCAACATTGCGAGTTACATGGGTAACATGTTCTCTCAAGCTCTCGCACCATTTCCATCGGAGTTTCACCATGCTTAATGTCTTGTACACCAAGAAAGCCAGAAGCAGAAGGTTCAAGACGAGTCCGCACCAGTCCCAGGGCGTAAACGGATAACTCGTGACAACCGCCAAGACTATCAGGATTGGTGCTAATGATGCACTTGTACACTCCCACCATAACGGATGGTCCCCCCTCTGGTGCATCAGATATAACTCGTATCCCCAGAAGGATACACCCCGTGAGCCTTGCAGACCCCTGCCCAGTATCTCCTGAATCCGAAGGCGTAAGTCAGTCTCAATATAAACGATGTTGTTGTATTGGTCCCAGCCCAACTTGTTTGCCAGTACGATTGCTGTTTGTATTGCCATTGTGGCACCCCACACCAACAACCGATGGTCGATTCGGTCCCAGACGTTCGCCGTTAAGCTCAGGAACACTACAGCCGCCGGGATAAGCAGCCACTGCCAGTGCATTGACGACGTGTTGCGGGCCATCAAAGCTTGGTATTCATTCAGGTGTACCTGTAGGACCAACTTCCGAGCTTCCGAGACCGGCGGCATTCTCGCGGCATCTTCGTGCTCAAGTATATTATCGTTATTCACTGCTTCTCTCCTCTTGGCCAGCGGGCTGGCTGGCGCGACCTACGTCCTCGACCACCGGCGATAAGAGGCCAGCACCGCGTCCAGACGGCCCTGACAGTCCCAGCCCTCGTGAAAGGTCTCGAAGATGTGCCGGACGTGGGCTTCCGTCAGGCCGTAGAGGTGGGCGACCACGGCGTCAAGCTCGAAGATCATCGCTTCCTTCTCCGGCTCCGGGATCGGGCCGCACTCGACGCCGACGGCCGCCGCCCACTCGGCGAAACGGTCGTCCGGGCACGCCATCCGGCCGGCCAACTCGACCACCCGCAAAACCCGCTTGTTCTTCAGATCGAACTTCGGAACGCGAAGGCAGTTGAATGCTTCCTGGTCGTAGTGACCTTCGACGAACCGGCGCGACCACCAGTCGGCAGGTATGCTGGACATCACGCCGAGGAGAAAGGCATCTGCCCGCACGTCATGCGCCGGGTCAAGCCAGAGCACCCAGGGGGCGGTCTCCGTTGTGACAACTTTTCCCGGAATCAGTGCAGCCACGAGAGTCCGCTTATTGCCCCTGTTTGTCACGTTTCGGAACCCGATCCGTGGTCGAAGGCATGGATGCGTCTCCGGATTGTTTCGCCAAGGTAGGGGCGTGTGGAAATAGGGGCTCGCACTGTTGCACCGCAGCCTTCGATCATAAGCTGCCTGGGAAATCGTCTTCCCGTGAGTCCAGCCGTAGTAAAGCTGTCGATCGGGGTTCCAGATGTCGAAACTCTCTCCCTTGAAGACAGGCCAATCGTCAGTCTGACACTTGGGGTGCCATCGCTTGCTATCCCTGTTAGTCTCAAAGTCTGCGTAGACCCGCATCGTGCTTAGGGAGTCGTGTTCGCGCAGGCATGGCGAAGCCATGAATATGTCGATGATCTCCTTGGAGGTTGCCAGAGGAAGGATCGGGACGACCAGGCTAGGCGAGTAATTCCGAAGCCATGTCGTGGCAACGGCAACTGATTCAGACGGCTCCCGCGATACCCAGGACGGGAGACTGTGAAACTCCGGCCGGAAGATGTAGGTGCATTCGTTTCTTCCCTGCGATGCCATTCCGCAGCAGAGGGCGACCAGTTTCTGCTGGTGCACGTCGTCGAAGACCCATTCACCCTTGTTTGTAAGCATCTGGAGGTCGAGGCTGCTAAGCGCATTCGCGAGGGCGAGCCGAAGCTCCGAAGCACCCTTAACCTTGAAGGCGTCACCCGGCAGAACGACGCCGATACGCCCGTCGGAGGGGCAAATGAGTTGGATGAACCGCCACGTGAATGCGCGAAACAGGTCCGGGTGACCGGTATTCATGCCCGGCAAGTCGCGAAGCGCATCACGCAGCAACTGGGATGATGCCTGCTCACGCTCAAGCATCGTGCATAGGTCGGGTCGCTCGCGGATGATACGCGCCATCTCGCGGTTGCGATCTCCAGTGCGCATTCCTCGCAGGCCGGGCATCCAACGTGCCCAGAACTCCAGTTCCTCGACGCGGGCCTTCTCCCAAGGGGGATTTCCGACGATCACGTCGAAACCGGCTCGGTCGCGGAGGAAGACTTCGGGGAAGGCAACGGGAAAGTGGAACGGCGGAATGTCGGCCAGGGCCTTCAGTGCGCGGGCGTGGAGAGCTTCCGTAAAGAGGCTGCTGTTCGGGGCAAAATCCTCGGCGGTAACGTCGATCTCAGCCTCGGGCAGGCGAGAGGCCGTCAAGATGTCGAACATGCGGGCGGTGGGCGCTACGGCCTTCTTCTCTTCCTCGAAGGCCGCCCTGGCCTTCTTGATCTCCGCGGCATTGGCATCGGATAGTTTCGCCAGCTTCAGAACAGCCGCCTCCGCGCTGCCGATTAAGGTTTGGGCCGCTCCGGCGAAAAGGCCGCCACCGCTCAGGTCCAGCAGATCGGCCACCTCGGCAAAGGTTGCGATGCCGACTAGCGAGTTGCCGCAGACGATGCTGTGGTCCAGGAAGGACAGGGGCAGGCCGGGCACGAAGGTGTGAATCCACAGGCTCAGGCGGGCAAGCTGGACGGCCACGGGGTTGAGGTCCACGCCGTAGATGCACCGGCGGGCAATCTGGCGGCGGAGAAGCTTGGTGTCGTCAATCTCGGCCAGATCTGCGGGCATGCCGGTAGCTTCGCAAGCCGAAGCTTTGAGCCGGGCAAGCTCGTTGACCACATCGGGAAGCTGCCGGCGCGTGAGGTAGCTGGACAGCTTCCGCTCGATCCGGTCCACGGCCGAGACGAGAAAGTGCCCGCTTCCCATGGCGATGTCGGCCACGCGGAAGTCGAAGAACGCCTCGCCGGCCTTGCGGTCCTCCATCTTGTCCAGGCGGGCCAGGTGGTCGTCCAGGGCGGGCTCCAGCGAGTGGTCCAGCAGGTGCTCGACGGCGAAGTCCTTGGTGTAGTAGCTTCCGGTGGATTTGCGGGCGCCGCTGGCGTTGTGCAGGTAGACGCGGCCCTTGCGGACGGCCGGGGGGCGGTCGCCGGCCGGGGAGTAGGAACCGCCTGCATCCACCACCAGGTTCGTCTCTGCGACGGACAACTCGCTTTCCAGCAGGCCCTCGTAGATCGTGCCGAACTCGCGGACGCCGAGTGAGCGGAAGTCCACCGGGCCGAAGCCGTCTCCCTCGCCCGTGGCATCCACCAGCAGGTACGTCAGAACGGGCCCGAAGACCTTGTTTGGGATGCTGATTTCGGCCAGGAGTGCGCCGGCGGGCGAAACCTGCGAGTCTTCGCTGAACATCCCGCCGTTATAGGCCGGCACGCCCCATTCCCTGGGCTTGCCCTCGTTCACAGCACGGCACAGGGCGGTGAAGTCCTGCCAGTGCGAGGTGCTGTCGTCGAAGGCAGCATCCCCGGCCGTAACGTTGCCGTGGGTATCCTGCTTGATCTTCGCCAGGTCGCGGGCCTTCTGCTTGAGCGACCGGCGTCGGTACAGGTCGTTGGTGCGGTACGGCAGAAGCTCCTTGTCCTCGGCGTAGGCGATGAACAGCAGCCGGAAGAGGACCGTCAGGGTCATCTCGTAGGTGACGGCGAGGTCCTCGGCCGTGGGCTTCTTCATCGCGCGAGCGGTGACAACGGCCTCGGCGAGCGGCGGGATGACGAAGTCGTACACCCGTTCCCGCAGGCGCTTGCCGAGCTCGGCGGCGTAATCGGCCGACGTGCTGAGTATCTCGGCGAACGCACCGCCCTTGGCCAGGGCTTCACCGGAAAACAGCAGCCACAGGTAGGCTGCCTTGTCGGCCGGCAGGAGGTCCAGGTGGACCTCGATGAAGGTTTCGGTCCGCCCT
>CAZSBS010000183.1:0-9827 GCA_964605095.1 uncultured Planctomycetaceae bacterium | reverse complement strand
ACGTTTATCCAGCAGAACCGGCGTCTTGTTCACCACGATTTGTGGATGAGATCCCAAAACAGAAATGTTCCAAACAGGCCTACAGCTACGCTGCGTCGCTATCGCGGGTCTTTTGGCGACGACGTTTGGAGCATTGGGCCATTCGTATTTCGGGTTTGTTTAGCATTTTGGGATTCGTGCTTCGGATTTCGCCACGAAGCAGCAGACCTCGTCGATGGGACATTAAGATGCGATTGCCCTGCCAACGGGGGCCAGCCGGTGCCGCCAGAGAGCCGGTCGCTGAAGCCTTGCTCCCGCCGCCGCCGCCGCGTACAATCCCTCTGCCGACGCCCAGCCAACCGCGCCACCACGGGCCCCATGGAGGCTACCTATGACACAGCAGCAACTGAACTCTCTTGAAGACATCTGGCCGCTCCAGGCGGCACTGAACCAGCGGGCCGGTTTTGACACCGCCGCACTCGGCCAGGCCCTTTCCAACGCCGAGGCGGCAGGCGAGCTGCCGGAAACCGGCGACCTGCGATGCCAGGTCGGCAGGGCGCTCAAGAACTATCTCGACGCCCTGGCCGGCGAATGCCACGAACTCCAGGACTGCCTTAGCTGGAAACACTGGTACCGCGAGGCCCGCGAGGGCCGGCAGTACGAACTGCGGGACATCCAGAACGCCCGCGTCGAGGCAACGGACATGTTGTTCTTCTGGGTGAGCATCTGCCAGCTTCTCGGCCTGGCCCCCAAAGACATCTACCGCCTCTACGCCGCCAAACTGGGCATCAACCACAAGCGCCAGGACGAGGACCGCACCCAGGCCGAGCACGACGCCCACGAGGATGAGAACCGCGCGGTGATCTGATTGGGGACAGGGTTTATGTGGTCGGGTAGCCCCGGGCGAGATGCCCGCGCTGAAGTCTGATACGCATCCTGAATGAATCTCGCGCGGTAGCTGTTGCCAAGAAGCATAATGTCTCACGGCGTCACTACGAGCCGGAAAAGCCTTTTGCCGGGGGCGGGATGCTCTTACAATGACGAGCTATGAATGTCGAGCCGCGATTTCTGACCGGCGAAGGTCCGCAGATCTTCACCGGAAACGAGGCTCTGCTTAAGGGCGCCCTGGAGGCCGAAGGTGGCGTAAACTACCTTGGCGGGTATCCGGGCAGCCCGGTGGCGGGCTTTTTCGACGCGTTTGCCGTAATAAAAGACCTGCTGAATGAAAAAGGCATCCGGGCCGTTATCAACAATAACGAGGCCCTGGCCGCGGCAGCTCTCAACGGCACGCAGACCATGCCCCTGCGCGCCATGATCGTCTTCAAGAGCGTCGGAGTCCACGTGGCGGCCGACGCGCTGGCCCTGGCGAGCCTGGCGGGGGCCAACCCCGGCGGCGGGGCGATCGTCGTCTACGGCGACGACCCCTGGAGCGACTCGACGCAGGTTCCCGCCGACAGCCGCTTCATATCCCGGCACTTGTACATTCCCGTCATCGAGCCGTCCGACATACAGGAGGTCAAGGACTACGTAGACCTGTCCTTCAAGCTCTCGCGGCGCAGCGAGCTTATCGCGGGCATCGTGCTGACGACCAACCTGGCTGACGGCGGTGGGACCGTAATGTGCCGGCCCAACCAGTACCCGGACATCAGCACCCGCAACAAGATCGACTTGGCTACCCGGTCAATCGACCTGAACAAGCGCGTCCTGCTGCCGCCCAAGACCTGGTGGCAGGAGGAAAGCTACACGCGGCGGTTCGAGAAGGCGATGGCGGTTGCCCGCGAGTTGGGGCTAAACCGCATGGAGCACCCCGCCTCCGCGCGCCGTCCGGTGGGCTTCGTCACCAGCGGCCTGGCTTACGGATACCTCGTCCAGGCCCTTCACGAGATGGGCCAGCTCGGGCGATACCCGATCCTCAAGCTCGGCATGAGCTATCCGGTGGACCCGGTGCTGATCCGCGAATTGGCCGGGCAGTGCGAGCGGATCGTGGTCGTCGAGGAGCGGCGGAGCTTCATGGAAGAGCAGATCCACGAGCTCGTCGCCCGCGACCGCCAGGATGGCCGGGCCGAGGCAGCCAGTGTGGAGGTCTGGGGCAAGCGTTTCCCCAACGGCCTGCCCGGCCTGCCGTACACGCGGGGGCTGCACCCGTCGATTCTGATCGCCCAGCTTGCCTCGCTGCTGAAGGAAGTACACGCGCCGGGTGAGCGGGTAACGGTTCCGGCCGAGTACGAGGCCCTGGACCGCGAGTTGGAGACGATCGACTCGACGGCCCAGGGCGAGCTTTCGAGCGCCCCGCCGCGTGTGCCGACGTTCTGCCCCGGCTGCCCGCACCGCGACAGCGCCAGCGTGTGCCTGGAGATCAAGAAGTGGTTCATGGACCCAGCCTACATGGGCAAGGCCCACGGCCGCGGGCCGGTGGACCTGCTGTTCCACGGCGACACGGGCTGCTACACGATGCTGATGTTCCCGCCGACGACGCAGCTCATGCACGATTATTCCGGCATGGGCCTTGGCGCCGGGACGGGCAGCGGCATCGACCCGTTCATCCGGAACAAGGAAGTCGTCTTCATGGGCGACTCGACGTTTTTCCATTCCGGCCAGATCGCCATCAGCCACGCGATAAAGATCGGCCAGGACATCACGTTCATCATCCTGGACAACTCCACGACCGCCATGACGGGGCATCAGCCCACGCCGGGGGTGGACTACGACATCATGGGCAACCGCACGCCCAAGCAGGACATCGAGGAGATCGTCCGCGGCATGGCCCCGGACAGCCGGCAGGTTCCGGTCGTCCGGGTGGACCCCGAAAAGCGCAGCCAGTACCGCCAGTTGCTGGAGCAGACGTTTCTTGCCGACGGCGTGAAGGTGGTCATCGCCGACAAGGAATGCGGCATCACCCGGACGCGGCGGCGCCGTCGGGAGGAGCGCAAGCTCATCCGCGCGCAGGGATTCCTGCCGGTCAGCCATAAAATGGGCATCAACCAGGAGATATGCCGGTTCTGCCTGGCCTGCGCCGAGCGGACGGGCTGCCCGGGGCTCAAGCACGTCGAGACCGACTACGGCGCGAAGATGGACACGTCGCTGTCCAACTGCGTCAACGACGGCGCATGCATGAGGGTCGGGGCGTGCAGCAGCTTCGAGCGGATCACCATCCGCCGCAAGCGCCCGCCCAAGAGCCGCATCCCCGAGTTGGACCTGGGCAACATCCCCGAGCCCGCCAGAAAGCAGGCTGGGAAACTGTGGCGATGCTGCCTCACCGGCGTGGGAGGCATGGGCGCGGGCGTGGCCACGCAGGTGCTCGTCCGGGCTGGGCACAAGGAAGGCTACCGGGTCATCTTCCTGGACAAGAAGGGCCTGGCCATTCGCAACGGCGGGGTCATCAGCCAGGTCGTCTACAACATCTCCAACCAGCCGATCACGGCGATAATACCTTACGGCAAGGCGGACCTGCTGCTGGGCATCGACGCGCTGGAAGCCGCCCGCGCCATGGACCCAAAGGGCCGCACGCGGATTGCCAGCCGGCAGCGCACGGCCGCGGTGGTCAACACCGACAAGGTGCAGACCATTCGCGGCATAATGGGCCAGGAAGACTACGACGTGGCGGAGCTGGAAAAGGTCATCCGCGCAAACACGCGCACGGAGGCCTACCTGGCGCGGAACATCTCGCGGATCTGCGAGGTCTACCTTGGCAGCAAGATTTTCGCGAACATAATGATGATCGGCTTCGCCTTTCAGAGCGGGCAGATCCCGGTCTCCATGCACTCGATCGCCTGGGCCATCAAGGACACCATCAAGAGCGATTTCCGCAAGAACCTTCTGGCGTTCGACATGGGCCGCAAACTGGTTGTGGCGGCCGACCTCTTCCAGGGCCCGCCGCGGCGGACGCTCTGGCGGGAGACGCTGGAGGAAAAGTGCCGCGACACCATCCGCCGCCATGCCGGCGCTGCCGGCCGAAAGCTGGCCGACGAGCTTCGCGCCGCGGTGGCTGGGCTGCTCAGCCAGGCCGACAAGCTCGATGAAACGCTCCGCCGAGATGTGGTCGTCCGCGCCTACGACGCCATGCGATTCGGCGGCATGAAATACGCCAACCGCTACCTCGGCCGCGTGGAGAAGGTTCTCACGCACGACTGTGCCGAGGACAACTTCGCCGCCACCCGGGCCGTCGTGCATAACCTCGCCAAGGCCATGCTCATAAAGGACGGGCCTTTCATTGCCGAACTGGCGACCAGCCCGGAAAAGCACTCCCGCGACCGCAAGAAGTACAACATCAACCGCGCCAACGGCGACCGCGTGACGTACAGGCATTACATTCACTCAGCCATCAGGCTCGGCTCGTGGCGGGTGGCGTACTCGCTGAGCGTGCCGCACTGGATGCTCCGCGTGCTCAAGCGGATGCGATACCTCCGCGCACTGCCCGGATGGCACAAGGCCGAGAAGGACTTCCTGGCTCGCTACGAGGCCAAGGTGGATGCCTTCGCGCCCAAGACGCACGCCGAGTACCTCCAGGGCCTTGCAGCCGTGTCCGGCACGGCCTGCATGGACTGCCTCAACCCGCGATGCCAGGAAATGGGCTGCCCGCTGGAAAGTCACATCCCCCAGTGGATCCGCCTGTCGGACCAGCAGCGCTGGCAAGAGGCCGTCGAAGAGCTCCACCAGACCAACAACTTCCCCGAGTTCACGGGCCTGATCTGCCCGGCCCCCTGCCAGGGCCAGTGCAAACAGGCTGCCAGCGCGTATCCCGTACAGGTGCGGGGCATCGAGCTGGAGATCGTCGAAAAGGGCTTTGCCGAAGGCTGGATCGCGCCGAGGCCGGCAGCGAAAAAGACCGGCAGGAAGGTCGCGATCATCGGCTCCGGCCCGGCCGCCCTGGCCGCGGCGCAGCAACTCGCCCGCACCGGCCACGAGGTGACCGTCTTCGAGCGCGAGCAAGAGATCGGCGGGCTGCTGAGATACGGCATACCGCAGTTCAGGCTGGACAAGAGGCTGATCGACCGCCGTGTCGAGCAACTGCGGGCCGAGTCCGTGGTGTTCCGCACCGCCGCGTGTGTCGGGTCCGACGTACCGGCCGGGAAACTGCGGCAGGATTTCGACGCGGTCCTGCTGGCGACCGGCGCCGCCCGCCCGCGCGACCTGGACGTGCCCGGGCGGTCGCACAAGGGTGTGCATTTCGCGATGGATTTCCTCCGCCAGCAGAACCTCGCCGCCGCCGGGCGGCACGAGCAGATTGGCCAGTACATCAACGTCAAGGACAAGGTCGTCGTTGTCATCGGCGGCGGGGAGACCGGCAATGACTGCGTCGAGCTGGCCTTGATGCAGGGGGCCAGGCAGGTCCACCAGCTCGAAATTCTCCCGGCCCCGGAGCCTGGAGCGGTACGTTTCGCAGCGCCTCGCGAGCACAGTCGAAATGGCGTCGACCGCCGATGGTCCGTCGCCACCAAGCAGTTCACCGCCAGCAGCGGACACATCACGGCCCTTTCCGGCGTGCAGGTGCAGTGGTACGAGTCGCCCACCGGCCGGATGATGAGAGAGAAACCCGACAGCGACTTCCACCTGCCTGTCGAGGTGGCGCTGCTGGCGCTGGGCTTCAATGCGGAGGTCGACCCCGCTCTCGCCGAGCAGCTCGGCCTGACTCCCGACGACAAGGGCCGAATCCCCCTGACCGGCCCAGCCACCGGCGCCGAAGGCGTCTTTGCCGCCGGCGACTTCGCCCACGGCGCCAGCCTGGTGGTAAACGCCATCCGCTCCGGCCGAGACGCCGCCAAGGCCATCGACGAGTACCTGGCGAAGAAAAGCTGAGTCGGTCCGTGATGGGCGAAGGTCGTGAGGTCCGGATCGCCAGTCAGCCGCTCGAGTGCGACTATGTGACTTGCATCACAAATACACCTTCCGTAAGATCGGCCAGGTGGCGAGCGTGACGCTCGAGTCATTGGACGGATGAGGAAACACGTTGCGAAGACCCGAAGACATTCAGGAGCTTGGGCCAGCGCTGGCCGGGCGGCGAAGGGACGCCATCGTCGTGGGGGATGCGTTGACGGTCCTGGCCATGGTTCCGGATGATACGTTTGCTTCTTGCGTGACGAGCCCGCCCTATTGGGGGCTTCGCGATTATGGGGACCAGGGGCAGATAGGGGCGGAGTCAAGCCTGGATGAGTACATCGAGAAGCTTGTCCGCGTGTTTCGAGAAGTCCGTCGCACCCTCCGATCTGAGGGTACGCTTTGGCTGAACCTGGGCGATTCGTACACCAGCGGCGGAAGAAAATGGCGGGATAGCGATCGGAAAAACCCAGCCAGGGCAATGGACTACCGTCCCCCAACGCCCTGTGGGCTGAAACCCAAGGATCTGATTGGTGTTCCCTGGCGAGTTGCCTTCGCCTTGCAGAGCGACGGATGGTATCTCCGCGCCGATAACATATGGTACAAACCCAACTGCCAGCCTGAGTCCGTCAAAGACCGTCCGACAAGGTCCCACGAGTACCTGTTCCTGTTCTCGAAATCTGCAAAATACTACTACGACGCGACGGCTGTGATGGAATCGTGCAACGGAAACGGGAAGAAGCGAAACCGGCGCAGTGTCTGGATGGTGAATACCGAAGCTTTTCCCGAGGCACACTTTGCCACATTCCCGCCGGCTCTCATAGAGCCCTGCATTGCCGCCAGCACGCGCCAAGACGAACTTGTCCTGGACCCCTTCTTAGGATCAGGAACGGTGGGCCTTGTGTGCAGGGCTATGCTTCGCAGATTCGTCGGCATAGAACTCAAGCCGGAGTACGCGAAAATGGCGGCGAGAAGGGTGGGGCGGACGGGTCTTCTATGGAGCGCAGACAGTCAATGAATCTCCCGCAACTCGATCCAAGGTTACAGGTATCATTCTACTACAGGCTCCAGACAATTCGCGAGACTTGCATGCACAGTGCCTTGGCCAGGACACTTGATGCCATCGACCTTGGGGAGGTCAACAAGGAACTTGAGGTCTGCGTGTCGGCAAAGACGCTTCGCCGCGTCGCCTCCTTTGGGGTGCGCGGCGAAGTGCTGTTTCCCGTCCCGTGCATCCTGAGGCAAAACCCGTTTCTCCTCGGGTACTACAGGCTGCTATACGGTTTTTCCCAAAAGGAACTGTACAACCGTGGGCCGTTCGGGCGTTTCAGGAAACTGGAAGACAAGGGCATTCTGCCCCAATCCCTGGCCCCCGAACTTCCAGAGCTCTGCCGCTGCCTGGGCGGGGCGGGCGAAAGACTTGTGGAGGCACTGGATGCGCTTTCGCTGGATGTTGTAAAGGAACTGCAAATACTGACTCTCGGCCCGCAGCTTCGCGGTAGTGAGAACACGCGTATCGGACAGGAAGCGACCAAAGAGGTCTTTGATGTTCTGCGCGCCCTTGTTTCCCGCAGCATTGCCGAGGAAACCCGGCGAACCCTGATAGTCCGCAATGATGCCGGACGCATGGTGCTGATTGAATTTGCTAGCGACCCGGACATCTGCATCACGGAAAAACTCGCGACGGGCGTGCGACCTCTCGTTTCAATAGAGATTAAGGGAGGAAGGGATGTGTCCAACGTTCACAATCGACTGGGTGAAGCCGAGAAGAGCCACCAGAAGGCCAGAGCTCAAGGCTTCTTCGAATTCTGGACACTGGTCAGGGCAGGAGTCCTTCTGCAGGCCGCCAAGACCGAGTCTCCAACAACAAGCCATTTCTTCAATCTGGACGAAGTCCTCAGGAACGGATCAAAGGATCGTCAGCGGTTTCACGAGTTGCTTCGCTCGGTGATCGGCATCGGCTCCGCGCCAGAGGCTACCCGCCGCGGCCGTCAGCGCGCCGGCCGACGGGAATGATCCGCGGAGAACGCATATGGACAGATGGGTCATCGCACTGCGCCCGGGATTGGGCGCGGCAGTTCTGGGATGCGCGGTTCTTGCCGCGACGATCCTCTTGTCTCTCGCCGCCGCCAGCGCCGCCGGCGCCGCCGAGCCGCAATATGCCAAGAACATGCGGATACTGTTCATCGGCAACAGCTACACAAGCGTCAACGACCTGCCCGGCATGCTGATCGGGATGATGGCGACCAAGGGGATCAAGCTCGAGACGCGGTCTGTCACTCCCGGCGGCTGCACGCTGGAGAAGCACTGGAAGGGCGAAGAGGCCCGCAAGGCCATTGCCGACGGACCCTGGGACTACGTGGTCATCCAGGAGCAAAGCCAGATGCCTGCTTTCAACCCGGCCGGGACGCTCAAGTATGCGGCCCTGCTTGCCGAGGCCGTCCGCCAGGCGAATTCGCAGCCGGTGTTCTATCTGACCTGGGCCCGCAAGGACAAGCCCGAGATGCAGGAGGCCCTGACCGCCACGTACATGAAGGCGGGCACTGACGCCAAGGCCCTGGTTGCTCCGGCGGGCATAGCATGGCAAAACGCGCTGAACGCCGATCCCAAGCTCGTCCTGCACGCCGCCGACGGCAGCCATCCCAATGTCCAGGGAACGTACCTGACGGCGTGCGTGTTCTACGCGACGCTGCTTCGGCGCGACCCGACCGGCCTGCCGGGCCGGCTCGTGATCGACACGAAGGTGCGAGACAACGTCATAATGCGGCGGAATCCGGCGAATCTCACAGCCGCCCAGGCCAAACCGCTCCAGGCCGTTGCGTGGAAGACCGTCGAGCAGTTGCAATCCTACAAGCCGGCCGGCTCGGTCGAGACCCAGCCCGCGGAGATGCCGGCCGGGAAACCAGCCGTCGAGCAGAAGAACGACTGAGCATTGCCCAAAAGGAGCCGCACAATGCCCGCCGAATCGGCCGCCGCGCGGAAGCAGCGCGTCGCGAAGATCACCGAAATACTCCACCGGACCTACCCCGACGCCAAGTGCCGGCTGGACTTCCGCAGCCCGCTCGAGTTGCTGGTGGGGACAATCCTGGCCGCCCAATGCACCGACGACCGGGTCAACATCGTCACGAAGGACCTGTTCCGCAAGTACAAGTCCGCGGCCGACTACGCCAAGGCCGATCCCGAGCGGCTCCAGCAGGAGATTCGCTCGACGGGCTTCTTCCGCAATAAGGCTAAGAGCATCATCGGCGCAGCCGCGAGAATCATCGACGATTTTGGCGGCCAGGTGCCGCGGACGATGGATGAGCTTCTGACGCTGCCCGGCGTTGCCCGCAAGACCGCCAACGTCGTGCTGGGTAACGCGTTTGGCGTCGATGAGGGGATCGTCGTGGACACGCACGTAATCCGCGTCTCAATGCGGCTGCGGATTACGGACGTGGCAAAGCCCCAGCCGGAGAAGATCGAACAGGACCTGATGAAGGTCATCCCGCGCGAGCACTGGGGGATGTTCTCGCACTGGCTGCTGTTCCACGGTCGGGCCGTGTGCAAGGCGCGTAAGCCCGACTGCCCGCACTGCCATATCGCTCAGTTGTGCCCGTCGGCGGGAAAGGCGTAACAGAGGTTACATCCGATCTTGCAGGGGCGGCTCAGGAGGTGCGAGGGATACGGCTTGGCCATCGAGCCGTCTTGGGCTTCCTGCCCATGACGGTATCCGATCAGCCTGGAGGCTGCTGGGGTGGGTCCAGATTACGTGCCGATTATCCCCCCAAGGTGGGCCCATTTTACACGCCGATTACCATGCCAATGCCTGCCGGCAGGTCGATATCTTCTTCTTTTGGGTTGCGGGCAAAACCCGCGCCAAGTGCTCTGCGATGAATCTCTTTATGTTTCTCCCGCGTCGCGTCGCCGACGTCGCCACTGGAGCAGGCCGAGCCAGCCTATCGCCGCCGCGGCGGAGAGGATCGGCTCGACCGGCACGCGGAACCGCGGATGGTTGGCCGGTCCCGGCAGCAGCCAGGCCGTCAGGACAAGCAGCA
>CAZSBS010000182.1:0-9851 GCA_964605095.1 uncultured Planctomycetaceae bacterium | reverse complement strand
GCCGCGTGATGGCGTCGATGGCGCGGGACTTCGACGGGGCGTATAACGTCGTATATCTCGACGCCATGGGGCGGATGTTCGTCGCTCGCGACCCGGTTGGCTTCCGCCCGCTAAGCTGGGCCGTCCAGGGCCGGCTCTTTGCGGCCGCAAGCGAGTCGGTCGCCCTGAGCAACATGGGCTTCACGGACATCCGCAGCCTGGCCCCCGGCCAGATGGCGATCGTCGAGGATGGCAAGCTGCGGTTCGAGCGGTTCGCCCCCGAGCGCACGCCGGCGCACTGCTTCTTCGAGTGGGTGTACTTCTCCAGCGTGGCAAGCGTGGCCGATGGATGCAGCGTGTACCTGTCCCGCGCCCGCGCCGGTCAGCGCCTGGCCGAGGTGGAGACCGAGAAGATCGACGACAATTGCATCGTCGTGCCCGTGCCGGACACCGCCAAAGCGGCGGCCGACGCGTTCGCTTACCGGCTGGGAATACCATCCGTCGAGGGCCTGATCCGCAACCGTTACGTCGGGCGGACGTTCATCCAGCCCAAGGACGTCCGCGGCAAGAGCGTCCACAGCAAGTACACCCCGCTGCCGTCGGTGCTTGCCGGCAAGCGGGTGTTCCTGGTCGACGACTCGATCGTCCGCTCGACGACCGTGAGGGGACTGATCAAGCAGTTGTACAATCGCGGCGGCGCAAAGGAGGTCCACGTCCGCGTGGCCTGCCCGCCGATCATCGCGCCGTGCTTCTACGGAATCGACATGTCGACGTTCAAGGAACTCTTCGCCGCGCGCTATGCCCCGCCCGGCTACAAGGGCAGCCCCACGCCGGCGATGCTGGCTCGAATGGCCAGGGACCTGGGCGTCAACAGCCTGCGATACCTCAACGTGGACGATCTCGGACCCTGCATCCAGATTGACGGGCGGCGGATATGCACCGGCTGCGTCACCGGCAAACAGCCCACGCCGATGGGCCGCAAGCTCATCGTGCAGGCCCGCAAGAGCAAGTCCGGCGGCAGCGGTCGAACTTACGAAAAGCCCCTCGCAGCCACAGCCAGGCCGCCCCGCAAACCCAGAGCGTCCAGTGAATCCGAAATTCGAAGCATGAAATCCGAAACAATTTCAAAACACAGAATCCAAAACAAAGAAGAACCCTCTAACTGACATTCAGGTTTCTTACGAATCATGTTCCTGGCACTGGCGTTTTGAGGATTTGAATTTGGCGATTTGGATTTGTTTCTAGTTCCGTGTTTCGGATTTCGGATTTTGGAGCTCACGATAGTTCACAATCCATTTGAGACGGTGCCCTAGAATGTTGAGCGGGGCGGGAATAGTGAGGATAGGTATGGTTTCGCACAGTATGAACTTCGCAAAACACTACGGCGCGGTGATGAAGTCACTGATGTCTCACGGGCTGCTGCTGGGCAGCTATGACGCCGCCGGCAAGGCCAACGTAATGACCATCGGCTGGGGCGCCATCGGCAGCATATGGGGCGAGCCGGTGTGGATAGTCCTGGTCCGCCCAAGCCGGTACACCTACCGGTGCATCGAGCACAGCGGGTGCTTCACTGTCAACGTGCCCACCGAGGCCATGGGAATGGCCTGCGTCTCTGCCGGCAGCAAGAGCGGGGCCAAGGTCGACAAGTTCCAGGCCGCGAACCTGACGAGCGAGCCGAGCGCCAGCGTCCTGGCCCCGCGAGTGGTCGAGTGCCCGCTGGTGTACGAGTGCCACGTGATCCATTCCAACGACGTGCTGCCAGGCAAATTGCCTGCCGAGCTTTCCGGGCTGTATGTGGACGACGTGCCGCACCGGGTTTACTATGGCAAAATCGTCGCCGTCCACGAAACCCCCGACGCGGCAAAACTGCTGGCTGAGTGAACTGATTGCGGATTGACCGTTCTTCAGGCCCTACGGGCCGACAGCATTTGGCCGGGGGCGTAAGCCCCCGGAAACATTGTGCTTAGAGCAAGAGCCCCGAAGGGGCGACAGAGACTTTCACCACAGGCGACAATCATATTCTTTCTGTCGCCCCTTCGGGGCTTATTTATATAAATGACTATTTACCGGGGGCTTACGCCCCCGGCTAAAAGCTTTCGCCCCATTCGGGGCTTCCAATCGGTCGATTCGAGGACTAGTAATGGCAGATAAGAACGTCCTGTTCTCAAGAATCACATGTTCTTTTCTGGCTGGCGGCCTTGCCATGATGGCCATGTCGGCCTCCGCCTGCTTCGCCAAGGTCGAACTCAAGGAAGACCCGCCCCCCGTGGCGGCTCCCAAGGCCGGCGATGTTGCCGGCACGATAACCCCGCCGGCGCTGGTGGCAAAGGTCGAGGCAGTATCGAGAAACACGCTAAGGACCTGCCAGCCGGCCGCCTTCGATAAGACCACGGGGCAATTCCGCTTCGCCAACCTGCCCGGAGATGCCGATTACGACGTCCGCGTGACGACCACCGATGGGCGGACAATCGAGGGAATCGACCTGTCGTGGATCGAGGCCCGCATGCTCCGCCTTGCGTCTGTGAGGCGCAAGCAGTTGAACATGCCGCCCGAACGTGAGGAGTCCTTCGACCTGGACGACGCCAAGGCCATCCTCAAGTGGGTCGAGGACTGGAAGGACTTCATGGAGATCAAGCGCGTGCTGTACGTCAACGGCATGGGCAAGCGCGCCACGGTGCTGGTCGAACTTATGCGGACGCGGGAGTTCTACGCCGCCGGCGAGGCGCTGGTCTGGCGAGTCGAGCTTTGGTACATGCAGAACGAGTTCGGCGGGTGGGACCGCCTGGCCAACTCCGAACGGGTCCTGCATCGCGAGCGGATAAGCCCGGAGCAGTGGAAGAAGATCGACCTGCAATACTTCCCCGAGCTCAGCGCCCACGTGAACCCCGACGGCACAAGCAAGCCTCTGCACTTCAGGCTGCCCGACAAGGGCGACCTGTCCCGCGGGCGGCTCGCCAACAGCGACCCGCAGTGCAAGACCGCGCCGCACATCTTCGGCCTGGATACCAAGCCCGAGGGCCAGGTCAAGGGCATGCAAGTCCACGGCGAGCGAATTAAGGTGGATGCCAATGCGCCGATCGAGAACGCGAATTGATTGCGGAGTCCCGAGCGAAGTCGAGGGGCGGGCTGCGGTTAAACTTCTTCTTCCCAATGCCCGCGTTTCTGCGGCTAAACAATTCCGCCTGCCTCTGCCGATAGATACAGGTGATGAAGACACATGCCGTTATCGCGCTGCTTCTTTCGGCCGCGGCGTGCTGCGCCGGCTGCGGAGGGGGCCTTGGCGGCGACCCTTCGGCTTACATCAAGCCCAGCGTCGCGGTGATGAAGTTCGAGAACCGCGCCCAGTTTGACATGCGTTGGGACCTGGGCGGGGGGATGCGGGACATACTCGTCGACCGCCTGGTTGCCACCGGGCGCTACCACGTCATAGAGCGGCCTGAGTTGGACTCAATCATCCGCGAGTTGAAGATTCAGAACAGCGGCATGACCCGCGAGCATTCTCGGGCCGAGGTCGGGCGGATCAAAAACGTGCAGTACCTCATCAAGGCGACGATAACGGACTTCGGCCACGTGTCGACCAATACGGGTTTCCTCGGTTTGCCGAGCGTGGACATGATGGGCGCAAGCCACAAGGCCGTGATGGGCATGACGCTGTACGTGGTGGACGTCGAGAGCGGGGAGATCATCACGTCCGAGAGCATCGAGGAGTCGGTGCGGGCGTCGGACCTTTCGGTCAAGGCCCAGTACCGCGACGTGACGCTTGGCGGCAGCGTGTTCTACCGCACGCCGCTGGGTCGGGCCACAGCCAGGGTGATCGGCAAGGCGGTCGGCCGAATCACGGAAACCATCGCCGCCCGCCCGTGGCAGCCACGGATAGCGCTTGTCCAGGCCGACGGGACGGTGGTGATAAACGGCGGCCGAAACCGCCGCGTCCGCAATGGCGCCAGCTACGAGGTATACCATCTCGGTTCGCCCATCCTCGACCCGGACACCGGCGACGTGATCGGCAATCAGCCCGGCGCGGCGATCGGCCGAATCCAGATCCGCGAAGTCCGCCCCGAATGCAGCGTCGGAGGTATCCTCGCCGGCGCGGGCGGCAACTTCCAGGTCGGCCAGCGTTGCCGGCTGGTGGAGGTCCGCCAGCGATAGCCGAGGATTTAAGTCTGTTTTTTCCCGCGAACGCGAATAAACTACTTGAAAATGCCGGATGGTAATGGTAAAATCACCAAGGTTGAGGGTCGGAATTGTAGCAGACGCGGCCTTGCTGTGCTCGTTGGGCAGTTTACGATTTGTGTCGGACGGCCCTGGAAGACAACCGGAAGATGGGCTCAGGGCATTGCAACTGCTTCACTACAATCAACATTCGTGATGCTTATTTGCGGGAGACCCTTACGTATATCCGGTAGCGAATATTTTACTCAAAAATACAGTGGTTACCCTACGGGCGATGTTGAAAGAACGATTCGCCCATGATATAAGGACCCAAAGTATTGTTCTTCGCATAGTTGGTGTGCCCGCTTCCAAGGAGTCAGAAAATCGCAAAGCGCAGAAATACTCTCTCGACCATCGAGGTCGCACGGATGCTCGGTGTGGCCGTGTCGTCGGTTGCGAAGTGGATTGACGAGGACAAGATCGAGGCCGGTCGAACGCCTGGGGGGCACAGGCGCATCGAGAAGGACGACTTCGTAAGGTTCCTTCATCAGCACAACTTCCGAATCCCGCCTGAGTTGCAGCCCGAGATAACGAAGATTCTCATCGTTGACGACGAGAAATCCTTCGTCAAACGGCTTGCCGAAGAGATCGGGCATCGCTACCCGCAGTCGGAGGTGAGCGTGGCGTTTGACGGCTACTCGGCCGGGGAGATCGTGGGTCTGGTCAAGCCGGCGGTAATCATTCTCGACCTGCAAATGCCAGGCATGGACGGATGCGAAGTCTGCCGCCGCATCAAGTCCAATCCGCTGATCGGGCAAGCGGCCGTGATCGCCGTCACCGCCGACCCGAATCCCAAGCTCATGGGCAAAATCATCGCCTTGGGGGCCTGCGCATGTCTGCCTAAACCGCTCAATGTCGATGCTTTGGTTGCCGAGATCGACAAGGTCCTGGGTATTGCCAGGCCGGTTCGGACGTCGGCAGAGTCCCGCAACTGACCTCTGCTCCGAGGAGAAGGTCCGAGGTCATAGCCGGGTAGCCGGTAACTCGAACGGCGGAACCAGGAACCAGGAGCACGGTAACTGGAACGGTGGAACCGACGGCAGCGGCAGTTCTAAAGCCCAGGGATAGCAATACCCGGGTGCAATCTTCGGTTGCAATCCCTGTGGGTTGCTTTCCAGAACCGCGTTAGGCCTATCTTGGTGTGGCCGCGTCGGGCAGAGTAGAATGATATGGAAGTGAAGGATCGTACTGCGGCGCCAATGGCGGGCAGGATGGTGGCGGGGGGTGTGCTGGTGATATTGACCACGTGCATCGGCTGTGCGCCGGGGGGCAGGTTCGTCGAGGTGGAAACCAAGGAACAGTTCCAGGCGATTGTCCTGAATTCGCCCCACCCGGTGATGGTGGAGTTCTACAGCATCGGCTGCATCGTCTGCGGGGTGGATGCCCCGAAGCTGACGAGCATCTCGGAGGCCTGGGCCGACAGGGCCGGTTTCGTGAAGATCTCCGCGTACGTGACCCCTCTCCGCGAGATTTGCGGCGTCAACGCGTACCCGACGGTGCTCATCTTCAAGAACGGTCAGATGATTCGCCGCGTCCTTGCCCGCGGCTACGAGCGCGAAGACTACGAAAAGATGCTCACCGGCGCGATGTCCGGCCCCCGCGGGGCACCGGCCGGCTCGAGGGGCAAGTGAGGCTCGGGCTCGGCAGATTCCCTCTCGAAAACCTTCCGCTAATTCGCCGGCGCCTGATAGAATCGACCGCATGTTGGAGAACACGTTTTGTCACGTTCCTACGATCGGCTTGCAGGTCGAGCGCGAGCTGTGGGCGTGCGGCATAAGCACGTGGCGGGATGCCCTCTCGGCCGAGCGGCTGCCGATTGCCCCGGCCAAGGCCGAGCTGCTGCTGAGTGAGTTGGAAGAGTCGGTCGAGAACCTCTCGGCCGGGCGGTTGGAGTACTTTCAGCGGCGGCTCGCATCGCGTCATCACTGGCGGATGTTCCCGCACTTCGACGGGTCGGTGGCGTATTTCGACATCGAGACGACGGGCCTCGGGCGAGGCAACGACCACATTACCACGATCGTCCTCTACGACGGGCTGACGTTGCGTCATTACATCCACGGGCAGAACCTGGCGGACTTCGCCAACGACGTGGCCGACTACCGCCTGCTGGTGACGTACAACGGCAAGAGCTTCGACGTGCCGCAGGTGCGCCTGGAACTTGGCTGCCGCATGGAACAGGCGCACATCGACCTTCGCTTCGTGCTGGGGAGCCTGGGCTTCCGCGGCGGGCTCAAGGGCTGCGAAATCCAGCTCGGCCTGGACCGCGAGGGCCTGGCGGACCTGGACGGCTACTTCGCGGTGATTCTGTGGCAGGACTACCTCAGGGGCAACAAGCGAGCCCTTGACACGCTGCTGGCCTACAACGCCCTGGACGTGGTAAACCTCGCCACGCTCATGCCGCTGGCGTACAACCTGAAACTCCAGCAGACCCCCTTTGCCGAAACTCACGCCCTGCGCGTGCCCGAGCCGCCGGAAGTTCCCTTCAAGCCTCACTATCCCACGCTGGACGCCCTCCGCCGCCGATACATGCCCGGCGGCAGAAGACGGCGACCATGATGGTGTTGGAGGCCCGAAGGGCGAGGGGTCTTCCGGCCCCGGAGGGGTCGGCGGCGCGTAGCCGGGGGTGAGCGTACTCGCGAACCCCCGGAAACTGGCAAAATATAAGGGAGCCCCGGAGGGGCGATGGAAACGCGGTACAGCCCATCGCCCCTTGCGGGGCTCCGAGTCAATACAGCATCGCACCGGGGGTTCGCGAGTACGCTCACCGCCCGGCTATGCGCCCCCAGCCCCATTCGGGGCTGCCCGCCGCCGCTACTTGGCGTCCTTTTCCCCGGCCGGGATCTCGCGGATGTAGATGTTGCGGAACCATAGCGTCGAGCCGTGGTCCTGGAGCTCGATCTGGCCGGTTGGGTACATCGGCTTGTCACGCTCCCAGTAGTTCTCCATTACGGTGTTGTCTACAACCTTCACGCCGTTTAGCCACACCCACACGCGGTCGCCGATCATCTTGATGCGGAAGCGGTTCCACTGATTCACAGGGTTGTCGGCGCAGTCAAGCGGCTTGGCGGGGTTCTTCTGGTTGTTGTACAGCCCGCCGGAACCCTCGGGCCACCTGGCGGTGTCCCATATCTGCACCTGGGGCGAGCCGCGCAGGTAAATCCCGCTGTCTCCGCCGGGGCCGATCTTCCAGTCAACGTACATCTCGAAGTCGCCGTAGTCCTTGGCCGTGCAAAGGGCCTTGCCCTTGCCGTCGAAAACCAGCGCGCCATCGATGACCTTCCAGTGCTGGTTCATCGACTCGTCGGCCTGCTTCTGCCCGGCCGCGAGCTGCTCGGCCGTCTCCTTCGCCCGCTCCTTGGGGTTCTTGACCAGCCCCTTCCAGCCGGCGAGGTCCTTGCCGTTGAACAGGGCGGTGAAACCCTCCGGCGGGGCGTTGTTCGGCCCGGCCTCGTAGGGAGGCAGCGGTTTGATGCGGAGGTTGCGGTAGTCCACGCGGTCGCCGTGCCCGAGGAACCCGATGTGCCCTATCATGCGGTCAATGCCCGGGTGATGGCTGAGCGTCTTGGGGTCGGTGGCCTTGCGGACCTCGTCGAGGTCGGCATCGACGATGGTCACGCCGTTGAGCACGATGGCGATCTTCGTCCCGACGGCACGGATCTCCTCGGTGTTCCACTGCCCGACGGGCTTGAGATGGCCCCTCTTGGCCGCCACGAGGTTGTAGATGCTGCCATGGGCCTGCCACGGCTGGATGTCGGCGAACTTCGGCGACGTGTCGTCGAGGACTTGTATTTCCATGCCCGCGTAGGCGGCATCGCCCTTGAGCGGTGCGCGGATGCCCACGCCGTTGTTGGTCCCCGGCTGGAGCAGAAAATCGAAGCGGAAGATGAAGTCGCCGAACTGATGGGCGGTGTAGAGGTTTCCGCCTTTGCCCGGCATGCAGCGGATCGCTTCGTCCACGGCGGCGTAGCCTTTGACGTCGCCGACCCAACCGGTGAGGTCCTTGCCGTTAAAGAGGCTGATGAACCCCTCGGCGTCGGGCGCCGGCAAGGGTGGCAGCTTGGCGGGGGTCTGGGCCTGGCACGTTGCGGTCAGGCACAAAAGTACGAGCAGTGCGGCGGTTTGTACTGATGTCTTCATTGTGGTTCTCCCTGGTTATTTCCGATACGCCAAGGCTTGAACAAGCGTTGGCCAAGGCTGTCGCTCATGGCGGTGCGGCGACGAGTCCCGATTCATCGGGATACGTGCTTGGCGACATTGTTCTCAGCCCCGTTCACGGGGCTTCGCCCCCGCGCCAGCGGGGGTCTAGACCAGGCCTTCTAGGCCTGGGTTTGCTTCTTGTTTCTTCTTAGCCCGCTTCAGCGGGCTTGCCCATGATTGGCAGCCTTTAGGCTAAAGCCCTCTTCAAGCGCGCCGAGGCGTGCTGAGAAGAAACAACAGGACAATCACGATCACCCCAGGCCTAAGAGGCCTGGTCTATACCCGCCTTCGGCGGGCAAAGCCCCGTGAACGGGGCTGAAGGACAATCGCTGAGCACGTACTCGTCGGGCCTCTGCGACCGCACACCAAAAGCTTCGCGTCTTCGCGCGCCTGCCACCGCTCCATGAGCTATCGCTCATGGCGGCGTCAGCATAGTTTCTACTTATTCTTCTCAATGTTCGCAAGGTGCTTCTTCGCCTGTTCGACTACGGCGGCGTTCTTGCTTACGGACACGACTTTCTCAAGTGCCTCCCGCACTTCCGGGCCGGCGAGGCCCTTCTGGCGTCGGCCCGTGGGGCAGGCGATCTTTACAGCCGCGGCGGCGGCTAGCTCGCGGATGTCGGCGTCGTCGAGGCAACCGGCCACGAGGGTCAGAGCCTCCACGCTTTGCACGTTGCTAATGGCACCGATGACGAGGCCCTTCTCGGCGGGCTTTTTCGCGGCGGCAAGGGCTTGGGCGTAGATGCTGACGGCCTTGCCGGCCGGCATCTGGGTGTCTTGCCCGACCAGCCGCACTATGCCCCGCAGCGCCAGCACGCGATGGACCTCGCTGTCGGTCTGGCCGGCGAACTTAACCAGCGGCCCGATCGCCTCGGCGCCCTGCCAGTCGGCAAGTGCGCGTGCGGCGGCATCCTTGACTGCGGCGTCGCTGGAGTCGAGGTCCTTCATCACGGCAGCCAGTGCATCGGGGCCGCCGATGCGGGCGAGCGTAGCCAGCAGCAGGGGCTTTTGCTTCGCGTCGGCCTTGGCCATGGCGTCCAGCACGCACTTGGCGCTGTTGCGATTGCGGCATAGCGAGACCAGGACGCTCTGGATGGTGTTCCGCTGGCCCTCATCGACCGCGGCGAGCATCCGCGTCAGGACGCGATCAGTGTCGTCGGTGACGGTCACGCCCGCCAGCGCCTTGGCGGCCGCGGCGCGGACGGCGGGGTCGCCGTCGCCCAGGGCATCGAAGACGACCTTGGACTGGGCCGTCGCGTGGCGTGTGCCCAGGAGCCCAAGCAGGGCTACCTTGCCTGGCGCCGACGCCTCGGGCATCGCCGCCGCCACGTCGGCGTCGAAGCCCTCAGCCTTGAGGCCCGCCAGCACGCCGGCGGCTGAGGCGATCAAGGCCGGGTCGGTGGACTTCATCCGCGCCGTCAGGAGCTTGACCATTTCGCCGGGCGCCAGCAGGGCCGCAGCCT
>CAZSBS010000181.1:0-10050 GCA_964605095.1 uncultured Planctomycetaceae bacterium | reverse complement strand
CGACCTCCGGGTTATGAGCCCGACGAGCTACCTGACTGCTCTACCCCGCGATCATTTAGGGGTCACGTGTAAGGTATGCTAGGCTGGATGGCGAGGGTTGTCAAGTAAACTTGGCGAAACTTGGCGAAAGTTCGAGAATCGTCTGATTGATGGTTGAACGGTCGGATGACGGATATATCTTGTCAGGCCAATGGTTACCGGGAGAATTCAAGGGTTTATCGTGGCAGAAAGGTGCTACAAATGCGGTGGATGGATACGCCCAATCCGATAGGGCTGGCGATTCAAGCCGTATTTCGCAAGTTTTCGCAACCGAATTCCCCGATACGGCAGCTGCTGGCCAAGAAAAAGGTGAAGGGGAATCGGCAGCAAAAGGCGGAATGGGCAAAAATCACAAATTCCCCCTTTCGCCAACTGGTGGCGCACAAAACCTCGAACGTCAGGCTTCCACGAGTTCCGGGCCCAAGTTCTCGGGGACAAAATTGTTCAACGAGGCGATGTAGCCCAAGATGGCCTCGTTGAGCTTCTCCCTGGCCTCTTCACGGGTCCCGCCCATGCTACGGCAGCCGGGAAGAGACGGACACATGGCCGTGTAGCCTCCGCGTTCGTTGTCTGTTATCCGGATAACCAGTTTCATTTCCTGTCTCCCACTTCACCTGCACCACACCCTCTCGCGCATTATAGTCAAAGCGGCCCGGCCGTAAAGACAAATCCCGAGACAAAATCCCGAGTCAGGAACGGGAGCCCCACTTACGGTGCGGTACTCCTTCATATCGGGTCGCTTGGCCTGGCCGGGCTTGCCGTCGAAGACCGGCACTTCGTCAAGCCGGCCTTACCGGTGTCCATCAGTTCACCCGCCACGCGAAGGCGGGGCCGCTCTGCCGGCACCTTCGCGTCCCGGGCTTGGGCGATGCCCGCCGAGACGACCAAGGCACTGCCATGAAGCTTTCGGCCTTCGCCGCTCATCTTGGCCTGCTCATTTTGACCTTGCAGCTACTGCGCCAGCGCGCTACGGTAGGCTCGATGGGTTTGTGAAGACTTTTTAGATATTTTGATATTTTATGGATGAGAACTAGCCATCCCGCAGACCATCGATGGGCCGAGATGCGAAAGGACACGACATGGTAAAGTGGCAAAAAGCGGTGGTATTGGCGACGTTGACCATGTGCATGCTGGCCCACGCGGCCGAGCAGCAGCGTCAGGTCCCGCCGGATCGGTCCGTCGAGCAACTAATCGAGAAGTCCCGTGAAGCTTATACCATCCTTGATCGGGCCAACCTGAGCAAGTCGCTGGCGGCCAAGGGTGTTTCGGCCTTGCCGCAGCTACGTGTTGCTTTAAAAGCCGGGCACTGGCACGTGCGCCATTGTGCTCTCATGGCCATGAATGAGTTGGCCAGGAATGCGGAAAACCGCCCGGCCATGAAGAGTCTGTTGCCGGACCTTGCCCGACTGGTTGTCCATGACCCTCACCACGGCGTGCGCATCGAGGCCGCCCAGTGCTTGGGGGCGGTGGGCGAGAAAGGGCAAGGGGCTCAAGAGGCCTTGGCGAAAGCCGCGTTGCATGACACGGATGGCTGGGTGCGTGCCCTGGCCGCCACAGCGCTGGCCTCCGTCAAGGCCGACGTCGCCGTCATGCTGCCGGTGTACGGAGCCATGATTCGATCCACGGACAAGGCAGCGCGTGCGGCCGGCGTGCGGGAAGCGGCCAAGCTGTTCGACCAGAAAGTCGATATCACATCCCTGATTCCCGCGCTCAAAGAAGTTTTCAGCAACTGCATTTACGACGCCAATTTCAGCCGCCAGACGAGGGATCCGGCCATCAACCTTCTGATTCGGCTCAAGGTGGACACCCGCGACCTCGTGCCGTTCATCATGAAAGACTTGGCGATAACCGGAAACGTGCAGGCCGACGGATACCATCCGTACCAGAGAATTACCCTGAAACTTCTGGGTCGTATGGGCGCCAACGCCGCTGCGGCTATTCCAATGCTGGAACAAGTGATAGTGGACCCGTCGAAGTTCGGCTGCGCCCCCAGCCACCCCGATTACCAGGGGTTCAAGGCCGATTCCCGGGAGTCCATCGAGAAGATACGCGCCGACCTGAAAAGCAAAGGAACCAAGTAATGCGTCCATCCTTGCGGATCACCCTGATGTTCCTGCCCGTCTCTGCGGCTGGTCTTTGCTCAGCCGCCCCTGCCGCGCCCACCGCCTACGACCGGCTTCACGCGTACAGTGTGAACACTTCGCAGCATGCCAAGGACCCATACCTGACCATGGTGGGGCCAACCGGGATAATGGGCTGGGTTTACCTGAACCGTATCTATGTCGACTCGGTCGAACAGGGCTCGCCGGCGGATGGGCTTCTGCGAAAGGGCGATTACCTGCTGGGCGTCAATGGGCAGGACTTTCCCATCGTTGATCCTCGGCCCACGGTGGGCAAGGCGATCACGCAAGCCGATGCAGCCGACGGCGTCCTGCGCCTGCGAGTGGGCAACAAGGGAAAAGAACGCACGGTCGCCGTGCGGTTGAAACCCGCCGGCCGCTATGCGCCGACCTGGCCGACTGACTGCCGGAAGTCCGCGGGCATACGCGACCAGGCTTTGGGCTGGCTGCGCGATCACCAAAGGCCCGACGGCACGTTCGGCACGTCGGTGTATACGGCAATGAATGGGCTGTTCCTGTTGTCTTCGCCCGCCCCCCAGGACCGTGAGGCGGCGCGGCGGTGCATTTACGGCCGGCTTGACGGCCCGCCGGGCGACTGCTATGAAGCATGGTCCTACGGCTACAGCGCCATGGCTCTGGCCGAGTACTACCTGGCCACGGGCGATTCCGTCGTGATGCCTCGGCTTAAGTTCTACGCCAAGGAATTGGCCGCCGGCCAGGCTGCCAGCGGGACCTGGGGTCATGGCATGGCTCGCAACGGCGTGGTGGGGGGCTATGGCGAGTTGAACTCGGCGGGTGTGGTCTGCTTCCTGTCGCTGGTGTTGATGCGGGAGTGTGGACTTGAAGTCGATCGAACAGCCTTTACCAAGGCCAGAAAGTTCTTTGGCCGCTATGCCGGTCTGGGCAGTGTCCCTTACGGCGACAATCGCCCGTGGACGGGCAGCCCCAGCAGTAACGGCAAGGATCCAGTCGTCGCATTGGCCTTTCACCTGCTGGGCGAGCCGGACAAGGCGCGTGCGTTCGCCGAGACGGTGTCCGTCTCCTACGCGTATACCGAGGATGCGCACACCGGGGCGTTCTGGGGTGTGGCCTGGAATCCGCTGGGGGCCGTCCTGACAAAACCGGCGGCCTTCCGCAGATTCCTCGATGAGCAGCTCTGGTACTATGAGATGCAGCGCCGCTGGGACGGGGGGTTTCAGTATCTGCCGAATCCCGAGAACCTGACCGGCATAACCGGCTTTGACGGCGATGCCATGACGGTGACCGGCGGCCTGGGCTTGATGTACGCGCTGCCGGGCAAGGGCCTGCGAATCCTTGGCGCCGAGGCCGGGCCGTTCAGCAGGGACGCGGCGCCGTCCTTGAAGCCGGCCATCGACCTCTTCAGGGACAAGAAGTGGTCGGCCTTTGACGCATGGATGAAGGCCTGGCCGAAGGATTCGGCTTCGCCGGCGGTCAGGGTGCGGGCCGGGCAACTGCTGGCCAAACGCGCCGAGGTGCAGGCCCAACTCGACTGGACCCTTGCGGCCGTCGAGGAGAAAACAAAGCGTGACGGCCTGCCGCGAGCCGATATCGACCGCGCCAGGGCCACGCTCAAGGCGGCCGAACGCCTTGCCGGAGCGGAGCTTGAAAAAGCCAAGCCTTTGCGCCAGCGGCTTGACGCGATCAAGGTGTTGCCCCCCGCGGCTGATGTTCGGGCCGGGCGACAGAAGAAGGCACGGCATTGGAAGACCTTGCTGCCCTTGGCCAGGGATCTCGGGAAAGAGGATAGCCCCAAGGTGTGGCGCGTCCACGCCTGGACCGGCGACATATCGCCGTTCCTGGACAACCTGGAGCCCGCCGGAGAGGCCATGAAGGGCTGGTATCTCCCGGAATTCAATGATGCCACGTGGCAGAAAAAGACGGCCCCCTTCCGGGCACATGACGCGCACCACGACACCCCCTTTGAAGGCCAGGCCGTCAGCCCTGTCAGTCACCATCTCTGCATGTATCAGCCCCGGCCGCTCTACAACACCTACGCCCGATTGGACTTCACGGTCGAGGATACCGCGGGCATCCAGGCTGCCCGCGTGATCCAGCAGAACTGCCACCAGTACCTTCGCTCGGAAGTCTACCTGAACGGCTTCCGGGTGGCGGCCATCCTAAGGCCCAACACCTGTGAACTCAGCCCAGAGGCGGTCAAGCTGCTGCGCAAGGGCAAGAACACGCTGGCAATCTACCTGACTTCGTGCCGGGGCCACCTTCATGAGTTCGACTTCGGCGTTGAGGTGGCAAGGGACTGACGGGGCCTCCCGACGCGACTTGCATATGCCCCCAGGCCCCACGGCACGTCAGCAAGGCGGCGCATGCTCTCATCCCACACCTCGACCGAATCTCCTCCCGGCATGCGGAAGAATTGAGGAACCCCGACATGCCGGCCGGGTTCTAATCAACAGTGAGCCGACTCTTCATTTGTCACCGCACATGATGGCTTGGAAGCGTCTGGGATGCCGGCGGCGGTCACCGGCGATGAACCAGTTGGGCAGTCTCCGCTCGGGTGCCGGCCGCCGGTTGGCGGTTGGTCGATGTGGCGTTATGCGATTGTGCATCGCGCGAGGTTTTGACTATGGGAAAAATGACAGGAAGGCGTGAGTTTCTGAAGAAAGCGGGGCTGGCTGTGGCGGGCGCGACGGGGTTAGGCCTGTCCATCGGCAAGGCCAAGGGCCAGGAAAAGGCCGCCGGCAAGGCCGTGCCGGAAGCGTTTGTCTGCGAGACGCCGGCATTCCCGGCGAATCCGCCAGCCACGTGGCTCACGTATCACCTGGCGCACCCGGGTCCAGGCGGCGCGATGCCCGGCGATCCGAACTGCGCGTTGTATTGGAAAGGCCGGTATCATCTCCATTACATCTACCAGCACAAGAATGGCCACTCGTTTGCCCATGTCTCCAGCGAGGACATGCTGCACTGGAAGTGGCACCCGACGACGCTCACTCCGCCCAAGACAGGCCATGGCATGTTCAGCGGCACGGCTTTCCTTACAAAAGAGGGCAAGCCCGCCATTATCTATCATGGCCAGGGGTCCGGAAGGAACCAGTTGGCTTTTGCCCTGGATGACAAGCTGGAAGAGTGGACCAAGCCCGTGCCGATCATGCCCAAGGAGCCCTCCGGCGAGGATGCCAAGGTGCGTCAATGGGATCCTGACTGCTGGTTGAACGGCGAGACATATTATGCGATATCCGGCGGCGGCCCGCCTCACCTGATGAAATCTCCGGACCTCAAAGAGTGGGTGCATATCGGCCTTTTGATGCACGATGACATGCCGACGACCCTGGGAGTGAATAAGAACGAAGACGTCTCTTGCGCCAACATGTTCAAGATAGGCAAGAAGTGGATGTTGCTCTGCATCAGTCATCGTTTGGGTTGCCGGTACTACCTTGGCGACTTCAAGGACGAGAAGTACCTCCCGGAGTTCCACGCCATGATGAACTGGAAGGGATGGGACTTTTTCGCCCCTGAGAGCCTGCATGCCCCCGATGGCCGGCGGGTGATGTGGGCCTGGTGTCTTCTGAAGGGCCTGCCGGCTCAGAACGGCATTCAATCGCTCCCGCGCGAGCTCAGTCTGCCCGACGATGGTGTGCTGCGCATCAAGCCGCTGCGGGAGTTGGAGACGCTCCGTTATGACGAGAAGGGCGAAGCCGGCGTTGCCGTAAAGAGCGACATCGTTCGCCCGCTCAAGGACATCTCCGGCGACACGATAGAGGTCAAGGCGACATTTGGCCCGACAAAGGCAAAGCAGTTCGGCGTCCATGTTTACTGCGACAAGGCTGGCGCCAACGGCTTTTCCATTACGGTCGAACCGGAGGCCAAGACTCTGGCGCTGGGCGGCATGAAGGTCCCATTCGAACTGAAGCCCGACGAAGACCTCACCTTGCGGGTTTTCCTGGACAAGAACATGATCGAAGTCTTCGCCAACGACCGGCAGGCCACCGTGGCGCCCCACAAGTACGCCCCCGAGAATCTGGGCGTCAGCCTTGTCAGTAACGGCGGGGATGTCACGGTGAAGGAAGTCAAGGGCTGGAAGATGAAGTCGATCTATGCCGGCGTATAGTTTTTCCGCCCGCCGGCACCGATTTTGGCCTTAAATCGAAAATTAAGTATGAGACGTTTTATACTGATCGTGGGTTGTGTATTGATGTCTTCCACGCCGGCACAATCGCAGACAACGCTTGATGGCAACTCGTTGGCATACCGCTCGACGGGAGTCTCTTGTCCGGACAACGCGTGGCGCCTCGACGAAAACGGGTTCGTCGGAACGTACATCCAGGTTGCGGAGCCGGCCAGGGTTTCGTTTACCATCCGCGCCTCGAAGAGCGGCTCGGAGACGCGCACGCCGATGCTGGGGCTTCGCGTCGCCGATTTCGCGACGAGTTGGCCCGTGACCGCCGTGGGCGGCGCCTACGGCTCGCACACGCAGGCTTGGACGTTACCGGCTGGGACATATTGCGTTCGTGTGGAAAACGCCAATGACAAGCCATCCGGCGGGCCATGGGCGATCAATATACGGGACATCACAATCGCGGGGGCTGCCGTTGCGAACACGGCGACCGCCGCCCTCGCCCTTGCCGCGGCTGACACTTACGTTGACCACTTCCGCAGGGGTCCGGCCGTGGTGACTGTCATGAACGGCGCCAAGCCGCTTGCCAAAGCGTCTGTGCGCATCCGCCTGCGGCGCCACGCGTTCAACTTCGGAACCGCAGTCGCCGGCGTTGGCGGTGGGGGGCCTTCGTGGGTGACCAGTTCGAACCCAAACGAGGTAAAGTACCGGGAGTTCATTATCGGCAACTTCAATTCGATTGTGCCCGAGAACGCCGGCAAGTGGCCTTTCAACGAGCGCACTCGCGACACTGTTACGCTCGATTTCCTTGACAGCCTCGTGGATTTCGCCGCGACCAACAACAAGCGAGTGCGCATGCACGGCGTGTTGTGGGATGTCAGCCAGCCCAAATGGGTGAATGCTCTTCAAGACACAGCCATTAACGGAACCAGCCCGCAGGAACGTGACGCCGCCAAGGCGGACCTGCGCGCGAAGATAAGTCAACGCATCCGGTATTTCGTCCGGGATCGCGCCGCTCGCTATTACGAATTGGACGTTATCAACGAGTCCGTACACCAGCCGAAGTATTATGAGATATATGGCCTCGACGGCGTCGCGGGCATCTACAACGAGGTAAAGGCGGCCGTGCGCGCCGCCGGAGCTTCGACGCGCATCGTTACGAACGAATACGAGGTACTCCAGGGGAGACTGGGAATCAAAGATCCCTATGCCAACTGGTATCGCAGGCACGTCGACAAACTCCATAACGCGGGCGGGGCGGTTGACGGGATTGGCATCCAGTATTACGCGGTCGCTGGCAGTGAGCCGGCGGCTCGCACCACGCACAGCCCGTCGCTGATCACTGGGGTTTTCAACAACCTTGCCACGACCGGCCTGTCGCTTTCGCTGTCGGAGTTTGGGGTACAGAATCACGGCAGTCCGACGCCGCAACGCGCGGCGGATATCCTCGCCGATACCTTGCGCCTCTGCTTCGGCCACGAGAAGATGACCACGTTCATAATGTGGGGCTTTTGGCGGCCGCGGATGTGGCCCACGGCCCCCGCGGGCGCGCTGATGGATGCGGACTGGAAGATCACGCCTGCCGGCATGGTCTGGCAGCAGATGACGGGAGTGCGGAACTGGAATATCCCTGACCTGCCCGTGTGGACAACCGACATCTCTGTTGTTACGGACGAGCAGGGCCGCGCGAACTTTGTCGGATTCTATGGCGACTATGAGATAATATCGGGCGGTCAGCGAGGAGAGTTCACGCTGACCAAGGGAACAACCAACTGCAAAGTGTCTGTTAGCGGATCTTGAAGTGACGGTTTAAATTAAGGAGCTTCGTCATGACAAAACACATGTTCTTCAGCACAGTAGCTTTCCTGGCTCTTCTTGGCACGGCCAACGCGCAGGACAAGGCGTGGAAGTACTCAGGGTCCATGTACATACTTACCACCTCCCAGGGCGCGGACTTGCCAGCCGCAGCGTCGGAAAAGGACTTCCCGCTGCTGGTGCGTCTGGACAAGGGCTTTTTCGATTTCAGACAGGCTAAAGCCAACGGCGAGGACATTCGCTTTTCCACGAGCACAGGCGCGGACCTGCCATATCAGATAGACCGGTGGGACGCAGCCAAGGGCGCAGCGAGTATCTGGGTGAGAATACCCGCAATCAAGGGCAACGCGCGTCAGGAGATCAAGCTGCGCTGGGGCAAGGCTGACGCGGCAAGCGAGTCCAGCGGCAAGGCCGTCTTCAACGAATCCAACGGTTACTGCGGCGTATGGCACATGAACGACCCGGTTCAGGATGAGTTGGCGGCGGTCACCTCCACCGATAAGGGGACCACGGCCACGGCGGGAATGATAGGCGCCGCGAGGAACTTCCCCGGCGGCCAGGGTATCTTCTGCGGGGAGAAAATCGAGAGTTATCCTTCCGGCGACAACCCAAGCACCACCGAGGCGTGGTTCAGGACCGATAAGTCCAATACAACCATTATCGGGTGGGGCAAGGAAGGCGGCAGGGGCGGCAAGGTCAGGATGCAGTTCCGCAGCCCGCCGCACATTCACATCGACAGCGACTTTTCGGATGTCTGGGGTGAAAGCACGCTGCCCTTCTCTCAATGGATTCACGTGGTCCACACTTATGGCAACGGTGAGGCGCGAGTATATATCAATGGCCGGCTCGACGGGGCCACTAAGCCGTTTCGGAATATACTGAGCCCCGCGAGGTTGTGGATCGGCGGCTGGTATAACAATTATGACTTTGTCGGCGATATAGATGAGGTGCGCATTTCCAAAGTGGCCCGTTCCGCGGACTGGATCAGGCTCCAATACGAGAACCAGAAACCCCTGCAAACCCTGGTTGGCCCGGTAGTGCAGCCTGGTGACGCCTTTGCGGTCTCGCAGACGCGGGTTACCTTGCCTGAAGGCAAGAGTGTCACCCTTACCGGCAAAGCGGGAGGCGCCCAGAAGGTCTATTGGATCGTCAGGAAGGACGGTGCGGAAACCGTGGCTGCCGTGGACCGGTTTGCGTTCGATTTCGACGCCGGGCGCGTGGCCGGCGATAAGTCGGCGACGATTCAGTTCAAGGCCGTCTATGCCAATGGAATCAAGACACAAGACATTGCCGTCACAATCAAGGAAGCAATTCCGGACCCGATATTTACCTTGAATGCGCCGGCCAGTTGGGATGGCCGGAAGACTATACAGGTGTCGCCGAAGTTCGCTAACAAGGCACAGATCATCGCCAGAGGCGCCGGCACGCTGAAATACGCTTGGACGGTTTCTGACATCGCCGTGATCAAGGAGATCGTTCCCGGCAAACTCATTCTCAAGCGTGCCCAGAACAGCGGCAATTTGGCCGTTACCCTCTCCGTGAGCAACGGCGGGGCCGAGATCGTCAGTGCCGCCACAATTGTGGTAAAGGAACCCGCGAAGGATGCCTGGGTGCAGCGGAAGCCGGGCAAGGATGAGAAACTCTCCGACAATCAGTTCATCGCGAGAGAGGACGGCGGCGAGGGCACGCTGTATTGCAGCGGAACACTTGCCGAACCCGCCGACTCCGTTTTTCTCCGCATCTACGCCGATGACAAACCGTACAAGCCGTCCAAGGTCGAGGGTGGGAGAGTCGCGGCTGACAGGAGCTACGCCCTTTCGGCGAAGATCAAGGCCGGGCTCGTCAAGTACAAGGTGGAGTTGGTGGCCAAAAGGGGAGGCCGCGAGGCTGTGCTCCAGACGGTCAACAACGTGGTATGCGGGGACGCCTACATGATTGACGGGCAGTCCAACGCACTGGCGACGGATTGGGGGCAGGGCGACCATC
>CAZSBS010000180.1:0-10076 GCA_964605095.1 uncultured Planctomycetaceae bacterium | reverse complement strand
AGCCGGCGATCACGCCCGCCTCGTGGTCCACCTTGATGATCCCGTCGAGCTGGGCAAACTCAAAGCGGTGAGGGTTGACCGTGTATATGCCCTTGCGGTCGGCAAGCAAGTGATCGAAGTCCAGCGCGCCCAAATCCATAAACGGTTGCGCGGGCATTGCAATTCTCCTCGAAGCCTATGTCCGAATGCAGCAGCGCAAGACTAGCACCCCCGCCCGCGAGGGTCAAGGCGATTCGTCTATTCCCTTTGAAGTACCCCGAACGAAGGATCCCGTCGCCAACCCACACCAAGGTAAGTTCCGGGCCAAGGCCAGCCGCAAGCGGCTGGCCGGCTGGTTGAAGGCGCATGATCTCCCTTACGACAGCATCATGGAGGTGGAAATGGAAGGCAAGCGTGGCCGACGGGTTGACCTCCCGACACCAGTCGGTGCCGGCATGAGTTGACGGACAAGCCGACAACAGCAGACGCCAGAAGCCGCCGGAGGTCCGGCTGCTTCTGGCGTGTTACATCGGGGCGAGAAGCTATTCGCACGTTCCCCGACTTGACGAAACGCTCATCCTGCCCTTCACCCGGGGGGCGGCCGGCGTGGGGGACGTGGCGTAGATACCAGCACCGAAAAGCTACGCCTGCTGCCGGAGAACCGATTCAAGCTGCCGGCCTTCTGCTTCCAAGGTTGCTGTGTCGGAGCCTGTTGCCAGCGTCATCAGCGTGTAGACATCCCAATCACAACTTACCCAAGTGGCCCCGCTTGGTTCCGTTGTCGCTCGCACTCGAAGAGTTGTGTCGTATGCGCGAATGTCGAACCGCCAGAGCGTGGCAAGCTTGTTCCCGCGCCGGAACACCCATCCGGCAGCGCCGTCTTCGGCAAGCCGATATCCGAGACGGCAGAAATGGCTCACCACGCACTCCCGAAGTCTGCCAGCCGCAGGAACAGAAAAACCCACGTGTGCTTTGATCGCCATGTTCTCTCCCTCTAAGCTCAGTCACCCCGCGCCTTGAAAGCCTTCTGTGTCTTGCAGGTCGGCAGTCGGCTCAGTTCCACTGGCCGTCCGAGCAATGAGGTCTTGCTCCAATCGCGCGTCCGACGTTTCGTCCAAGAACAGCCTATCAGGGCGCGGGTAGAACGACCTACAAACGGCGCGACGAAGACGCTCGCGAAGGTCAGCGCTGACGCCATGCCGGTCTTGAACGCTCTGGTTGAACCAGACGCATTGAATCCCTCGTTGGAATACGTACCCGATTGCCAGCGGATGCTTCACGTCCGGGATTCTAAAATCCAGCGGCGAGAGCGCCAACTGACGGATTAGGGGAATCGTCACGTCTGGCGTGAGCCACGGGGTATACTGGGTCAGAACGACTATCCGGGGAACGCCTTCCTTGGCGGCCAGCAATTTCCTCGCAAGCCCCGCGCGCAGTCTGTTCGGTGTATCTACCTGTCCGAAGGTGAACCATCCGCCCGTCCCGAATCTTCGGGCGCAGTCGTTGAGTTGTTGGACCTCCTGGGAATCAAGCAGACCTTTGGCTTCGATATCAATCTCGACCCCCGTCGCCTGGACGACGAATTCTGGGCGAGGCCGGCTGCTATCCCCCGGTGGCGGAAGGACGGCCGCATCACCGAATTCCAGCGCGAATCCGCGTGCCAGCAACAACTCCTCTTCCGCCGATTGGCATCCTGCCCCGCGCATGCGCTCGACAAGATGATTGCGTTCCGACACGGGGAGCCTGACAAGCAGTAATCTCGCGCCTTCCTCCAATCGTTGCTGATAATCTACCGGGTAGAACATCTCCAGAACATGCACAGCATACGCGCTTGGGTATGCGACATCGGCCAGGCAGTTCGCAGCCAGCGTCCGCTGCCGGAACTGCGACCGCCACGCCGGATCGTAGATGGACTCCAACGTCGGCTTGCCAGTCAAGGCAGCATCGCACTTGTCGAGCGTGCGCGACAGGTACTCCATCTCGTTCTCGGTCAGGCCCATGTCTCCGTGTCCTGGCTATGGGAGCTAGTCGAACTGCGGTTCGCCAGCCCGCATCAGGCCGTTTTCGTAGGCCGACAACTGCCCGGGCGGCCTAGCCCGCAATTCCCGGTAAACGTGACGCACCTTCTGCTGGAATGCCACGATCTCGCCCTGGCGACCCTCTATTGTTGCGCACGTGACCAAGCACAGCATAGCCGGAACGCAGTTAGGCTCGATGAGGATCGCCCAGGAAGCCAATCGCCGAGCCGTAACTGTGTCGCCCTGCCCACCAAAATGGTTCGCGGCGCTGACGACTGCGGCAGCGCACATGGAGCAGACGTAGCCCGCATCGTAGTCTTGGAAGCTCGAACTGGTGAGGTGGTCGATCTCAAGGAAGTTGTCACGAAGAAGCCCCGTCGCTTCACAGAAGGCAGCAAAGTCATCGAACTCCCGCCCAAGCCTTTGCTGCATAATACTCAGAGAGTTGGGGTTCAGTTTCTTCCATTCCCGTGAGATCATATCGGCATCCTTTTCAGTCATCGAGGTAGTTGAAGCCGAGAAGGGCGGCGACCACAGCAACCCCGCCCGCGACGGCCTTGCCGTCCTCGGTGCTGAGCCACGCTTTCGTTGCCTTTGCCCCGCGTCTTGCCAGCCGCTTTGCTTCATCCCATCCGGTTTCCGTGACCCGTGAGTCCAGTTCAGCCTCAACTTCACCGGCCAGGACCTCTACGCATGGTTCCGCTTCAGTTCCCACCGAGGCCATAGCGAGGTCCCCAAGGCCGCCCATAAGCTGCTTCAATTCGTCGTTATTGGCATCGCGCAGGTTTGTGCGGAATTCTCGAAGCATCTGGCGGAACTGTCGTTGCTCTTGCTGAGCAAGGCTGGCGGCCAAGGACATGGCGGCCGCCCGCAGGTATTCGCCGGGGCAACTCACGCCCTTGCACTTGGGGCAGGAGAGGTTGCCCTCAACATCGGCAGACTGACAGACCAATTCTGTCCCGCAGTGTGGGCATAGCCACGTAACCTGTGACATGACCTTCTCCTTTGCCCTTTGGCCTCGATCCGCCCGACCACCGGGCATCGTTGGGCGGCCCCAGAAATGAAAGGGAGCCGCCAGCTACTACCCCGGAAGAGGGCCTACCACAGCCCATGGACAAGGTTTCACCGACGGACTCCCAAACGGGAGTCCGCCAAGTGCGTTGCCTTGTCCGCGTGTGAAAAGTGCTAGTTTTCCAACGGCGCAACCGCTTGGTCAGACCAAGTTGAAGTTGTTTGTCACCGACAAGATGCTACGTCTGAGGCGGGGTGCCGTCAACAACATTTGTTTCCAACCTGATTCTCTGGGCGTTTCGTATATTCGTCCGCGGGAAGAAAAAGACAAAGGCCGGTATAATGGTGCTCGGAGATTCGGCCATGCTTCAAAGCGTTTGCATTGCGATTCTGTCGTGCCTCATAGCGGCCGGGGCTGCGCCGTCAGCGACCCGGCCGGCGAGTGATCCGCAGCCGGCGAGCGATCTCGACTACTGGCTGAGCCGGGCCAGGCCCGTCGAACCGAACCAGCCCGCAGCGACAGCCAGCCCCGCCAGTGACGCCAACAGAAGCGCCGCCGGTACCGGCACCGCCGGCGCCCCGCCGGCCGCCAGCCCGTTCCGCTCGTCCGATCTGCCTTTTCGCCGCGGCGACGCCCTGCCGGGCGTGATCGAACTGAGCGACGGCAACCAGCTTCCCGGCGGACTTTACACGACCGTCGAAAAGCCGTGGATTGTCTGGTCGGAGGCCACCAAGAACTGGCGGCGAGTGGACTTCCTGACCCTGCTGAGCATCGAGGCCGTCGTGGAAGAACAGCGTATGGAACTCGACTGGCGATGGAAGGGAATGGGCGAGCCGGAAAAGGTCTACACCGGCAAGAAGTACCCCATGCGGCGAATGCACTGGCGGTTCAAGCTCATCGACGGCTCGGTCGTGGAAGGCTCGACCAAGGGTCAGCCGGTATTCGTGGAACTGGCGGGCAAAGTCTCCGGCCCGTTCATCCTGGGCGAGCGGATGAAGGGCGAGTTGGGCCAGACGCTCGAAGAGTTGCTCTACGTCCGCAAGATCGTGGTTTCCCGCGGGATGATGGACCTGGTGATCGCGGACAAGGCAGGCCCCAACAAGCCCACTAAACCGCCAACCACGCCCGCCGCCAATGGCAAGTGATGCGGGACTCGCCTATCGCTACTTCGCGGGCTGGGTCGCCGTCGCCGACGGGCGCAGGCCGAGGTCCTGCTGGACGAACTCCTCCATCATGTTGATGGCCTCGGTAGGGCTGAGCCGGCCGTCATGGTCGGCGTCGAACCTGGCCGTGCGCTGCTCGAGCTGCTTGGCCATGCCGGCAAGGAGGTCCTCGCGCTCCCTGGCGTTGAGCCTCCCGTCGTGGTCGGCGTCGAACGACGCGCTGAACCGCTCGACGTATCCGATGGCTCCCTGCTGCATCCGCCGCTGGAAGCCGTCGCGTTCAGCCAGGCTGATCTGCCCGTCGCCGTTGGTGTCCATGTAGCGGAAGCTCTTGGCGAAGATCGTCCAGCTTGACTTCTGCCACTCCTTCCGCATGGCTTGCTGCTCGGCTTCGCTGACCTCGCCGTCGCCGTCGAGGTCGCCCATGCGGCGCTGGAAGCTCTGCCCGATGTCGCGGAACTGCTTTTCGAATTTCTGAACCTCCGCCTGCTCGTCCTGGCTGATCTTGCCGTCGCCGTCAGCGTCGAAGTTCCGCAAGCGCCACTGTTCCACGGTCGCCTGCCAGTTCTGGCGCCCGTCGTCGGCGCGGTTGCCGGCCTGGGCGTACACGTCGCGCCGGACGGCCTCGGCGTCGGCCAGGAGTCGCTCCTGCTCGTCGAGCCGCCCGTCGCCGTCGAGGTCGAACCGCTGGAGATCCGCCCGCTCTCGCCATTGGCGGGCCTCAGCCAGCCGCCGCTCGTTCGCCTCGGCCAGCGCGGCGGACTCCTGAGCGTCGAGTTTCCCGTCGCCGTTGGCGTCGAAGAGCCGCAGGTCTCGCTCGTGCCGGGCCTTCTCGTCGCCGGCCTGCCGCTCGGCCAGGGCCTTTTCCATGGCGGCGAACTCCTGCTCGTCCAGCCGCCCGTCGTCGTCGGCGTCGAACTGCCTGGCTGCCAAATCGTCCAGCTCCGCCTGGGCCTCTTTGCCGACGGCGTCAACCATCGCCTTCTGCTCGGCGGCGTCGATCTGGCCGTCACCGTTGAGGTCGTACTTGGCGAACGTCTGCCGGCGCAGGCGGGCCATTCGCTCCTTGATCTCAGCCAGGGCGGCGGCGTCCTGCCCGCCGGGGGCCGTGGTAGGCTCGTCGATTTGCACTCGCTCGGCAAGAACCGGCGACTTACCCGGCAATCGCCCGGCCGAGAGCATGTCGTTGGCGGCTGACCTCTCCCGCCCGGTGAGCCAGCCGTCCCGGTTGACGTCGAAGGCGGCGAGCACACGGCGGCGAACGTCCTGGCGGTACGCCTCGGCCTCGAACCAGTCGAGGGCGCCGTTGCGGTTCTTATCGAACGCCAGCATGGCATTCCAGTTGTCGAACGAGCGGACGAACGAGCGGACGAACGAGCCGGCGGGTCGAGCTTTCGCGCCGCCTGCGGCCTTGCGGGCCACGGCGAACTCCTTGGCGTCGAGTTCGTTATCGACGCCTGCGGCCTTGAAGAAAGCCGCTCTCTCGGAGCCCGGCTGATACGGATCGATCGCGCCGCCAAGCACATCGGGAGCGGGCTGCGTCGAGGCCCCCGGAGTCGCTTGCGGTGAGGCATCTCGAACCGTGGGCTGAGAGGCGGAGTTGGCGTCGGCGGCCCGGGCGGGCAACCACGCCGCCGCGGCAAGGCACGCAAGGCAAGTCACGCAAGGCAAGGTCGTGCGCATCGGGCGTCTCCTTGTACAGGGACGATGCCCACACCTCCGTGCGGGCAAGCCATACATTATCATACTCGACCTGATCCGATAATTCATGCCAGCGGGTTCCTGGCTCGGCCGTCGAGCGGGGGCCATGGTTTGCGCAGCCTGCAGGCAGGCAGGAACCACGGCACCCGACCGTTTGAAATTATCGGACAGCCTCGGTAGCCGACGGACGGGGCAAGCCCAGGCCTTGCCCTCCCTTGTCGAAGCGCTGCGCAAATAGCATGTAGTTGCCCGGTCGACCGGCTTGTCAGCCTGCCTTTTTCAGAGGCGGGGGCTGGGTCCTGGTTGTCCGCAGCGTCAGCGACACGGCGAACGGGACCATGAATTCCTGGCTACAGCTTCCGCATCGAGCGGACTGGCCCCTCATGGATTCGGGGATCGAAAGCACCACCCGGCACTTGGGATTCGGGCAGCAATACGGGAACGACCTCATACACATCCTCCATGCTCCATGCCGCAACATCGCGGCAATTATCATATCGGCCCGCCGCATGCGGCAGTCCAGTTGCGCCAAGGCGATAAGTGAAGATGTTTCTCTATTCCGGCACGCGGGCGATGTCGGCGCCGAGGGCGCCGAGCTTGGTCTCGATAGACTCGTAGCCGCGGTCGATGTGATAGACGCGCTGGACGGTCGTCGTGCCGCGGGCGACCAGCCCGGCCAGGACCAGGGCGGCCGAGGCGCGGAGGTCGCTGGCCATCACCGGCGCGCCAATGAGTTTCCTTACGCCCGTGACGATGGTCGTGGGGCCTTCCTTGCGGATGTTGGCGCCCATTCGCATCAGTTCAGCCACGTGCATGAAGCGGTCGGGGAAGACCTTGTCGGTTATCGCGCTGTTGCCGTCGGCAAGGCACAGCAGTGCCATGATCTGGGCCTGGAGGTCCGTCGGAAAGCCCGGATAGGGCTGGGTGGTCACGTCTGTGGGTTCGAGTCGTCGAGCGGACGTGACTGTGGCTGAGTCGTCGCCGACTGGCTCGACCATCACGCCGATGTCCCGCAGCTTGTCCACTACGGCCATCATGTGATCGAGCCGCACGTTGCGGAACGTTACCTCGCCGTTGGTCAGGGCCGAGGCGATCATGTACGTGCCGGCCTCGATGCGGTCAGGCACTATGGTGTGCTCGACGCCGCGAAGCTCATCGACGCCCTCGATGGTTATCCGCGGCGTGCCGGCGCCCTGGATCTGCGCGCCCATGGCGATGAGGTACTCGGCGAGGTTCTCGACCTCCGGCTCGCACGCGGCGGACTCAATAACAGTCCGGCCCTTGGCCAGCGTGGCCGCCATCATCACGTTGGCCGTGCCGAGCACGGTCGAGCCGAACGGCCCGCCCAGGAATATGCTCGCGCCGACGAGCTTCTTGGCCCTGGCGACAATGTCGCCGCCCTCGAGTTCGATTTCCGCCCCGAGCGCCCTTAGCCCGCGAAGGTGCAGGTCCACCGGCCTGGATCCGATCGCGCAGCCGCCGGGCATCGACACGCGGGCGCACTTGCGCTTTGCCAGCAGAGGGCCAAGCACGCATATGCTCGCCCGCATCTTCCGCACGCGATCGTACTGGGCGTGGCTGCACGCCTCGTCCTCGACGTTCATCTGCATCACGCCGTCGGCGCCGCGCTTTACCGAAACGCCAAGGTCGCTGAGCAGCTCCATCATGCTGCGGATGTCCGCCAGTTCGGGAACCCGGCGAAGCGTACTTGGCCCCTCGGCAAGAAGCGCCGCGGCCATGATCGGAAGCGCCGCGTTCTTCGAGCCGTTGATCTCCAAAGTTCCCTTGAGCCGGTTGCCGCCGTTTATGACTAGCTTGTCCATGGTTCTTCTTCTCGCCCTTCCGTGGGCCGTTGAATTGCACTCTTAAGTCGCGGCCTCCAGGCCGAGACAGGAATCGGGCCACTAACATACCACTTCCAGACCCCCGCGGCAACGCAAGTTCATGGCCTGCAATGCTGGCCCACCGGCGCGCCATTTTGCTCTTGTCCGCCGCACGGACGCAGGGATACTATTGCAGAAGGCTTGGGCGAAGCGGCAGTGGATCCCTGAATACGGGACTCATACGCAACCGGATTGAATCTCGTGCGGTAGCATAGTAGCAGTTGGGCCTGAGGGCAGCACCGGAGTTCCCATGAGTAGCAAAGAAGAATATGCCCTGACGGGCACACTACAAACGCCAGTGGCACGTTCGAATCGCGCCACCGGCCAAGCGCACGCGGAGCGTTCGTAGTGACGCCGTGAGGCGTTATGTTTCTTTGCAATGGCGGCTGCGCGATATTCATTCAGGATGCGTATCAGGTAGCCCAGCATCTTCTAGTCGGTCCAGGAGATACCCATGGAAGCAGACACGACCAAGCGGCGGGGCTCAGCCAGTGTTAAGTTCCTCGTGGTCGCGGGGATCATTGTGCTGTTGGTCTATGCCGCCGTGGTTATAGTTTTGGCAAGGCGCATCGATCGGGAGAGACCCCATACCAGCATGAGACTGCTTGTGAGGGTTCGATCCCTATCCGACGGGGCTTCCATATACAAGATATCTGGCACCGGCAACCGGTACTATCCCGGGCAGGATCCTGAGAGCATGGGTGCCCTGATCAGCGGGACGAGCCCCGAGAAGTACCCCAACTGTCGCAGCGCCGGCAGCGCCCTTCTGGCCCGATGCCTGTTCGCAGATCCCAACGGCACGTTCCCCGTCTCGTACTACGGCCAGTTTGATAGAAGCATGCTTGGCACTGTCGCGGGGGTGCCCAACACCATTATCGACTTCCGCGACCCGCCTATGGCGATCCTTTACTTCCCGGCTCGGGCGGACACTAAGAAAGGCGCTATGCGTTTCGTCGTCGCGGATAACGCCAGATACCTCAACGCCGATAACTGCCCGCAGGATGCCAACAAGATTTTGGCTGAATGGACTGTTCCTGCTGGCGTCCAGTGTTTGATCGTCGCGGCTGGGCCTTCCGGCAAATACTTCGAGCCGGATTCGGTTTCCAGCACAGAGAAGTAAATCTTAACCCCTTTGCTTTACGCTTTTCGTTTCGCCACGGCCACCCGTTCGATTCCCTGGTGGTCGCGGAGGATTCGCGGCTCGTCAAAGGCCCCGCCGGCGACGATGAGATCGCGGACGGCGCCGGCCTGGCTGAAGGAGAACTCGATCGCCAGTATCCCTCCGGGGGCGATTACCTGCGGTGCGCGGGCCAGCAGGGGTCGGACCACGCCCAGCCCGTCGGGGCCGGCGTAAAGCGCCACTCGCGGCTCGTGGCGGACATCCTCAGCCACCTCGTCGCCCTCGGCCACGTACGGCGGATTGGCGGTCAGGACGTCCACTTGTTTCCATGCGTCGCAGTCGGTTGGAATGTCCAGCAGGTTCGACTGTCGGCACGTCACTCGCCCGGTGAGGCTGTGGGCGGCGGCGTTCTCGGCCGCGATTTCTATCGCCGTCGGCGATATGTCCGTCGCGAGCACCTGGGCGTCCGGCAGCAGGCTGGCGAGAGCGACCGCGACACATCCGCTGCCCGTGCAGGCATCCCACAGCCGGCCCGGCCGGCCCAACTGCTTTACGTGCGCGATGGCCTCGCTGACAAGCATCTCCGTCTCGGGTCGCGGGATGAGCACCTCGGGCGTCACCTTGAACCGCAGCGAGTAGAACTCCTTGTGCCCGACGAGGTAGGCCACAGGCTCGTGCTTGCGGGCACGGGCGACCAGGTTCCGGTAGGCCGCGAGCTGCTCGGGCGTCGGCACATACTCGAAGCGGGCGTACAACTCGATCCGCTGGCACTTCAGGACATGGGCCAAAATCACCTCTGCCGCCAGGCGCGCATCGGCAAGCCCGCCTTTGGCGAAGTAATCCTTTGTCCAGTTTATAAGGCGAAGGACTGTCCATGCCTGATCGTTGTCGGCCATTGGCATGGACGTACCAGAAAACAGCCGACGCCGCAAGAAGGTAGTCGGAAGGTGGTCAGTAGCTGAGCCCTCCCCGTCAGGCCTCGAACAACTCGTGCGGCAGACGGCTCTCCGGGGACGTTACTTAGAGCAGCTTAACTTTTTCTGTAGCGTTCGGCCTGCCTGTGGCGTCGCCATGCCGCGTCAGCCTGCATCGGCGATGCTAAGGCATCGCCTGCTTCGGCTTCCTTGCCTGGCTCGTCCTCGGCTACGGCCGACCTGCTACACAAAAACTTAAACTGCTCTAGACCTCCTCGTGCAGCCT
>CAZSBS010000179.1:0-10122 GCA_964605095.1 uncultured Planctomycetaceae bacterium | reverse complement strand
ATCGCATTCATCGAACCACCATGGCCTTATTTATTGCACAACTTTAAGGCGGCAGACAGGTTTCGTCATCCATGGCATTTGGCATTCGTCATTCATGGCATTCAGCATTCTGCATTCAGCATTCTGCATTCAGCATTCTGCATTCTGCATTCTGCATTCTGCATTCATCATTCAGCATTCAGCATTCTTCACAATGGCAGGCCATTGATCGTGCCTCGTTGACGCGGTATGATGTATGGTGTAGTCCTTGAGCAGGGCGATACGGTAGACTTGGTCGACAGCGGCGCAGGCGGAGCCGGCGGGCTTACGGCAGTGTTCGGAGATGGCATGAATTCGCGTCAGTTGATCCTGATCGGAGCCATTGTGGGCATTGGCGCCCTTTGCATAGGCGGTTGGATTCTTACCCGATGGTCCGACCCCGTGGCACTGCTGGCATCCCCCGACCCGGCCCAGCAGAGCCGCGCCGTCGCCAACCTCAGTGCCGCGGCGGGCACGCCGGCCGGGCTCGAGCGCATCGCCGAAACGGTGCGGCAGAAGGACCCCGTCGTGGCGTGCTCGGGCCTGCGGGCACTCGCGGCCACCGTCGAGCCCGACAAGCCGCTGCCGCCCGAAGCCGTGAAGATCGCCGAATCCGCCGTTCAAGACACGCGCCCACAGGTGCAGGTCGCGGCCATCCAGCTCCTCGAAGCCTCCACGCCGCCGGCCCCGGAGGACCCCACGGTTCCCAATATCGTGCTCAATGCGTTCCTGGCCGAGAAGGCGCCGGAGACTCGCGCCGCCGCGGCTGAGGCACTGGGAAAGTTCCAGCACTGGCAGGCCATGGAAGGCCTGGTGGAAGCCCTGGAGGACGAGTCGCTCGAGGTCCGCACCTCCGCCGGCATGGCGGTCCGCAGCATCCTGGGGCTGGACTACGGCTTCAGGGCCAACGGGCCGCTGTCGCAGCGCCAGGAAGCCATCGCCAGGATACGCAACGGGTGGAAGTTCCAGTTGCCCTTCCACCTGGACAACGTGAAACGCATCAGGGAAAAAAGGAGCAGTCAGCCATGATCGGCCGTTGCCGAAGAGGCTTCACGCTGGCCGAACTCATGGTGGTCATAGCCATCATTGCCCTGCTGGTGGCGATGCTGATGCCCACATTGTCGAGTGTCTATTCCGTCGTTCGCCTGACCCAGTGTTCCAACAACCTCCGGAATATCCGCGTGGCGGTGGCGGCCCTGCGGGCCAGGGACAAGATATCGCGAACCGGCGCACTTGGGGTCGAGGGATGGCGAGCCCAACTCTCCGCCTACGACTCCAACAGCCTGGAGGTCATGATTTGCCCGGAGGGCTACACCCTCGCCCCCGCCTGGGAGAAGGACGACGTGCTGGGCAAGTACGCCCTGAAGACCCTCAACGGTGGAACATTCCTTTACTACATGCCGCTGATTCCCGGACCCGCCTGCCGCAAGGAGAACGTCACCAACGGCGGGCGCACGTACGACCTTAGCTTCGAGGATCAGCGAACCAGCACCGGGACCGCCACCGGAGACTTCAGCTACAACAACCCCACCATAACCATCGAGCTTATCGACTACGACGCGAAGATCACCGTAAAGGGCGGCGGCGGCGGGTATAATTGGCACCTGGTCGACATCACGAACGACTCGGTTTACCTGCTGAATGACATCCTCAAGGCCGCCGGCGCCATGCCGGGCGATTCGGTCCTTCTCAAGGGCGCAGTCTCGCTGGGCGGTAAGTTCAGCTATGGCCTTAACTCCGTCGTCAACGACATATCCCCGACGAACTCGCGGATACTTGCCCTGGACTACCCCGCGGAAATAGCCCGCATAGCCGGCGCCGACGAGGTACACGACAACTGGATGACATGGGTGGGCTCAAACGGGCTCTATACGTTCGCGAGGCACAGGGGCCGATGCAATGTCGCCATGGTCGACGGCAGCGTCGTGCCTATGTATCCAAAGGACATAGACCCCAAGATCCCCGCGCAGCTCGCCAAGTACTGGAAGCCGTGACGCCGGGGATTTTTCCATTCCCCTTTTTCGCGGACGGCCTCGGCTGCCGGTTACTGGCTACCGAGGCATCCAGTTCCGCCCGCCCATGATGCGGGCGATGAGCATGCTGGCGACGTTGTCGCCCACGGCGTTGACCATGGTGGCTGGGGGATCGACCAGTTGGCCGATCGGGATGATGAGCCCCAGGGCCTCCGGCGGAAAGCCGTAGATCGTGACGATAAGCACCTCGCCGGCCGCCCCACCGCCGGGAATGCCGCTCATCACCATGCCGCTGAGGATCGACACGCCGACCGCCGTGGCAACGGTCTCCACGCCCGCGAAGCTCATGTGGTAAAACCCGAAGAGAAACGCGATCTTCAGCATGGCCGCCAGGCACGAGCCGTCCATGTGGATCGTCGCGCCAATGGGAATGACCACCTCGCTGATGTCGCGAGGCACGCCGACTCGCTCGGCCGCGTCGAGGTTCACCGGGATCGTCGCGAAGCTGCTGCCCGTCGCCGCCGCCGTGACCGCGGCAGGAATAATGTGCGTCCAGAACCGCCGCACCCCGCGTCGCCGTGCCGCCAGAAAGGCATAGGCCGTGAACGCCACCAGGAAGTACGCGATGCAGAGCGGGTAGTAAAGCAGCATCGCGCGCCCGTAAGCGCCGATCAGATCCGGGCCGAAAACGCCCACCAGGTACGCGAAGTACGCCCCCAGGCCGATTGGGGCGTAGTACATGATGTACGAGATGACCTTCATCAGCACCGCGTTGCCGGACTGGAGAAACGCCGCGAACGCCCGGCCTTTCTCCCCGGCCGCACCGGCACCCAAGCCAACCAGCACCGCAAAGACGATCATCGCCAGCATGTTCTTGCGGTTGAGCAATTCCACGAAATCGCCCGGACTGATCGCGCGGACTACCCTGTCGGCGACGGTTTCATGCCCCGCCTGTGCCGCGGGCTGGGTGGCGATATCCGGGCCGGAACTCGGCGGATAAAGCTGCACGCCGACAACCATCACCAGCGAGGCTGCCACGCCCGTCAGGACGAAGACCAGCATCATCCACCCGAGTATCCGCAAGAGCCTGCCGGTGCCCGCCATGGCCGCGACGGCTGAGGAAATGGAGAAGAACACCAGCGGCACAACCGTGACGAAAAGGGCGTTGAGGAAAACGTCCCCAAACGGCTTGAGCATCTTCGCCCGCTCGCCGAGGAGCCAGCCGGCAAGCGACCCGGCCAGGATTGCCCCGACCAGGATCAACGACGTCGCGTAGCTGCGAAGAAACGATTTCCTCTGCATGGCTGGGAAATCTACCGCATCGCGGGAAAAGAAGAAACGAATATCTCTCGCGGAGCACTTGGCGCGGGCGTTGCCCGCAACCAAAAGAAGAAGATTTCAACGCAGAGAGCGCGGAGAACGCGGAGGACAAGAAAGAACTCCATCTATCTGTCTCTGTGATCTCTGCGTTGAAATAATCTTTTCCGCCAGTGATCTGTCAGCCATCGATTTTTGGGTGCCATGCTTCCGTCTTCGGAAGCATGGCACCCAATCCATGGAATCAACTTTGACTGTACACTAGCCTGAAGCCTGAAGCCTCTCTTACTCAGAGCTGTTTGATGAAGATGTCCTTGAATTCCACCTTCATTGGCGGGCCCGCGTGCAGTTGCAGGGCGATCACGCCTTTGGTCGGGGCGTCGGCCTTGTTCTCGGTGTAGTTGACAGTCTGGAAATCGTTGAGGAACTCCTGGATGTTGTTGCCCTTGCAGATGATCCGGTACTGGTTCCAGTCGCCTTGGTTGACGTGCTTGGCCACTTCGTCCGGCTTGACGTCCGCGAGAATGCCCCGCCCGCCCTCTTCGTAAAGGATGCCGGTATACCGGCTCTCGGCGATGTCCGGCTGGTAGCCCTTCACGATGAACTCGTTGGCGTCATGGACCCGGCTGCGGATCTGCACGCCGCTGTTGTGGTTGCGAAGCTTGAACTTGATGAGCAGCTCGAAGTCGCCGTACTCCTTTTCGGCATAGAGGAACTCATTGTGCTTGAGCTTGTGCTCGGCCGTAGTCTGGCCGACGATCACGCCGTCCGCAACCTTCCACAGCGTCTCCCGCCCCTTCCAGCCGGTGAGCGTCTTGCCGTCAAAGAGGCTCACGAAGCCTTTCGGCACTTTCTGCTTGGCCGGCTGGTTGGCTTCCGCTGCCGCCCGAGCGGAATTCAGCACGGTGACGGCGCTCAGAGTTGCCCACAACCCCATTGCAGCGCAAAAAACGATCAGAAACCGACCCATTGCTCTACTCCCAGTAAAGGTTTTGGACTGAAACTCGTTTACGCGCTTCATTCGTCAGTCCTTCACTTAGTCGAACACCCGTGACAGGCCCTTTGTTTCGTCACTTTTCACCGGGGGCCGGTTATTACCTGCCGTTTGGGGCTTCCATGATCGCCTCAGTCCTGGGCGGCGGCTTCATCAAGCACGCCGCGAATCTTGTCGGTCAGGCCGCGGATGCTGAAAGGCTTCTGGATGAACGCGGTGCCCTCATGCAATACGCCGTGGTGGGCGATGACGTTGTCGGTGTAGCCGGACATGTACAGCACCGCCAGCCGAGGCCGGCTCTCGCGAAGGCGGTCGAACAACTCCCGCCCGTTGAGCCTTGGCATGACCACGTCGGTTACCAGCAGGTGGATATCCCCGTCGTACCGGCCGGCGATATCGACGGCCTGGTCGCAATTGGCGGCCGACAGGACCTTGTAGCCGTGGCGCTGGAGCACCTCGCAGGTGAGGGCGCGGACGATCTTTTCATCCTCGACGACAAGGACCGTCTCGCCCTTGTGCTCGACCGGTGCGGCTCGCGGCTGGCTGCGCTGCTTGGCCTGGGCCTGGGCCTCGACGCGCGGCAGGTAGACCTTGAAAGTGGCGCCGCGCCCCGGCTCGCTATAGAACCATATGCCGCCCTTGTGCTGCAGGACGATGCCGTAGACGGTCGCCAGGCCAAGCCCCGTGCCCTTGCCCGGCGGTTTGGTCGTGAAGAACGGCTCGAAGATCTGCCCCTTGGTCTTCTCGTCCATGCCCATGCCGGTGTCGCTGACGGCCAGCATTACGTACGATCCTGGCTGGACGTCCGGGTGGGTCCGCGCGTGGGCCTCGTCGAAGACAACATCGGCGGATTCAATGGTAAGCTGGCCGCCGTCCGGCATGGCGTCCTGCGCGTTCATAGCCAGGTTCATCAGAATCTGGTGAATCTGGTCGGGGTCGGCCCGGACGCTGCCCAGCGGCTCGGCAAGGTAGAACTCGATGTCAATGTCCTCGCGAATCACGCGGCGAAGGATCGGCTCGAACTGGCGGACCTCGTCGGTGAGGTTCAGCACCGAGAGATCCAGCAACTGCTTTCGCCCAAAGGCCAGCAGTTGCTGGGTGAGGCTCTGGGCACGCTGCCCGGCCAGAAAAATCTGCTCCATGTCGTTGTGGAGCGGTTTATCCTTGCCCAGCGCTGCCAGAGCCAACTGCGAGTAGCCCAATATCGGCGTCAGCAGGTTGTTCAGGTCGTGAGCCACCCCGCCGGCAAGACGCCCGATCGACTCCATCTTCTGGGACTGGCGCAACTGCTCCTGCAGCCGGTCGTACTCCTTTGCCGCCGCCAGCACATCCGTGATGTCCCGGCCGTAGACGTTGGCATACCCCGCCTCCGCGATCGGCGCGACGTTCAGCGAGAACGTCCGCTTCCCGCAGATTGCATGGACCGTGGCGGGCTGGCCGGACTCTATCACCGGACGCCACTGCTGCCAGACGCTCTCCGGCAGAGTCTGGCCGACAGCAACGTGCCAACTCTCCAGCAACGCGCCAGAGCCGTCGTTTGCATAAATCAGCACCCCGTCCCTGCTGACCCGCATGACGGGGTCGGGATTCTCGGCCGGGAAACGCGCCAGGCTGCGGGCCTCCTCCATCGCCCGTTTCTCCACTGTGTGGTCGTTGAAGACCGCGATGACCTCGCCCGAACCGATTTTGAAGGCATAGTTCTCCATCCAAAGCGCAGGGGTTCGGTCGTCTTGGTACACTGCCACCGGCAGGCTCTCGGCCCGGCCTGTCCGCCAGACGCGCCGCAGCAAGCCCAGCACGCCCATTTTCTCGGCGCCCGGGAAAACTTCCTCAATGTTTCGCCCAACGACCTTGTCCTTCGACACGCCCGTGATTCTTTCGCCCGCGGGGTTGAAGTCGCGGAAGAAGAAGTTCTGGCCATCGGCGCTGGCCTCGTAAACGGCCACGCCGGAGCCCATGTTGTCAAACAACTCGCGGAACCGCACCTGCCCGGCCTTGAGAGCCTCGATCGTGCGGTGGTGCTCGCTTGTGACCTGGAAGAGCACGCTGATACCGCCGTCAAAGGGCGAAACGCGCACGTCGTACCAGTTCTCGTAAGGGGCAACGCCGAAATACGTCTCGAAGCGGATCCGCCGGCCCGTCCCAAGGGCCTCAGTGTACTTCTGCTCGAAAATCGACCCCTTGGCCTCCGGAAACGCCTCCTTGGTCAGGTGTCGCCCTACCACGTCCTTGGCCTTGCGCCCGAGCAATTTCTCCGCCGCCGGATTGAAGTAGGTTATTACCAGATTCTCGTCGAGTGAGAAAAAACCCTCGCCAATACTGTCGAGAATGTTCTTGAGCCGTCTATCGATGGCCTTCCCCTTTGCATGCGCCTGCGCCTCGGAGCCTCCGGGATCACTAAACTCGGATGCTTCGCCCATGTCAAAACTCCATATTTACAGTAACTTATCCCCGAACGACACTTATGCCGCCGCGTCGGGGCGCCGCGTCGGGTTTTTCGGCCTAAATGCGCAGAGCCTTACAGGGCTGGCATTCGCACAGCAAAGTAATGCTAATACGACGGGAGATGGAAACGGGCAAGTATCTTCAGGTATCTTCAGAAATATTTCTCACAACCTGAATGCAGATACGCGGATTCCGCGTGAGTGTCATTTGGCGTCTTGGCAGGAATCCGCGCCTGTCTGGACTGGAGCGGTTATCACGTCGCAAACGCTGCCGGGCCGGGCCGTTGCGAACGAGCGGGCCAAGCGACCGGCGGGACTATTGGTTTGACCGCGACCGCGAGGGCGATATAATTCCCCAGTCTCGCGGCCCGTGGTGCGCTTGGGCGCCTCTAGCAAGCAATGGAGTTTCATTCAGAATGAGTACCGGCAAGAAAGACAAGAACGCCTACAAGGACACGCTGAACCTGCCCGCGACCGATTTCGACATGCGGGCCGGGCTTATCCAGAAGGAGCCCGCCATCCAGGCGCGGTGGAAGCAGCAGGACCTCTACGGGCGGATCCGCAAGGCGCGCGACGGCGCCGAACACTTCATCCTGCACGACGGCCCACCGTACGCCAACGGCAACATTCACATGGGCACCGCCCTGAACAAGGTCCTCAAGGACATCGTCGTTCGCGTCAAGAACATGGCCGGTCTGGACGCTCCCTACGTCCCAGGCTGGGACTGCCACGGCCTGCCCATCGAGGACAAGGTCATGAAGGAGCTTGGCCAGGCCGCCAAGAACCTCTCGCCAGTCGAGATTCGCCAGCGATGCCAGACCTACGCCAATGGCTTCGCCAAGATGCAATCCGACCAGTTCCAGCGGCTGGGCGTCATCGGCGAGTTCGACAAGCCGTACATCACCATGGACCCGCAATACGAGGCGTCCGTGCTGGAGGTCTTCGCCGACCTGGTCGACCAGAACCTGGTCTACCGTCAGCTCAAGCCCGTGCATTGGTCCATCGAGAACCGAACCGCCCTGGCCGACGCGGAACTGGAATACCACGACCGCGACGACACGAGCATTTACGTGGCCTTCAAGCTTACCGGCGGCAATTTGGACGCGCTGCCCAAGGCCGATGGCGCCACACCGGCACTGCTAGTATGGACCACCACCCCGTGGACTCTGCCGGCCAACCTGGCCGTGGCTGTGCATCCCGAATACACCTACGCCGCCGTCCGGGCCACCACGACAAAGGGAACCTGGCTGCTGGTCATCGCCGAGCGGCTCGTCGAGAAGGTCGCCGCCGCCATCGGCGCGGCCCGCTCGGGATTCCTCCAGGGCTTCAAGGTCGTGGGAACCTGCAAGGGCCAGGACCTGCTCGACGCCGGCCTTAGCTACGCACACCCGCTGCTGGAAGGCAAGTGCTGCCCCGTGGTCCCGGCTGAGTACGTAACGCTCGAGGACGGCACGGGCCTGGTCCACACCGCTCCCGGCCACGGCGCCGAGGACTACGGCACGGCCCTGAAGTGCGGGCTGGAGATCTACTGCCCAGTGCGGGACGACGGCACGTTCGACGATACGGCGCCGGAGTTTCTTCGCGGCAAGGATGTTTGGCAGGCCAACCCGATGGTGATCGAGCACCTGGACAAGGCGTGTACGCTGATGCTCCAGGAAACAATCCGCCACAGCTATCCGCACGACTGGCGGAGCAAGAAGCCGACGATCTTCCGGGCGACAAAGCAGTGGTTCATCGCTGTCGACCGCCCGCTGCGGGACATGACCGAGTCTCTGCGGGACATGGCCATGGAATGCTGCCGTCGCGGACCCGACGAGGAAGGCGGCGTCGAGTTCATCCCGGCCTGGGGCCGAAACCGCATCGCGGGCATGCTGGAGAGCAGGCCCGATTGGTGCATTTCGCGCCAGCGAGCATGGGGCCTGCCGATACCCGCGCTATTCAACGAGGACAACGAGCCGCTGATGACGTCGCAGAGCGTCCGCGCCATCGCGGCGACAATCGCCCGCCTAGGCTCCGACGCATGGTTCACCGCGACGCCCGCGGAGTTGCTGGGCGACTACGACCCGGCCAATGACCCAGCCTTGGAGAACCCCGCGAGCTTCCCGCTGGACTCTCTGCGCCGCGGCAAGGACATCTTCGACGTCTGGTTCGAGAGCGGATCGAGCTGGTACGCCGTCGCGATGAAGCGCGGGCTCGTCGAGACGATCCCCGTCGACCTGTACCTTGAAGGCTCCGACCAGCATCGGGGCTGGTTCCAGCTTTCGCTCCTGCCGGCCCTTGGCTCGCGGGGGCAGGCGCCGTTCCGCACGGTGCTGACGCACGGTTTCGTCGTCGACGAGGCCGGCTACAAGATGAGCAAGTCCAGCGGCAACACCATCGACGTGATCGACCAGCTCGACAAGCGAGGCGCGGACATCCTCCGGCTCTGGATCGCCAGCCAGGACTACCAGGACGACATCCGCTGCGGAGAGAACCTCATCGCCAAGACCGAGGACGCCTACCGGAAGATCCGCAACACGCTGCGGTTCTGCATGGGCGCGTGCAGCGGCTTCGACCCGGCCCGCGACGCCGTCGAGCCGACCGACCACTCCGTCGACCGGTGGATGCTCATGGAAATCCACCAACTCATCCGCGACGTCCGCCAGGCCTACGACGCCTACGAGTTCCACAAGGCCGCCCGGCGAATGTACGAGTTCTGCACGGTCGAGGCGTCGAGCATCTACCTCTCAGCCGTCAAGGACAGGCTCTACTGCGAGTCGCCCGACGCCATCCGCCGACGCGCCAGCCAGAGCGTCATACACCTGATGCTCTGCACGCTGGTGAAACTGCTTGCCCCGATTCTGCCTCACACCTGCGAGGAGGCCTGGCGGCACATCCCCGCAAAGCCCGCCGACTGGCCCGACAGCATCCACTTGGCCATGCTGCCGGACTTTGACGAGGAAATCCTCGCCATGGCCGAGGACATCCGCCCGGTTTCCGACGACCAGGCGGGCTGGGCCCTGGACGAGCTTCATTCCGGCCCGGCCTGGATTTGGGGCAAGCTCATGGACCTCCGCGATACCGGGCTGGTCAAGCTCGAGGCACTACGAAACGCCGGCGTGAAGAACTCCCTCGATGCTGAGGCCATCTTCCGCATCCGCGCCGGCGACGAGGCCACACTGAAGGTCATCGAGACTTACCGGCCGGAGCTGGAAGACCTGCTCGGCGTGGGCTACGCCAGGGTCGAGTCCGCCGACGACCTGCCCGAGGGCACAACCGTGGACGTCGAGGTCGTCGACTCCCGCGACCGCTACCAGCGCTGCGCCAGAAGCTGGAAACGCCGCCCCGACGTGGGCTCGAACAAGAAATACCCGGATCTGTCGGCGCGAGACGCGGC
>CAZSBS010000178.1:0-10125 GCA_964605095.1 uncultured Planctomycetaceae bacterium | reverse complement strand
CTTGACCTCGCCAAACGACCAACTGCGGATGTCGTTGGGCGAAGCAAGCTGTACCTTAACCGAGCCGTAATCGTTGATTCTATCGTATACGCTTTCAGCCATTGCTTATAGCTCCATGCAGGCCGATCTGTCACCACTTCTATGCCTTCACCTGCCAGCGGCCCTTTTGAGGCTGGGGCCGCAGCCGGCGGTTCTCACAATCAATCACGTCGCACGTCAGGTCGGTCCCGATCAGGTAAGCCTGGTCTGGCCGCCACAGTTCCCAATTGCCATCGAAGTTGGCTTCCTGCCCGACATGGTCAGGAAAAACGTTCAAGGTCAACCCGGAGCTAAAATCCAGGCAAAGATCCCAGCCGGCGCGAATCTCTACGCGCTGAACCGTCTTGCCGATCAACTGGCGAACCACCTTCTCGCACAGGTCAGCCTGGCTGTCGGAACTGGCCAGGGGGCCCTTTGCATCTTCGATTCGCCACGAACACCACACCAGCAGATGACTTTCGCCCTTGAAGCGGAGATGCTCCTGCTCCTGGGGGCTGACACCGTGCGGATGCTTGCTCTCCAAACGCTTTCGGATGCGATCCGTCACCTTCATCTCGTCGCCGTCCCTGGGAATCTTGCGCCCAAGGTCTACGGCAAACGTGCAGCCGACGCTCGAGTAAGCGTACCAACATCGCTTGCCCTGAAGGGCGGAGCGGATCTCCGCCGCCGCCAGTTCATCCGCAATGTTGGCCGTCTTAATCAAAATCCCGCGCCTATTTCCTCGGGAAGTCCTCCCGGATGGCCTTGGCCAACTCCAGGAGTTCCCTATACGTCAATTCCTCACGCCCAATCGCCCGGTGAAGCAGCTTCCGCTGCTCCCTCGAAAGCTTCAGCTTCCGGACAACCGAATCCACCTGCCGGATGTCGTCCTTGCGAACCATGAACGCCCCGGCCTCAGATCAGTCGTTTCTTTTCCAGTTGGATATTCAGGCCCAGGCCTCGAAGCTCGTTGCACAGGACGTCGAAGCTCACCGGCGTGCCGGCTTCCAGGGTGTTGGTGCCCTTGACCATCGACTCGTAGATCTTGGTCCGGCCCTCGACGTCGTCGCTCTTGACCGTCAGCAGTTCCTGCAACGTGTAGCTGGCGCCGTAGGCCTCCAGGCCCCAGACTTCCATCTCGCCGAACCGCTGGCCGCCAGTGCGGGCCTTGCCGCCCAGCGGCTGCTGCGTGATCAGCGAGTACGGGCCGGTGGCGCGGGCGTGAATCTTCTCGTCCACCAGGTGGTGCAGCTTGTTCATGTATATGTAGCCGACGGTCGTCTTCTGCTCGAACGGCTCGCCCGTGCGCCCGTCGTGCAGGCGGATCTTGCCGTCCTCGGGCATCTCCACCAGATGCTCGCCGGTGGCGCCCGCGTCCTGCATCACGGAGATGTCGCCGTGGCGTTTCCGCACGTACTCGTTGGCCTCGGTCAGGCAGCCCATGATCTCTTCCTCCGTCGCGCCGTCGAAGACGGGCGTAACGGCCTGGTAGCCCATAATCGCCGCAGCCCAGCCGAGGTGGGTCTCGAGGATCTGTCCGAGGTTCATACGGCCGGGGACGCCCAGCGGATTGAGCACGAGTTGGACCGGCGTGCCGTCATCCATGTAGGGCATGTCCTCACGGGACACGATTCGGGCGATGACGCCCTTGTTGCCGTGCCGCCCGGCCATCTTGTCGCCGACGCTGAGCGTCCGCTTGGTCGCCACGCGGACCTTGACCATCTCCAGCACGCCGCTGGGAAGCTCGTCGCCTCGCTTCATGTGCTCCAGCCGGCGCTTGGTTTCCTTCTGGATCTCGACGATCCGAGGCCAGTACCGATCGTAGCTGGCAACGCCCTGCTGCCTGGCGGCGTCCTTGGTCGTCTTGATCCACTTGGGGTTGAAGTTCTCGATCTGCTCGAGGATGACCTCGTCGATGTCGCTCTGTCCGACCTTTTGGCGGGTCGAGGGGTCCACCATCGGCGCGCCGAGGACCTCGCCGATCTCCTCGGCCATCAGGCGGAACACCTTCACCATCCGGGCGTTCATCTGTTTCTCGAACGCCTTGATGTCCCGGGCCAGTTCTTTCTTCTGGTCCTCGGTCATGTGCATCCGCCGGCTGAAGCGCCGGGTATCGACGACCACGCCTTCCTCGCCGGCGGGCAGTTCGAGGCTGTCGTTCTTTACGTCCTCGCCGGCCCGGCCAAAGATCGCGTGAAGGAGCTTCTCTTCCGGAGACAGTTCGCTCTTGGACTTCGGCGAGACCTTGCCGACCATGATGTCGCCCGGCTGGACCCGCGTGCCGACGCGGACGACGCCGTTGACGTCGAGGTTGCGAAGGGCCTTCTCGGAAACATTGGGGATGTCGCGGGTGAACTCCTCGCGCCCGAGCTTGGTCTCGCGGATCTCGACGTCGTATTCCTCCAGGTGAATGCTGGTGAAGGCGTCCTGCTTGACCAGTTCCTGGCTGATGACGATTGCGTCCTCGAAGTTGTAGCCGTCGAACGTCATGAAGGCGACCAGGATGTTCCGGCCCAGCGCCAATTCGCCGTGGTAGCAGCCCGAGCCGTCGGCGATGATCTGCCCCTTCTTGACCCGCTGGCCCTCGACGACTATGGGCTTCTGGTTGAGGCACGTCCGCTCGTTAAGTTTGCAGAACTTGCGAAGCTCGTACTCGTCGGCGTTGTCGATCACCACGCGCTGGGCGTCGACGAAGGTGACCGTCCCGGCCTTGCGGGCCTTGACGACCATGCCGGAGTTTTCCACCACGGATCGCTCCATGCCCGTGGCCACGACCGGGGCCTCGGTGCGGATCAGCGGAACGGCCTGGCGCTGCATGTTCGCACCCATCAGCGCGCGGTTGGCGTCGTCGTGCTCCAGGAACGGGACCAGCGCGGCCGAGACGCCCACCGTCTGCTTGGGCGAGATGTCCACGTACTGCACGTTGACGCCCTCGACCAGGCCAAGCTCGCCCTTGTCGCGGGCAAGCACGTTTTCCTTGGGCAAGTGCGGCTTCTTGTCGCCGTCGAGCACCATCGCGTTGGGCGGCGCCAGGATCGTCTCCATCTCCTCGTCGGCGCGGAGGTAGGCGATCTTGTTCGTCACGTCGCCCTTTTCGACCTTGCGGTAAGGCGTGATCAGGAACCCGTACTCATCGACGCCCGCGTAGATGCCCAGCGAGCTGATCAGGCCGATGTTGTTGCCTTCGGGAGTCTCGATCGGGCAGATCCGGCCATAGTGGCTGATGTGTACGTCGCGAACCTCGAAGCCTGCCCGCTTGCGGTTCAGGCCGCCGGGACCCAGGGCCGAGAGCCGGCGCTCATGCGTGAGTTGGCTCAGCGCGTTCTGCGTGTCGACGACCTGGCTTAGCTCGCCGCGACCGAAGAAGTAGTCGATGCTCGATGAGATGCTCTTGGAGTTCACCAATTCGGCGATCTTCGTAAGCTCGTCGGGGTTCTTGATGCTCATTCGCTCCTGGACCGTCCGGCGGAGCTTCAGGAAGCCCTTGCGAAGCTCGTCGGTGGCGAGCTCGTCGATGGTTCGCAGGCGCCGGTTGCCCAGGTGGTCGATGTCGTCGACCACGCCCCGACCGGCTCGCAGGTCCAGGATGTACTTGAGGGTGTTGACGAAGTCCTCCGGGCGGAGGGTCATCACCGACTCGTCGATCTTCTGGTGGAACTTGCGGTTGATGCGGAACCGCCCCACCTTGCCCAGCCGGTAGCGGTTCTCATCGTAGAACTTCTCGGCGAACAGGGTCTTGGCCTTTTCGAGCTGCGGCGGGTTGCCAGGCCGCAGCCGCATGTAGATGCGAAGCAGGGCGTTTTCGTGGCTCTCCGAGGCGTCTTCCATCAGCGTGTTGAGGATCAGCGGGTCCGCCACCTTCTCGATGACCTCGAGCTTCTTGATCGGCGAACTGACGATCTTGGTCAGCGCCTCACCGATCTGCCCGCCGGCCGGGAGGATCTCCTCGCCAGAGTCGGGGTCCACGAACGGCTCGACGACGTACATCTGCACGCGGAGCTTCTCGACCGCCAGGGTCTTGGTCTTGTAGAACTCGCGGATTATGTCGGCGTCGGAGTTGTACTTGGGGTCCATCGACCGCAGGAACATGGTGGCGGGGATCTTGCTGGACTGGTCGATGCGGATGGTCAGGGCGTCCTTCTTGGTCACCGTCATCTCGATCCAGCTTCCGCGCTCGGGGATGATCCTGGCGCCGTGCAGCGGGCGGTCGGACTCCTGCATCTCGACGGTGAAGTCCACGCCCGGCGAGCGGTGGAGCTGGCTGACGATCACGCGCTCGGCGCCGTTGATGATGAACTCGCCGCCGCCGATCATGATCGGCACCTCGCCGACGTAAATGCTCTCCTCGAGGACGTCCTTCTGGTCCGTGCGCACCAGTCGGCAGCGGATGCGGAACGGCATGCCGTAGGTCAGGCGAAGGTCGCGGCACTCCTGAGGGGCGTAGCGAGACTCGCCGAGCTCGTAGGAGATGTACTCGAGCTGCATCTGCTTGTCATAGCTGACTATCGGGAATATCTCCCTCAGCAGGCCCTCGAGCCCCTCGCTTTTGCGCCCGGACGCGCCGGGGTCCTTCTGAAGGAACCGATCGTAGCCGGCCAACTGAATGTCGATGAGGTTCGGTACCGGGGCGGCGTCGCCGACCTTCGAGAAGTTCCGCACCTTATCCATTCGCAGCATAGGAGTTTCCTCTTCGCGTAAGCTTCTTGGCGTTTGTTAGCGAATTGTCTAGTATAACCGATCAGGCTGGGGCAATTCAATAGTTCCGGCGCCGGACCCGGAAGGTGGGACAGAGCCCCACTGTTTCCGGGTCCAAGCGCCGAAAGTCTCTTCCAAAAACTCCAAAAATGTCCAGCCGTCCAATTGCCTGTCGAAACCGCGCCCTGGCTTGCGACTACTTCAACTCGACAGTGGCGCCGGCATCTTCCAGTTGCTTCTTGGCGGTCTCCGCGTCTTCCTTGGAGATGCCTTCCTTGACGGTCTTGGGCGCGCCTTCGACAAGGTCCTTGGCCTCCTTGAGGCCCAGGCTCGTCAGGGAGCGGACGACCTTGATTACGCTGATCTTGTTGTCGCCGAAAGCCTTGAGGACCACGTCAAACGTGGTCTTCTCCTCGACGGCCTCTGCTGCCGGGGCAGCTGCGGCCATCATCACCGCACCGCCTGCCGCCGGCTCGATGCCGTACGCGCTCTTGAGGTAATCCTTCAGTTCAACGGCCTGCTTGAGGGTCAAAGAGGCGATCTTGTCGCCAAGGCTCTTTGTCTCGGCCGAGAATTCCTGCGTTGGGGCAGCTTCCTGTGTTGCGGTTGCTTCTTCTGACATTATCACACCTTATTCTATCGTTGCGTGCGCTTCGATGCCGGCCTGATAGGCGGAAACCCCTTTGGTTTCCATTTAAGCCCACTAGGGACCCAATCCGCAGCAGGCCCTCGGCGCCGCTTGAAACTCTATTTGTTCTTCCTGCACACTCTGAACAGCTAAATCCTAATTTCTAAATCCGAAATCCCAAACAAATCCAAATATCAAAAACTCAAATGTTCAAAACGCCACAGGATGCCGATGACGCCTTGCTTGTTTTGAATTTCATATTTCGAATTTTGAATTTGTTTAGTATTTCGAAATTAGGATTTCGGATTTTATGTCAGCTTGCCGCCGGGGCCGCCGGTGCTTCCGCGGCGGCGACAGCTTCACCCGCGGGGGCCTCTGCAGCAGCCTCTGGCGCGGCGGCCTCGCCTTCGGCATCTTTGCCGGCCTTTTCCTCGATACTCTTGAGGATGCCCGCAATTTGTCCGGCGGGACCCATGAGGCAGGCTGCCAGGTTCGCACCGGCCGACAGCACGCAACTGAGCACCTGCCCGATCGCCTCTGGGCGGGTCGGGTACTTGCTCAGGACTTCGATCTTTTCCTGGGTGAACACGTCGCCTTCCATGAAGGCGGCCTTGACAACCAGGTTTGGCGTGTCCTTACCGATATCCAGCAGTTCGCGGACGACCGTAACGACGCTGTCGGCCCCGTAGGCTACGGCGCATGGACCGCCGAGAAGTTGTCCAGCCCCGTCGAGGCCAAGTTCGTGGAAGGCCTGTTTGGCCAGGGCGTTCTTGACGACGGAGACCCGGATGTCCTTTCCGGCCAGCCGTGCGCGAATGGCGTTGGTCGTATTGGCGTCCACGCCGGCAAAGCCGACGACGGCAAGTTGCGTAACGCCGTCGAACCGCTTGATCAGCTCATCTCGAATGAGTTTCTTTACTGGCTTACTCATGATGCACCTGGCCCTTACGCCGTCTGGACCCGCACGCCCGGCGTCATCGTGCCGGACAGGCTGATCTTCTTGATATAGGTTCCCTTGGACGTCGAGGGCTTGATGCGCCTTATGTGGGTGATAAGCGCCTCGGCGTTCTCCACGATCTTCTGGGCGTCGAAGCTCATCTTGCCGACCGGCGCGTGGATGTTCCCGCCGTCGTCGTTGCGGTACTCCACCTTGCCGGCGCCGTACTCGGTGACGGCCTTGGCGATGTCCTCGACTACCGTGCCGGACTTGGGCGACGGCATCTTGCCCTGCGGGCCGAGAACCCGGCCCAGGCGGGAGACGCTGCGCATCATCTTCGGCGTGGACACAGCCACGTCGAAGTCCATCCACCCGTCGGCGACTTTCTTGATAAGCTCGTCCGCACCGGCCTCGACGGCGCCGGCAGCCTTGGCACGCTCGACGTCGTCGCCCTCGCAGAAGGCGATGACCTTGCGGCTCTGGCCAATGCCGTGCGGGAGGGAGATCGACCCGCGGATGGCCTGGTCGGCCTGGCGGGGGTCGATGCCCAGGTGCATCGACAACTCGATTGTCTGGTCGAACTTGCCGCCGGTCATGGCCTTTACGGCTGTGACCGCGTCGGCCAGCGACAACGATTCTTTCGGCACCTTCTCAAGCCACTGGAGGTACCGCTTGCCCTGCTTCTTGCTCATGGCGTTGCCTTTTCGTCCAACAGGACTCCCACGATAAGGGGCTCGTGGTTGGCCCGGGCGCCCGCGGCGCCAATCCGCTAATGTCGCGTTTACTGCTTTCCCTGAAAAACTTTTCATCGCAGAGGTCGCATAAAACGCGGAGGGGAATACTTATGAACTTCCTTCTTCTCCGCGATCTCTGCACTCTCTGCGCTGAACTCTTCTCTTGGCTGCGGCCCAGAGCCGCGCCCTACTTCGTCACCGTTATGCCCATCGACCTGGCCGTGCCTTCAATGATGCGGCTTGCGGCGTCGAGGTTGCGGGCGTTGAGGTCAGCCAGTTTCCGCTCGGCGATCGCCCTGACCTGCGCAACCGTAACCGTGCCGATCTTTTCCTTGTTGGGCACGCCGGAGCCTTTGGCGACCTGGGCGGCTTCCTTCAGAAGCGCCGAGGCCGGCGGGCTCTTGATGATGAACGTGAACGTCCGGTCCTTGTAAACCGTGATGATGACCGGGATGGGCATGCCGTCGTACTCGCGCGTGCGCTCGTTGAACTGGCTGACGAACTGCCCGATGTTGACGTTATGCTGCCCGAGGGCTGGGCCAATCGGCGGCGCAGGGGTCGCCTTGCCGCCCGCTGCCTGCAACTTGATCTTAGCTGTTATTTCCTTGGCCATGTTTGACTACTTTCGTGAATAGCGACAGCGATCTTTTCTTTGCCTGTTCTAAGGTTTTCCAGCCGGGGGTTGACCCGGGGCTCGGCGGGCTCGTCAGGCCTTTTCCACCTGCCAGTATTCCAGTTCGACGGGCGTGGCCCGGCCAAAGATCGTCACCTCGACCCGGATAAGGCCCTTGTCGGGCAGAACCTCGTCAACGGCGCCCTCGAAGTTCTCGAACGCGCCCTCCTTGATTTTGACCATGTCGCCCTTCTTGAAGTCGACGCTGACAGGCGCGCCTTCCTTGGCCTTCTCGACCTGCATCAGCATCTTGTCGACGTCGGAGGCCTTCATTGCCGTGGGCCTGCCGGCGGCGCCGATGAAATCACCCACGCCGGTGGTCTCGCGGATTAAGAACCATGCGTCCTCGCCGATTCGGCCGTCTTCCTCCAACTCCATCTCGACGAAAACGTAACCCGGGTACATCTTGCGCTCGACGAACTTCTTCTCGCCGGCCCGGCCGCGAGGACTCGGGCGCCGCTCGGTCGGCACGAGGATGCGCCCGATCTTCTCATTGAGGCCTTCTATTTTTACTTTGCGCTCCAGGGCCTCACGAACGGACTCTTCCTTGTTCGATGCTACCCGGAGAACATACCATTGCTTGGCCATTCGTTGGTTTCCGATGCTGGGATAGCGTCAGCTTCCCATCAGACCGATGAGTTGGGACAGCACCGCGAAGCCCGCGTCCACGGCAGCCAGGATGGCCGCCAGCATGAACGTCGCGACGATGACAACCTTGGTCGAACCGATGATCTCCTTGCGGCTGGACCAGGAGACCTTCTTCATCTCGCCCTCGGTGGCGATCAGGAAGTCAGCCGACGCCGGCCGATTGACCATCCAGAAAAGCAGCGCACCCAGTGCCGCCACAAACAGCGACGGCACGCCGTACTGCACGATCGGCGGGGCATAGGCTCCCAGCTTATCGCTGAGCACCACCGCGCCGCCCGCGCTCAGGGCCAAGCCCGCGACGAAGGTTATGATCCGGGCGTACCGGCCTTGACCTTTTTTGTATATCTCGAAGAAACTCACTTTTACGTTTCCTCTTACAGATCCTCTTGCAGGTTCGTCATTTCCCCCCCCACCGACCTCACACTACACGGCAGGGAGGACTTGAACCCCCAACCTGCGGTTTTGGAGACCGCTGCTCTGCCAATTGAGCTACTGCCGTATTTCGCGAGCCGCGGGCGCCCCGGCTTCGGGCTCTCAGGGCCTCTTGGGGGAAGACCCTTGCCCGGCGGGGCGCCTGCGCCCGCGTGCCGCCGGGCTCACCTGGCCCGACTTATGTTCGGCAACTATTTCCGCTTCAGTTTGTGGACCGTTTTCGTCCGGGTATGCGGGCAGTACTTCTTCAACTGAAGTTTCGGCACGCCACCCTGGACCTTCACGTTCGTGCGGTAGTTAAGCTGGCCGCACTCCGTACACTGCATCCAGACGTATTCTCTTGCCTTCGATCTGGCCATGAACCACTACTCCAGGATCTTCGTGACGACGCCGGCGCCAATAGTCCGGCCGCCCTCACGAATGGCGAACCGCAGACCCTCTTCCATGGCGATCTTGGTGTTCAGCAGGTCCACTTCCATGCCGATGTTGTCACCGGGCATGCACATCTCGGCCCCGCCCATCAGCTTGATGGTGCCGGTGACGTCCGTCGTGCGGAAGTAGAACTGGGGGCGGTAGCCAGTGAAGAACGGGTTGTGCCGGCCGCCTTCCTCTTTCGTAAGCACGTAGACCTCGCCCTCGAACTTGTGGTGGGGCGTGATGCTGCCGGGCTTGGCAAGGACCATGCCGCGCTCGAGGTCGGTCTTCTCGACACCGCGGAGCAGGCAGCCGACGTTGTCGCCGGCCTGGCCCTGGTCAAGCATCTTGTTGAACATCTCGACGCCCGTGACGGTCGTGTCGCGGGTATCGCCCAGGCCGACGACCTCGACCTTCTCGCCGACCTTGATCGTGCCACGCTCGATACGCCCGGTGCCGACCGTGCCGCGGCCCTTGATCGAGAATACGTCCTCGATGGGCATGAGGAACGGCTTGTCGACCTCGCGAACCGGCTCGGGAATGTAGGTGTCAAGGGCCTCGATGAGGTCCAGGATCGGCTGCTTCCACTTGGGATTTTCCGGGTCGTTGATGGCGTTGATGGCCGAACCGCGAATGACCGGGCAATCGTCCCCGGGGAAGTCATACTTGCTGAGAAGCTCGCGGACTTCCATGTCGACCAGCTCCAGCAGTTCGTCGTCGTCGACGAGGTCCACCTTATTCAGGAAGACCACCAGGGCCGGAACATTTACCTGACGGGCCAGAAGCACGTGCTCGCGGGTCTGAGGCATCGGGCCGTCAGCGGCCGAGACCACCAGGATCGCCCCGTCCATCTGGGCGGCGCCGGTGATCATGTTCTTGACGTAGTCGGCATGGCCGGGGCAGTCCACGTGGGCGTAGTGACGATTGGCTGACTCGTACTCCACGT
>CAZSBS010000177.1:0-10161 GCA_964605095.1 uncultured Planctomycetaceae bacterium | reverse complement strand
CTGGATGCCAAATGGAAAACTGTCTAAATTAACAATTGGGCAACACGCCCTTCAGCCCTTCGGCCAGCCATTTGAAGACCTCATGATGCTGAACAAGGTCGTATTGGGGCGAGACGGTGGCTACGGGGATGAACCTCTTGTCTTCGCCAATCGGTTTGCGAACAATGGTGTGCAGGAACTCGTTCTGGCTGCCTTCCGGGCCAAAGGGCGTGCGCTCAAATGACGGCACGCCGGCCCGAAGTTCGGCAAGAGTGCCGCGGCAGGTAGTTATGGGCTGTCCGAACCAAGTCACCGTCTTGTCGTGTTGTCTGACCATGGCCATTCTCCTAAGGCCGGCAAACTCCGACTTGCCTTGGTGCCGCCGGATCGCCGGCCATAGGCATTATCCCAGACGGGTATGACGGAAGTGGTCGCACCCCTTCAGCAATTCACCGGCGGGAAGCACAATGCGCCCCAATCAACGCCAGGCCCGGCTGCGATGATGATGTCGATCATGGCCGGGATGATCCTTTCCAGCAGGACGGTGGCGGACTTCAAGTACGGGCGATTCAGCTTGCTGCCGAAAGTGGCGGCACCGTGGAAGACCTGCTGGCGAAGCACGTACAGCCGCTCGAAGAGTTCCTGAAAGACTCCGACAGCGTTACGTTGCTGAAGGAGGACCATCACCTGGCGCCGGCTACGGGCGAGTTTGTCATCGGCGTCGGCCTGGCTCAGCCAGAACGGGCGGAACAGGTACTTGTTGTCGACTAACCGGAGGATGTTGCGCTGGTCGGCCCACATGATCTGCCCGAGTTGGTCTTCCGTGTCGGCCTTGACGATCCCAGCCAGGAACTGCTGCCAACTCCCACGGTCGGAAGCGTTCATGCCGTCGTCCTGAAGGTGCCCGTAAATCGCGTTAAAGGCGATCCACAGGCTGATGAACTTCCCTTCGATGTCCGGGATGCCCTCCGCCCGCTCAAGCCAACTCAACCCCCGCCAGACGCGAACGCTGAAGGCCTGGTTGGCTTCGCGCTGCTCCTCGGGGATCGCCTTGAACTTCTTTCGCATCTCCGCCGCCGACTTGTTCGTGCCGCCCGCCATTTGCTCGTTCTTCCCTGTCTTATTGCCGCAGGTTGGAGGATGCGAAAGAGTATACGGCAGTGGATGCTGCTCTGCCAGTTCTGGATTCAAGGCCATCCAGAGCTTCTCACAGTGGGATCGCTTGCTCGGCTCAGGCATTCAGGGCCATCAGCTTGTCGACGAACAGCATGACGTGATCACGACCTGCCGAGCGACTACTTCTTCAGGGACCGTGGCCCTTCGTTCGGGCCGGTGGGCACGATCACCTCGAAGTCCGTCGCCTTAATCCTGCCCAGGTCCTCCAGGCCCTTGATCCGCGGGTCTGGCGCGACGGAAACCCGGGACGAGGTCGGGCTACTCCTCAAGCAGCCTCTTCACCCATCGCCAGAACCTGCGTAGGACTCCCCCCCTCTTGCGATTAAGGGCTGTGTAGTACGCATGCCGCCCCGCGTGGTCACTGGCCGTAGCCGTACCGCTCGGAGGCGTAGGCAAGCCAGTCGGCCCAGCGACCATCCTGGTCATGCTGGCGCACCCACGCAACCCACTGCTGGTGCGTGAAGGTCGCGAAGCTCGCCCTGCCCGCGAACAACGGGCCCCAACCCGTGCTGAAGTCGTCGACTCCCGTCTCGCGAAGGCATCCGATCAGGGCCTCGTTGCGGCTGTCGTAAGCCACGCAGGAGACCACCACCTCGTACCGGTCGCTGGCGGCGATGCCCTCTGCCAGGGCCTGCTGTCGCAGGAGTTGATAGCCGCCGGTTGCGGCTGGGCATCGCTTGAGGATACGGCGGCCATGGTCGCTGAGGTGGATGTGGTCCCAGTACTTGCGGTTCTTCCTGCTGCCCAATTCCCACTGTAGCTGCCAGCACCGGGCGGGCAGGTCGGCAATCAGCTTCTGAAAATCCATGCACCGGCCGCGATCGGGGTTCCGCACCTCGGGTTTCCGGCCTGAGCACGGGTAGAACGAGTGCTCCACCAGCTTGTTCTCCGTGAGGATCAACCCCTTTCCGCTGGTGGTCCGAACAAGGAAGGCTACATCGGGCGAAGTCTGGTTGGCCCCGCGGTGGCCACCTTTGGGCTCGCCCAAGAGCGTCTGCGGGTCCAGAGGCGGCTCCTCGGCATACTCCAACTCAACCGCCTCCACAACCTCGATAAGCGGCGAGACGTGTTGTTTCAGAAAGCCGGCGAGCATGGACAGGCCCACGGCCTGGCGGAACGGGAAGTACAGGTTGGCACACGCGACCCAGGAACTCTTAAGGTTGTGGACGCCCTTGTGTTTCTCGATCTCTCTGCCAGGAGTCCTGAGGTACTCAGGGAGCGAGCATGCCGAGCCGCTGCGGATTCCCGGCCACAGCCCCTCTTCCCAGAGTTCAGGCGGCAGGATCCAAGGTCGCGTCTGCCTGTTTTGCATTCCGTGCCGTTTGTCGGCAATGTGCTTCTGCCGCCAGGCGACCTGGTGCTGAGCCATCTCATCGTTGAAGCTGCTCATCGTGACTCCAAATCTGCGCGTCTTCCACCAGCAGCATCACCTTCCAAACACATCTGTCGTTTACGACAGCCTGAGCAGGCTGAGAACCTGTCCATAACGATCCATGATGAGGCAGTCTTCCATGAAGGTCCCGTCCCCCTCATCCGCCCCGCGTTCCGACCACTCGGCAATGTCGACGACTTCTGGGCCAGTGGGGCGTCGTCCGCCTTTGAAGATGCTGCCGGCCACAGTGCTCGGAGAAAGCTGACCCCTGGCATCCAGCCAGAACCGATCCTCAAACTCGGGGCTGCCCCTCCACCAGCGAATCGTGTTAGCTGATGACGCCACGACGGCGCATGGCTCAGAACTCAGGTCAACGTAGCGAATGGCTGTAGCAGTGAACGATGTAGCGAAGTACGAGGCCAGGTCAGAGACATCCTTCACGCAGAGGCTAGCGCCGGCGCCCTTCGCGGCGAAGATATTGCTGGGCATCAACAGCCCGGAGGCGAAGTAATTGGCCTCCGCCTCATGCACGCTTTTCTTGTAGGAGGCGACCATGTCGTCCTCGGTGCATGCAAACAGCTGTGATATGTTCGCGTGAAGCTCCCAGTGGCCCAGTTCATGGCTGATGGCAAATCGTTTCCTGCCAAGCTCCGGCAAATCAGCCTTGACACGTATGAGACCGCGTTTGCCCTGTCGGATCAGCCTGGCCTCCATCTTGTCAAGAGAACCTTCGGTGACCAGCACGCCTCGTGCCAATGCCAAGTCCTCCAGGGACAAGTCCGAAGGCACTGTGAATCCGTACAGCCGCCATAGCCGCTCCGCCTCGCCGATAGCCATCGTTCTACTGAATTCAAGACTCGCCATCTTCCGAGTCCTCCGCGAACGCGTCCAACCGTGAGATGTCCTCAAGCAAGGACTTGAGGTCCTCATCGCTTGCAGCGCTCTCAAGCTTGCGGGCATATACTGCCTGTTGGGGTCCGGACAATCGCTCCGAGACCATCTTCTTCAGCGTTGCCCTGATGGCCGGCCCTGACGGTGCCTGGATGCCCGTCAGTCTCTCCAGCAAGCATATTCGCCTCTGCTTGGCGTGTTCCAGCGTTGCTCTCGCCTCCTGTGTTTCGCGGGCATGCCTGAGCGCCGATGCAAGCTTGGCCTGTGCATCTCGCAGGTCGATCCCTTGCTGCCGAAGCTCTGCCTGGACCTGTACGCGGGTCAGGTTCCTCTCGTCGGTGAAGACGAAATCAAAGAACCGGCCCCAGACGCGATCATCGAAATCGTTGATGTTCTTCATCGTATCCGCTCCTTCCCGACCTCGTCTGCGAACGCCTGGTCGAGTTTCCGGCGGAGCCGCTTCTGAGCGTTGTTGATGTCCTTGATGTCGACACCCAAAGCCTCAGCCATTTCCGCCGGCTTCGTGATATCGGCCTCCATGCACTCTAAGACTTGCATCGCCAAGGGATCCTCCTGGGCATCGGCGGCTACGGCTTTCTTGGCCACCTCGATCGTGTCCCGTGTCACGCATACGTCCGCCGGATCAGGCTCCCTTCCGGGCAGGTCAACTTCGACCAGCTCGCCCGTGTCGGCGTTCTGCGAGACCGGCATGCGCCCCGTCCTTCGTTGCTTTGCCTTTTCCGCCATGTGCGAGACCAGGCTGTCCACTACGGATCTCAGAAAGTTGCCGAAGTCTCCGTGCTTTCCACGGTTATACGTCCGCTTCCCCTCTATGACCGACGTGATGGCCTCCAAGGCGACGTCACCCGGACCGGTCCCTCCCGGCCCAGCCCACTCCACCTTCTGCGGGTTGCCCCTTCGCCAACCGCATTTCCGGAACTTTCCGAGCGCATAGTAGGTCAGTCGCTCAAGAAGCTCATCCCATTCATCGTTCTTAAGTGTCGGTATATCAGTCACTTTAAGCCTCCCCGGGGGCCGCGGCACCGGGGTCAATGTTAACTACCTATGCCGGCCACGCAAGAGTTTTTGCCGGCCTCGTGGCAAAATCGTTGTGCTCGGCGGCATTGGAATATAGCGGCATCTCCGCCGCAGAAGGAGTTCGCGATGAGCGACAACAAAGAACGTGGCCCAGCAGAAGGCAAGGACAAGGACGCCGGGCATGGGCAGGACAAGCAGTACACGATCATCGTCAACGGCCGACAGAAGGTCGTGACGAAGAAGGAACTGTCGTTTGCGGAAGTCGTTGCCCTGGCCTTCGATCCTCCCCCAACGGGTCCCAACATCGTCTTCACCGTCACCTACAGGCGCGGCGAGGGCAACAAGCCCGAGGGGACCCTGATCGATGGCGAGATGGTCAAGGTGAAGGAAGGGATGATTTTCAATGTCACAGCAACTGATAAGTCGTAGCCCTGACCTGACGCGGCTACGGGATGATGGCTACGACGTTGAGGTCCGGTCAGGACACCTGCTGGTCAAGGACGTGCCCTACGTCGACTCCGCCAAGGAGGTCAGGCTGGGAACGCTCGTTTCGGAGTTGACGCTTGCCGGCGATGTGACCAGCACCCCGAGCACGCACGTCGCGCATTTCGTCGGAGAGCATCCTTGCCTCAAGGATGGCTCCCAGATCGCCCAGATCAAGAACCAGAGCCGGGAGCAGAAGCTCGCCGAGGGCGTCGTGATCCAGCATTCTTTCTCGAGCAAGCCCCTGAGCGGCGCGTACAAGGACTACTACGAGAAGATGACAACGTACGCTGCCATCATCTCGAGCCAAGCACAATCGCTTGATTCCAAGGCCACGCCGATGCCGTTTCCGGTGGTCGAACCTGCAGAGGACGAGTCGGTCTTCAACTACTTGGACACCGCCTCCAGCAGAGCCGGGATCGGCGCGGTAGCCAAGAAGCTCGAGGTCGAGAAGCTGGCCATCGTGGGCCTCGGCGGCACCGGATCGTACGTGCTGGACCTGGTGGCGAAGACGCCGGTCAAGGAGATCCACCTCTTTGATGGCGACAAGCTTCTTAACCATAACGCGTTCAGATCGCCTGGCGCCGCATCGATCGACCAGTTGCGGGCCAGGCCTTTGAAGGTGGCCTATCTGCAAGACCAGTACTCGAAGATGCACCGGAGGATTGTCGCCCACGGCTGCTACCTCGACGGCTCCAACTCGGATGAACTCAAGGGGATTGACTTCGTGTTCCTGTGCCTCGACAAGGGCTCGCAGAAGCAAGCGATAATCGAACGCCTGGAGGCGTGGGGCGCGGCCTTCATCGATGTGGGGATGGGGGTGCAGCTCGTTGACGATGCCCTGCTCGGCGTCGTCCGGGTGACGACGAGCACTCCCGCAAAGCGCGATCACGTCAGGGGCAAGAAGAGGATTCCGTTCACGGACGGGGATGGGCACAACGAGTACTCGCAGAACATCCAGATCGCGGACCTGAACGCCCTGAACGCGGCCCTGGCGGTGATCAAGTGGAAGAAGCTGTGCGGGTTCTACAGGGATCTTGAGGGAGAGCATTTCTCGGCGTACGAAATCGATGGCAACCACCTGCTCAACGAGGACCACGCATGCAACGCGTGACGAGCCTCCGGCACGTCTTCGTCGAGTTCATTCCAGAGGTGCTGGAGGATGGGGTGATCTACGTGTCCATCCCATACGCGACGGCTGCGCACATGTGCTGTTGTGGATGCGGCCACGAAGTGATCACGCCGCTATCTCCTACAGATTGGACACTGGTCTTCGACGGGCAGACGGTGACGCTGGATCCGTCCGTCGGCAACTGGAGCTTCAGTTGCCAATCTCATTATTGGATACGGCGCAACAAAGTCATCTGGGCTCGGCGATGGTCCCATAGGGAGATACAGGCTGGCCGCAGGCACGACGCGCTGGCAAAGGAGAGCTGCTTTGCTGGCAGCGAGGCGCCGGCTGGTCGCGAGACCGTAGGCTTCGGCGACCTCAAGGAGGATGGCGCGGACGGGGGCGTGTGGGAGAAGTTGAAGAACTGGCTGTTCGGCACCATTCGGCATTCGACGAAGGGCAAGTAAGGCGGCAGCCACGAACCGGCTGGCGAACGGCACCAGGGATCCAAGCAGCCGCCGGCAGGGAAGCTGGCCCCGGCGTCCGCGGCGTGAGGTCGCCCATAATATTGTATTCTATTTGCGGCTACTGGTGTATGAGACAAGTAACGCGAAATAGAATACGGCCCGAAACCGGCGAGCTGCCTGGCTGCACAATAACATCGCCGATGTTATCGTGCGTTTCTGCTGTTATCGTCACCGCTCAAGCGCGTGCGCGTAAAGGGACAAGATCTGTCCCCCTATGCAGACGCGGTAGGAGACTCAGGCATCAACCTGGCTGGCCTTGCCTGGGTATCTTCAGAAGGTCCAGGAGCCGATTGACCTGTTCAAAGGCATCTCGCCTTGCGAACACCTCGTCAGCGCCGCCCTCTGCGGCAACCCGGGCTGCCCACACCGGGCCGATGTCCTCGATCGTGCTGAACTTGGCCCGAAGATTGCCCAGGCCCTCCTGCACCAGGTTGTTGGACAGCATTAGCTGGAACTCTGCGGCAAGCGCACTGAGGCCCCCGGGGAAGTTGGCCACGCAGAAGTACACGTCGTAAGCATCCTTGTCCTTCATACGATCGACGAGCAGGATGCCCTTCATGCAGAGGAAGGCTGGGATGGTCGGGATGGTCACATCGACCTCGTTGCGGCCACCATCCGGCAGCGTGCCCGAGACCCTGATCTTCCTGTGGAACCACGTCGCCAGGTCAAGGCCCCTTGCTTTCCAGACGGCCATGCCCTGAATCATCTCGTGCGAGCCCTGGCCTTCTCCGGCGTACTCGCCGCAGAGCAGATCAACGCGCACAGGCGTGGGATTTCCTGGGACCAGGCGTTCGAATCTGTTGGGAATGTCCGTGGGCTTACAGCCCGCGGCCTGCAGATCGTTGCGGAGGGTTTCGTAAACGAATGGAGGGAACTTGGCTGCATCCAAAGCCAAGTCCACATCCAGGGAGCCCATGTGGCCTTGACCAGGAATGGCAAGCTCAGGCACCCAGCCGCCAACCACGGCGATACGGTCGCGATACTTCCCAAGGACGGTGAGTGCCTCAACTAGAACGGACCTGCAGGCGGCAACGTCGTTCGGGTCATATGGATGGTTCTCAGCCATTGATGGCGGCATGTCCTTTCGCTTAGGCCGGCTTGGACTGCTCAAGCAGCGGCTTGATCTCTCTGGCCATGATCTCGTTGGCTGCGTCTTCTCCTCGCCCGGCCACCTGGAGCAGATCCAGGTACAGCTGGATCGGCGAGACGACGTTCATCCCGGACAGCGTCCGCATCCCGAAGAACACCGCTTCATCGCGAGTCGGGTAGAGGATGAGATTGGCGCCTGTATCGACAGGCTTGGCCTCCATACACCGAACGAGGTCGGCCATTGCTGCGGGGCTGGCGCCGACATCCACGTAGGCGGATACCGCCGTGTACCGGACCATGGGGGCAGATCGCCAGGCTCCCGACAAGCCGGTAAGCGCGCAGCGGATCCGGCTGGCCTCGCCGCACTCGAAGAGCTTGCTCTCCAGCTCGTCGGTCTTGCCGATCGCATAGAGCGAGACCTTCTTGGCCGGGACATCGTATTGCTTCTTCCATGCATCCAGGAGGCCTGCCGCATCACGGAGGATGATTCGCTTGTCGGGGACTTGGATGAACCCCTCGTCCAAGAGGGCCTTCTTGACTTTCCACGCCAAGCCGACGCTCACCTTTGCTTCTTTGGCCAAATCAGTGAGCGTCCATGCCCTGGATGGATCGCCAAACAGCATTCGGCTTATACGGCTCGAGAGGGGGGCGAACGGGTCGACGGCGGGCCGCGTGTCAGGCCGCGTTGATGGATGCCCGGTCACGTGAACGCAGAGCCCCGGCGTGCGGATCCAGCAATTCCCGGCCTCATCGAGGTAGGCGACGTTGTTCTGCCGGCAGAGTTCCGCCACCCGTGGCGAAACCGAGTATGTGCAGACCATCGGGTGCCCGCCGGCGGGAATCTTGCCCAGCCCCGGCAGCATCCCCAGAGCCAGCTTGGGCGTCACGCGGCTCCTGGCCTCGACGTAGAGGGTCACCTGGCGATCAGCTTCGCTTTGCAGAACGACGCGAAAGTCGTATTCGCCGCGAAGCTGCTCAACGCACTCGACGTGGAAGAGCCCTGTCTCGCCGGCGAGTTTATAGAGCCACTGGGCCACCGGGATGTCTTGCAGCGTGGTAGTCATTGGCCACCTTCTACTCATTGTATCGGTTTCACCGCACGGTGAAAACTACTTTTTCAGAGAAATCTTTCTACCATAAAGAGGCTGTTCACCGCATGGTGAAGGCTTCTAGGCTGGCTTCTGCCGACATCTGCCCTCGTCGGGGTGAGCCCCCGACGGTCCGCGTGGATGATCGGCGCATAATCTGGCCCCAATCCAGCAGGTCACTTCAGATGTCCAGGCCTGCCGTTGTCGAGAGTTCCAGGCCAAGGACCATCTTGTACGACTCCTTCCACCTGACCAGCGGATCGTGCTTGAGGGCCTCGTAGACCTCGAAGACCTTCTCGTCCGTCTGCCACTGTTCGAGCCGATCGATCTCCGGATGCCCGTCGGGGTAAAGCCACTTTGTTCGGCCATGCAACTGGTTCAATTTGCCGATCCAGAAGCTGTGGGTTATGAATGGCCGCAGTCTGGCCAGGAGTTCCGATGCGTTCCACGGTTCCAGTAGCGGCTCGGCACTCACGCTCGTGGCATAGCCGGCCTCGTACGCCGTTTGAAGGGCCCTTAGCCGCTCCTCGAAAGTCGGAGCTCCCGGCTCCCAGAACTGGCGGAGCTGTTCATCCACTACACCGATGGTGAAGCGGAACAGAATCTGGTCAAGGTAGGGCCGAAGGGACTTCGTCAGGCGCTCTATGCACTCGCCCCGAGGTTTCGATACGATCAGAACGTGGTTTCCGGCCTGCAGAAGCTTCAGCAGGACCGTCTCCGCCGCCTCTATGTTCCCGGGCGTGATGTCGTGGGTGGAGGGGCACATCACGGGCCCATCGGCAAGCTTACGGCTCTTTCGCACGTCGTGATCCCGGACCAGCTCCTTCTGCCAGTCGTCGTTGGTCATCCGATGCAACCGATGTACTGCTCGGTACCGGGCATAGCAGTAGATGCACGAATTGCGGCACCCGTTGGAGAAGTTGACGGTCTCGACCGCCCATTCGCGTGTCCCGGACACTTGCTTTGCAGGTTGGTCTTTCTCGGTCATTGGCGCTCCTTGATTCTCTTCTGCCGCCATGGCTGACAGCGGGGCGGATTACCGTAGCCCACGCGTAAGAACAGCATAACGGATGGCGGACTCTGGCCAATGACTCCTGGCTGACGGCTCAGTGACGACTTGGACACGCAAACAATGCCGCCAATGCCGGCCGCCGCGAACTCTTTTCCGAGGCATCTTTCGGAATGCAGCGAGAGCGACACCGTGGCGCCTTTGGCGCGGCCCTGAGCAGAGGACGTGCCTGGTGAACCTATTGATAGCCTAAAGATCGGTCTCTGCCGAGATGGTCACCGTGGCGGACGAAATGGCCCCGTACCTGGCGCCCGCGCCGTTTAGCGACGCTCGCTTAGGTTCAGGTAGCACAAGTGCGGGCTGGGCATCCGATGCGGGCGGATGACGATCCCTTCCGT
>CAZSBS010000176.1:0-10223 GCA_964605095.1 uncultured Planctomycetaceae bacterium | reverse complement strand
AGTTCCGCGCATAGGGTTGACAGGTCAATCCATATCAGCCACGGGTGAAGCGAAGTCCCTTGGGGACGGAGCGAAACCCGTGGAACGAAAGTCTCCCCTTTATCTTCTCGCCCCGGATGGGGCGAAGGAACATTTCCACCGCCCCGCCGGGGCGGGGTCCCATGATGATCTTCTTCCACGGGTTTCACTGCGTTTCACCCGTGGCTACATTCCCCGGCCCCGCCGGGGCCGGTGGGGTGCCTTTATGATTCTTGGCAATGGCTACCGCACGAGATTCAATCGGGATGGGTCTGAGTCACGCCCCGCCGAGCAGGTCGAGTTTGCCGGCGTAGGCTCGCAGGACTTCGCGGCGGAGCTGCTGGTGGTGCGGGGCCGTCAGGGCGGGGTCTTCAGCGAGGATTGCCACGGCGTCGCGCCGGGCCAGGCGAAGCAACTCGAAGTCCTCGATCAGGTTGGCGACTTTCAGCTCCGGCAGGCCGTGCTGGCGTGTGCCGAAAAACTCGCCCGGGCCGCGGATTCGCAGGTCCTCCTCGGCTATCTTGAAGCCGTCGGCCGTCCGCTCCAGCACATCCAGGCGTTTGCGGGCGACCGGGTTTGCCGGCGAGGCCACGAGGATGCACACGGCGTCGTCCTTGCCGCGTCCGATCCGCCCGCGAAGTTGGTGGAGCTGGGCCAGGCCGAAACGCTCGGCGTGCATCACGACCATGACGTTGGCGCCGGGCACGTCCAGGCCGACCTCGACGACGACGCTGGCGACCAGCACGCCGATCCCGCCGGCATGGAAGGCCCGCATGGCGGCGTCCTTCTCGGCCGGGGGCATCTGCCCGTGAATGAGGCCCACGCCGAACTCGCCCAGCGGCCCGGCCTGGAGCTGGGCGTACGCATCCTCGGCGGCAGTCAGGTCGAGTTGGTCCGACGCATTGACGAGTGGGTATATGAAATACGCCTGGCGCCCGCCGGCGACCAGCCCGGCCACGGCGGCGAGCACCTCGTCCATCTCATCCTGGCGGGCGATTCGCGTGAGGGTCCGCCCGCGCCCCGGCGGCAGCGAGTCGATGGTCGATACGTCGAGGTCGCCGAAGACCGTCAGCGCGAGCGTCCGCGGAATCGGGGTGGCTGTCATCACAAGGTAGTGCGGGGCGAAGCCCTTCGAGCGTATGGAGCTTCGCTGGCGGACGCCGAACTTGTGCTGCTCGTCGACGATCACCAGAGCAAGCCGCTGGAACTTCACACTCTCGCTGAGAAGCGCGTGCGTGCCGACGACCAGGTCGATCTCGCCGGCGGCGAGGCGGGCGAGCACGTCCTTACGTACTGAGGGTTTCTGCCCGCCGACCAGCAGGGCGATGCTCACCCGGCTGCCCTCGAGGTAGGCTACTACCTTCTCGTAATGCTGGGCGGCGAGGATTTCCGTCGGCGCCATGATGGCCGCCTGCTTGCCCCTGGCCACCGCCAGCAGCGCCGCGTAGAGCGCTACGACCGTCTTGCCGGATCCCACGTCGCCCTGGAGCAGACGGTTCATGGGCCGCTCGCGCCCGAGGTCGGCGACGATCTCGCCCACGACCTTGTCCTGGGCAGCCGTCAGGGCGAACGGGAACCGCGCGCGGATCCGTTCGTCGATGGCTGGGCTTATCACCAGCGGGTGGGCGGGGCGAGAGACCTGGCGCAGCCTGGTCAGGCCGATGCCAAGCTGCATCAGCAGGCACTCATCATACGCCAAGCGGCGGCGGGCCTGGGCCCAGTGGACTTTGTCCTCCGGGCGGTGCATGGCCGCCACGGCTGCGGGGCGGTTCATCAGGCCGCGGCGGCAGAGGTACTCGGTGTCGAACCACGGGCGGATAAGCGTTGCCGCCAGCGGCAGCACGGACTGGATGATCCTTGCGATGTGCCCGCTGGAAAGCTGCCCGCTTGCGGGGTAGACGGGCAGCAACTCATCGGCGTCCAGGTCTGTCAAGGCCGGGCCACAGAGGATCTGGTGCCGCGGGTTTACGAGCTGGAGCCGGCCCTTGTAGACGCTCACCGGGCCGCTGACGGCGATTTGCAGGCCAGGCTTAATCCTGTCGGCAAGCCAGGCGCCGTGAAACCAGCGGACATTGACCTTGCCCGTGTCATCGGTCAGAGTGCATTGGAAGGTCGGCACTCGCCCGAAGCGGTTCTCGCGTATGTTGCCGACCTCGCCGGCGACGGTGGCGGTCTGCTGGTCGGCGCTTAGAGCGGCGATTGGCTGGACCTGCGGGCGCAGGTCGAAGCGCCTCGGGAAGTACGTCAGCAGATCCTCGAGTGTTGCGATGCCAAGCTGGGCCAGTTGGCCTGCGCGAACCGCACCGGCGCCCTTTAGGAACTGGACCGGCGTGTCGAGACGGACCTCGCTGCCTGTGCCTGGCACGGTAGGCCTTTGCCCGCGCCGGCTACTTTTGGGGTCCCACGTCCGGCAGGATGATGGTCTGCCCGACTTTGAGCTTCCTGGGGTCGAGGCTCGGGTTGGCGGCGACGATGTCCTTCATGCGGCTGGGGTCGCCGTAGACCTCGCGGGCGATCTTGATAAACGTGTCGCCCTTCTTGATGATGTACGTGCCGCCGGTGGCCGCGGGCGGCGTGGCGGGAACGGGCGATGCCGGGGGAGTGATGACTTCCGGCATCGGCTTGGGCTCCGGCGGGACCAGCGAGGTCAGGCTGGTCGCCGGCGCGGGCGAGGTGATCTCGCCGCCGGGAGGCGTCAGAGACCTGGCCGTCTCGCCGGGGGCCGCCGGAATTGCCCCCGGCAGGCCCGTTTGTACTGTCTTGGGTGGCTGGTTGCAGCCCACGCAGACCAGTCCCGCCAGCATCGCCGTAATCAGTGCGTATTTCATGGCATCTTTCCCTGTGCTTGTCCCAGAAGTTCATGCTGAACCACAGCGATCATATCATCCGTCAACGGCGTGTCAAGCACCTCCCGTGCTGGCCGCATGTGCGATGATTCATTCTGGCAATTCACAATCCGTCCGGCGCTTCACCCCGGGTGGAATGCGGGTTGAGGCGTGTGCTCAATCCGGCTCGCGCCAGCCCTCCTGGCCGATGAGTTTCACGAATCTCACCGGGCAGACTTCGCGGCGGGTGAACGCGTTGCCGCTTCGCTGGATGACGACGATTACTTGCTCGTGCCGGTCTCCGACGGGCAGGACTATTCGCCCGCCGTCGGCGATCTGATCGAGCCAGCTCTTCGGCACGTCCGGGGCGGCGGCGCCGCAGATGATGCCGTCAAACGGCGCTTCCTCCGGCAGGCCCAGCGTGCCGTCGGCGGTGCAGACGGTCACGTTGTCCGCGCCGATGGCCGCAAGGGCGTCGATGGCCAACTCGGTCAGTTCGTTGATCCGCTCGACCGCGAAGACGTGCGATGCCAGCCGCGACAGGATCGCCGTCTGGTAGCCGCTGCCCGCCCCGACGTCCAGCACGCGATGGCCAGGCCGGCAGGCAAGCTCGCGGACCATCAACGCCACCACAAGCGGCTGGCTTATCGTCTGGCCATGACCGATCGGCAGCGGGTGATCGTCGTATGCCTCGGCCCGGCACGACTCGGGCAGGAACCGCTCCCGGGGGACTTCCATGAAGGCCTGCAGGACCGCCTCGTCGGTGATCCCGCGTGCGCGGAGGTCCCGCTCCACCATATGCCGCCGCCGGGCAAGCCATTTGTCTTCCGTGGTTTCCATGACGCCTCCGATGTATTATACGCTCATCCGCCCCAAGAGGCGACTGGCGGCCCGGTCCCGAGCCGGTTGCGTTGCGGATGTTTGTAGTGTGCCCGCCTGCCCTCCGTAGCCTTGGCGAAGGAGGGTAAGGGCATCTTCGGGACAATAACGCCTTACGCGTCACTACGAACCAGAGGAAGTCTAACATGGCCCGATCTCAACTTGTCACGTTGCTTACCGACTTCGGCTCGTGTGACGGATACGTCGGCGCGGTCAAGGGGGCGATCCTATCGGTCTGCCCCCGAGCGCAGATCGTCGACATATCCCACGACGTGCCCGCCCACGACATACTGGCCGGGGCGCTGGCCCTGTCGGCCGCGGCACCGTACTTCCCGCCGGATACGCTGCATGTCGTCATCATCGACCCGACCGTCGGGACCGACCGGAAGATTCTCGTCGGCCGCTTCGGCCAGCAAGTGTACCTCTTCCCCGATAACGGCGTGATAACGTTCATCGTCGACCGCTGGCCGGCCGAGTCGCTGAACGTCGTCCTGCCGCCCCAGCTCATCGCCGCCAGGCCTGGGTCCATGACGTTCCACGGACGGGATATATTTGCGCCCATCGCCGGGCAGATCCTCCTGGGCCAGGACATCCGCAAGTTCGGCCCCCAGCCGACGTCGTACACGCTGCTGGAGATTCCCCCAGCCGCCCAGGACGAAACCCGGATTACCGGCCAGGTTATACACGTGGACCGGTTCGGCAACCTGGTGACGAACATCCCCGCCGCCGCGGTCATGCAGAAGTGGCCTGACGTCGAGGTCGTCCGCGCCACGTGCGCCGGCCGGGATGCGGGGCGATTCGCGGCCACGTACGCCTTCGCCGCCGAGGCTGCCCCGCTGGTGCTGTTCGACTCGTCAGGCCGGGTCGAACTGGCCGTGAACCGCGGCCGGGCGTGCGAACTTCTGGCCGCGGATGTCGGAGCCCCGGTGATTCTGAGGGCGAACTGATTGATTGCGGATTGCGGATTGGATTGACCGAGACACAGGTGCGCATTGGAGAACAGAGAAAGACCGAGGACGGGGACGAGAACGGGAAGGAAGACGTCGGTATGTCCGGTGCCGCTTACACTCGAAAAACTCGTTCACCTGACGGTCTGCCGCGTATACCGGGCCTGCTGGTGGCCTCGGCGGCGGCGGGGGAGGGCAAGACCGTCGTGGCCTCCGCCGTCGCGCACAGCCTGCGGCTGGACGGGCGCAACGTGGAAGTTTTCCTGCCCGTTGCCACCGGCTGCCGGTTGGACCGCGATGGTCTGGTGAGCGACTCAGCCGACATGCTGGCGGCGTGGGCCGAGAGCAGCCAGACGCTGGCGGAGATTTCGCCCGTTCGCCTGGCCTCGCCGGTTGCCCCGGCCATCGCCTCGGCGATCGGCGGGGCGTCCGTGGACATCGACGCCATCTTCGACGCCTGGCGCCGCCTTGCGGGCAAGGCTGAGTGCGTCGTCGTCGAGGCGCCCGGCTCGATTGCCTGCCCGATCACCGAGGATTTATCGATGCTGGACCTGGCTGAGTGCCTGGCGTTGCCCGTCGTGCTCGTGGTGCGGGCCGAGCTTGGCGCGCTGGAGCGGGCGCTGCTGGCGGCGATGGCTGTGCGGTCCGCCGGCCTGGTGCTGGCGGGGTGCGTCTTGAACCTCTACCGCGCCGACAGCGCCAGTGACGAGCCTGTCGAGGACACCCTCCGCGGCCTGCCCGGCCTGCTGGAAAGGCTCGCGGGACTCAAGACGCTTGCCCTGGTCCCCGACGACCCAGCCAACGACGTCCGCGCCGGTCGGCTCGCAAAGAGCGCCCGGTTCGCCATCGAACAGGCCCAGTGGGGAAAGATCGTCGGGTAAGGCAAGACGCCCATTGGTTCCGAATCGCTGGGGCGGGGCGGCGCAAAAAAGATGGGCGAGAGCCGCACAGGGCCATTGGCGTGTCGGCCATGAGAGGAGGCATCTCTCGGCGCAGGCCCCAACGGGGCAGGCTGACTCTGACAGGAGAAGAAGGCCCCTGAGCCCACTGGCCCCTCAGATTGCCGCGTCCAGTTTCTGGATTGCCTCTTCCGGCTTGCGGATCATGTCATATAGCCAGTGTCCGTAGCGACCATCTGCGTTGACGGCCGCGACCCACCTGTCGGCCGCCGCTTTCTTCACGTCGGCCAGGGGGTCGAAGCCCTTGGTTTCCAGGATCAGGTACCGGGCATGCTCGCTTTCGCCCTTGAGCCGGATAATGAAGTCGGGGATGTAATCGTGGCTCTGGCCGTTGTGGAAGTACGGGATGGCGAAGCCAAGCCCGGCGTTCTTCACGAAGGCTGCCGTCGCCGGGTGCCGGTCGATATGGAAGGCCGCGCACTGCTCCCACCGTTCCGTATCCGGCACGACGTAGTTCAAGTGGCAGTGAATCGCTTCGCGCGGCTCCCGCTTGGTCCAGTAATCCACATCCTCGGTCGAGCCAGGCCCGCGGTGCGACTCGAAAATGGGCACCTCCGGGGCTTCGCCTTGTGACGTATCCGGCCGGATCGCCTGCGCCAGCCGTTCGACCAGCCATCCGTAATACGGCGAGAAGTACACATCCTTCGCATCCCCCGGAAGCTGAACGTGGACCTTTTCCCGCAGGTACTGCATCACGATATTCACAACTTGCGGAAACAGCCGGTGTGACGGGACTTCGCAGGTGCTTTGGCCAAGGTACTGCTTCGTCAACCCCCCGGCCACGTCAAAGGCAATCGCCTGCAATCGCAGCTTGGCACGCTCCCGTTTGAGCGTCACCTCGTCAACCCGGCCTGGACCCGAGAGCGAGAGTCTGCCCTCGTTCGTAACGGACATGGCCTTCATCTCGACTTCTGGCGGAATGTTGCCTGGGTCGATGAACAGCGGCGGCACGCTCGCCCAGTCCACGCTAATGCGGTCGCGTATCGCCTGGGTGTACCCTTCCACGCGAGGAAACTCGATCTTGAACTCCGCCCTGTTTGGCAGCGAGTGTACGTGCCACCGCTTCGGCGGTTCCTTGGGCGGCCCCTGGGGATTCGCCTTGAACGGGATCACCTCGAAGGGCACGCCGAAAATCTGAGCAACCTCCTCGCCGAGCCTGCCATCGTCACCCGCGTCGTAATTCGCTCGCCGCAATCCGCGGCCTACCACCTGTTCGCACAAGAGTTGCGACATGAACGGCCGCAGGCCGATGATATGTGTCACCGTCTGGCAGTCCCAGCCTTCGGTGAGCATCCCCACGCTGACGATACAGCGAATATCCCGCCCCGGCGGATGCAGCGGCCGGCCAAGCTTCTTGGCCAGTTCCTCAAAGTCCTCCGGGTATATGGGCCGTCCCTGCGAGTCCGCCGGCCAGGCATGCTTGCCCACCGTGTCGAGTGTCAGGCGCATCCAGCGGGTCTCATCCGACTTGCCGCCGTCCGTATCCGTCTCGTGGACGACCTTGGTATCCACCCGGATCGTGTTGATCTGCCCGTCGCGGTTTCTCGCCCGCTCGATCTTCGACTCGGGAATTCCGACCGGCTGGACACCCTCTCCCAGCCATTCATAAACCACCTTGGCGATCTGCGTGTTCTTGCAGACCAGGATGAACACAGGCCGGCGCGGGTCCGTTCGCTTCTCCCACTCCGCAAACTCCGCCTCCCACAGGCTGCCCAGCATCGCAATGGGAACGTGTGCCCATTTCAGAATCGCTTCCGGCTTGGGCACGCCCTTCTTCCCGCCGCGCTCGGCCGTGGTTAGTTTCGGCAGAATCCAGTCCCACACGTTGAAGTAGCCGGGTATGTCCGCCCCCGTGCTGTCCCTCACCGCCAGTTGCGGAATCTTCACCAGCCCCGACTCAATCGCGTCGATCAAGCCGAAATCGCTCACCACCCACGGAAAAGGCTTGTTCCTGTCCTGCCCCACTCGCCCCAGGAAGTACGGCGTCGCCGACAGGTCCACGCAGAAGTTGATTCCCCGCAGCCTGTGGATGCGGTCCAACCCGTCCACCCAGACCGTCGCCTCCTGGAAGAACTCATCGGCCTCATCTTCTTCGCCGAACAGGTCGCCCTCATCCCGGTCCTTCTCTTCGCGCCGGATTCGGTAAGCGTGGTGCGCCTCGTCATTGAAGACCAGGATATTCTGCTTGCCGCCCACCTCCCGGCCGATAACGCGCCCGATCCAATGGGTGTCGCTCTCCACGTACCGGGTCGATTCTACGCGGACTTTCTTCAGGCTCCCGTCCTTTTCCCGCACTTCCGACTCTGGGATCACCGTCACCATCCCAGCCGCAACCTGCCGGTCAAGTTCCTCCAGGGTCAAGTACCGCGTGCGGCGGGCGGTGGTGGTCTTGGAGCTAATGGTGATGGTTTCGGTGGTTCGCAAGGGGCGACCGGTCTTGGCGACTCTGGCGTTCACCCCGCCAACTGTCTGGGCCTCTTGCAGGCTCAGGATATGCCAATTGGTCACCAGAACGCGCCCCTGGGTCAGCAATGGCATTGCGTGCGGGGGCACCAGGTCGCGCGTGCGGTACAAGCTGGCGTCGCCGCTGTTTGGATCAAGCTCCGCCAAACGGTTCTTGATCGTGATGTTCGGGCAAACCACAAGCACCACATCCGAAAACCGGCCGTCGCTTCGGTCGTTCACCTTGTTCAGGATGGACCACGCCGCCAGCATTCCCATGACGGTCGTCTTGCCGCCGCCCGTGGCCATCTTGCAGGCGTAGCGGCCGAAGGCCCGCGCGCCGTCGGCCCTTTGCTGCTCGCTCGGTTCATCCACGGGAACGTTGATGCCCTGGCGGAAGTCCGCCCGCGCCTCGGTCAGGAAAATGACCGTCTCGGCCGCCTCCAACTGTGCGAAGAACAGCCGCTTCTTCAAGTCCCGCCCCTTTCGCCGCCAGTATTGCAGCAGTTCCAGCGTCGTCCGCGTCACTCCGGGCCAGCCGGCCTCTCGCCAGGCCTTCAGCCGCTCGCGGACAAGGTTCACCATCGCCATTTCGTACCCCGGCCTATATTCGGCCGAGAGGCGAAGAATCCCGCTGCCCAGGTCCCAATCTCCGGTCTCATCCCTTGGCGGATAGACAATCGCCGGTCGCCTGCCGGGGCGCAGTTCCGGCTCCTCGCCCTCACGGATGTACCAGTGCTGCGCCGGCTCCTCGAAGGGCGTGTTGATGATAGGTTCAGGGACTTCGTATTGGGTCATCGTGCGTTATTCCTGATTCCGGCGGGCCGGAGACTGCCTCCGGGCGTAGCACGGGCATCCTGCCCGTGAGTCCCAGGGGCATCCTGCCCGTGGTCCCAGCCCCGGCAGGGGCGATAGAGTTTGGCCGGGGGCGTAAGCCCCCGGTGGGGATGATTTACACCCAGAGCCCCGAAGGGGCGATAGAAAACGCCGACACGTGTTTCGTTTGCCATTCTGTCGCCCCTTCGGGGCTCATTTCTCTAAAAACCGCTCACCGGGGGCTTACGCCCCCGGCCAAATGCTCCCGGCCCTCCGGGCCTGAGAGCAGGGCCGGGACGGCCCTGCGACGCATGGGCGGGACGCCCATGCTACGATCACCAGTACGTAGGTCGTCATTTGCTCTGCTCCGGATTTCCGGGGTCGTGTTTCTCAGGCTTCCCTGTCTCTTCACTCGCTCTAGTGGATTCTGGGGCAGCCGGACTGGCGCCGCCGATCTTCTTGTCAAAATCTGGATCCATCTGAAACTTGGTGAGCGCACCCGCAACAATCTTGCCCACTATCAGACCGAGCGGCGTCCAATGGTAAGCAGGACCGCCCCCTTCAAACTCACCAACTACTCGAATAAGTCCTTTGTCCAAGAGTCTTGGGGTCGATTGCATGTCGAAGAAATCAACGGCACCCGTGTCTTTGGGGCCCCACACCGTGGTTGGAGGATAAGCGGCTGCTTTCTTCAAGGCTGCGACCTCCGCCGCGCTGAGGCCCGCAATTGCCATCTGTACGCGCGCGTCATTCAAGAAATTCTGCTGCCGAAGCCTCTCGATTAGCTCGGTGTTGAGCTCCTTCTTGGCGACAGCAATGTTGGTAAAATCAATATGCTTGTGTGGAATCGTGCTAACGTCAAAGAGGAAATCGTCCTTGTCGTCCCTCACGAGCAATACGTCTTGTGGCTGCCGGGCAGCCAGCGCCAGCCCCACCTCATACATGACATTCCCATTTCGGTACGAGCGACAGCTCACGGAGTCTTTGCCGATAATCGACACATCTGCCAAGATCATCCTTGAATGGGCGACGCCGTCCATAATGTCTGTCAAGATTGAGTCGCCGGACTTGGATATATCAACCCGACAAGCCTTCAGCTTCACATTACCTACGGAAATGGCCTGGATTGCCGGCTCAATCACCTTCGTGTAACGTTCCTGGTACTGGGGCGCAAAACTCATGGCGACAAATATCTGTGGCTTAAGTTCCATCTGCCAGAAGGTTCGTAGGAACAGATTCGGATGCATTTGCCAGCACCTCCTATCGTGATGCCTCTGTGAGGTCCTTCACCACCAGCAGTTCATTTCCCCGGTCGTCTATCACCTTGACGGCGATCT
>CAZSBS010000175.1:0-10224 GCA_964605095.1 uncultured Planctomycetaceae bacterium | reverse complement strand
CCAGTAGCCGGTAGCCGGTTACCCCAAGCGAAGTCGAGGGGTAGACAGTAGCCGGCGCAGCCCGCCGTAGCCTTGGCGAAGGAGGGTCGCCGGCAAATCTGCGGAAACATCGCATCCGCGAAGCCTGGCAGCCGGTGGACCGTGAGAAGGTCCAAGCAGGTGCTTGGCGGGCTCTCTTAAAACCCCTCTCCCTTGAGGGAGAGGGTGGCCCGCAGGGCCGGGTGAGGGTGTTGCCCCGCCACGTCCCGGCCCTTGCTACTCGACAACCATCACGGAGTTCAGCGTCCCGTAGGGGTTCAGGGCCCAGGCGCTGTTGTCGGGGTCCATCAGCCAGTCGCCGTCGACAATGAACTTGTACTCGTGGCTACCGGGGGCGACTTCCACGTTGGCGGCGAACGAGCCGTCCTTCTGCTTCTTCATCCGCACGGGCTTCCAATCGCTGAACGAGCCAGCCACCGCAACGTTCCTGGCCCCGCCGTTGGCCTGAATGGATAACCGAACCACGCCTTTCTTGCGCCCTTTTCCGTACATTGCCTTTTTCCTTCCCGCGCTCACCGAGCCGCGTCCCAGACCCGTCGAACTGCTGACCCGACAAGGAATTTACACACCCATCGGTCTAAAAACCAGAAGACTATCACCACGAATTTGCACACATCCGTCTTCTCTTTGTGCAACTCGTGCAAATCGTCGCCCTGCATTCCCGCCCCGCCCAACGCAACCGGCCCCGCAATCACACATTGGGGCTCAGCAGGGTCAGCTTGCCCGCCTTTACGCCACGGGTGGAAACTATCGCGTCCGCGACGCGACGCAACTGCTGGGCTGGGCCACGCATCAGGACAACCTCCAGGCAGTTGTGGCCGTCCAGGTGTACGTGCTGGCTGCACAGGATGCAGTGGTGGTCCTTGTGCTGGATCTCGGTGACCTCCTGCGCCAGGTCACGCGCGGCGTGGTCGAATATCACGCTGACCACCGCCACCATCGCGGCCTTGGGATCCTGCCACTCCTGCTCGACCAGCGACGCGCGGATCAGATCCCGCATCGCCTCGGAGCGGTTGGTGTACCCCCGGCTGGCCATCCAGGCATCGAACTTCTCCAGCAGGTCAACGTCGATCGCCAAGGCCGTGCGCGTCAGTGAGCCCATGTTCGCGGTCCTCGAATCGTCGGGCCGAAACCTTCGGCCAATCCAACAACGTGTCGTGCAGGCTCTAAGACGATACCCTCCCGCGGATGTCAAGGCAAGAGCTTGCCAGAGGGGCCTTCGAATCTCGCGGAACGTTCGCAGTGACGCCGTCAGGCGGTATGTTTCTTTGCAATGGGCGCCGCGCGAGATTCATTCAGGGCGCGGCTCAGTCCTGATAGACGGTCACGTCCATCCAGCGGGCGCCCCACTTTTGGGCCTGTTTGTGGGACAGGAAGAACACATCAATGCGATGGTCCTTTATCTTCCCGCCACAGTCGAGTACGGAGACCGGTGTTCCACCGTAATAGCCGGGAATGGAAACCCGCGTCCCGAAACCCAGCAGGCGTGTATCGGCGGCGACGAATCGCGACCTATTCGCATAAATGCTTTTACCGCTCGCTGTTATGCCGTCGCTGAACCCACGACAGCACCGCTCGCACGGACAATACGCCGTCACGAGCATGCGCATTGTCCGCGTTTGCTGCCTGGGCCTGACCGACGCGGCAACCGGGCGGGGTAACACGCTCCGCTGCGGGCTTGCCGGCTTGGGCGCGTAAACAGGGCGGGCAGCGATGGGCTCCGCGTCGGGCACGGTGGCGGCCAGATACAACCTCCGCGGCAGTTCGGAGATTGTGCCGTCCCTATCCGTCAGGTTAATGGCCTGTTGGCGGCCATTGGCTCCGGTGGCCTCGACCTGGCCGTCAGAGCCCCAGGCACCCAGCCAAAACGGGGCACAGGCCGCCAATGGAAGGAAAATCGCCAATCGCTTGAGTCTGACTCTTGCGGCTCGTCGCTTCGCTCGCTTGGACACTGGATGGAAGTCTCTTCCGCAACGCCCTCTACCGCCGCGAACCAACTTTCGAGCCGGACATCCTTCAGGCGCGAAAGCTCAAAGTCATCACAGCAACATCCTTGTCGCCGAACCGGGCAAATCGCAAATCTCAAATCCATGCCGGCCCAAGGCCATCATGGCCCGCCGCCCCGGCCGAATTACGGAATTATATCATCAGGCCGGGCGGTATATCCAAATAAAAAAGGCGATGCCTAGGCGGAGGGAGACCTTGGCATCGCCCGAATAGCCGCAACCCTTGGATGTAGGTGGAGGGAGACCTACACCATGTACGGGTGCAGCGGACAACTATTATCAACGGAAATCAACGAGCAGCGCGAAACATCCCGCGACGCTCCTGTCACATACGTTTAGAATAACACTTCGGAAAATGCATTCAATATTCTTTAATAGTTTTGGAAGAAATTTAGGCCGGCCCATCCGTACTGCCCCGCGGTCGAAGCGTGCGAGGCGGCGGGAGTCGCCCGTTCCGCCGCCTCGCGTCAGCCAAACCCTTGATCCATCCTTGGGCGCACCCGGGCTCCCGCAACCGGGACCCGTTGGACGACACCGGGTGAGTCCTACCTCTCCGGGGCCGCCCAGCCGCCCCGGCCGACAACCGGCCAGGCTGGCGTGCAATGCCCCAGCGCTTCGGCGGGAGCTCTTCCGTGAGCACCCGCATGGGTTGGGCGGCGGCGTCTGGAAATCCAGCCGTGGCGTTTCACCGCCGCCCGTTCTGTGCGGCTCCTCAACTACAACCCAGAGAGGAACCGCAGTTGTAACATTTATAGCAGTTGCCATTCCGCACCGTTATGGACCCGCATACGTCGCATGCGGGCGCGTCTTCCTGGTAGTGCGAGAACTGCTGGTCGATGCGTTCGACCTGCGGCGCCATTCGCCGCGACAACAACTCAGCAGCAGCCGGGATAGTCACAGCCCGGCGGCTGGCGCCGGCGAGAAGCCGGTCTTCCGTCGAAGTCGTAACGTAAAGGCCCGAAGATGCGCCTGCAGACCTCTTAACTTCCTTGTCAGAGGTCTGTATGGCGCTGCCGGCATCCGAGGCGGTGTCCTCCCTGACTACCTCGGATGTTGATGTTATCGGGCGCGCCGGCAACCCAGAGGCCGGCGCGTCGGATTGCCCGCGGTTGGGCAGGTACGTCTTGCGGTACTCCTCGAGGAACGTCAAGCCGAGCCATCGGAAAATATAATCCACCACACTCTTGGCGAAGGGGATGTCGGGGTTGCTGGTCATGCCGCTGGGCTCGAACCGCTGGTGCGTGAACTTCCTCACCAGGTCCTCGAGCGGCACGCCGAACTGGAGGCAAAGGCTTATCGACGTGGCGAACGCGTCCATCATCCCGCCAACCGTCGAGCCTTCCTTGGCCATCGTCACGAACAACTCGCCGGGCCGGCCGTCCTCGTACTGCCCGACCGTCAGGTAACCCTCGTGCCCGCCGACGCTGAACTTGTGCGTGATCGACGGGCGAGTCGCGGGCAGACGCTCGCGGTGAGGCTGGCGCCGGGCCTCCTCCAGCATCGCCTCGTCTATCATCACCATCTTGCCGTCGCCCACTTTGACGCCCCTGGCGGCCGGCTTCTCGTCCCTGCTGGTATTGATAGGCTGCGTGCGCTTCGAGCCGTCGCGGTAGATCGCCACCGCCTTGAGCCCAAGCTTCCAGCCCTCGACGTATACCTTGCGGATCTCCTCGGCGGTCGATTCCTTGGGCATGTTGACCGTCTTGGAGATCGCACCCGAAAGGAACGGCTGGACCGCGCCCATCATGCGGATGTGGCCCATATAGTGGATGAACCGCTTGCCGTTGGCGGGCTTGAATGCGCAGTCGAAGACAGGCAGGTGCTCGTCGGCAAGGTCCGACGCGCCCTCGATAGTGTCGTGGTCGTCGATGTGCTCGACTACCGCCGCGACCTGCCCCTTCGTGTAGCCCAGCCGCTCCAGCGCCATCGGGACCGTCTGGTTGACGATTTTGAACAGCCCGCCGCCCGCCAGCGACTTGTACTTCACCAGCGCTATGTCCGGCTCGATGCCCGTCGTGTCGCAGTCCATCATGAAGCCGATGGTCCCCGTCGGGGCGAGCACCGTCACCTGAGCGTTGCGGCAGCCCAGGAGCTCGGCCGAGGCAACCGCCTCAGACCAGCAAGCAATCGCGCTGTCGCGAAGCTCCGCCGGGCAATCATTCGGGCTTATTCCCTCGGCCGCCTCGCGGTGCATGCGCAAGACCTGGAGCATGTCCTTGCGGTTGCGAGTGTACTGCGGGAACGGGCCGAGCCTGCTGGCAAGCTCGCTGCTGGCGGTATAGGCCGTGGCGGTCATCACGGCCGTGACCGCCGCCGCCATCGCCCGCCCGGCGTCGCTGTCGTAGGGCAGGCCCAGCGACATTATAAGGCAGCCGAGGTTCGCGTAGCCAAGGCCCAGCGGGCGGTATTCGTGGCTTTTGCGGCATATCTTCGCAACGGGATAGCTGCTGCGGTCGACAAGAATCTCCTGGGCGATGATGAAGATGCGAACGGCCGCTTTGAAGCGCTCGATGTCGAAGCTTCCGTCGGGCAGGCGGAACTTCATGAGGTTCAGGCTCGCCAGGTTGCAGGCCGAGTCGTCCAGAAACATGTACTCGCTGCACGGGTTGGAGGCGTTGATCGGCCCGGAGGCCTTGCACGTGTGCCAGCGGTTGACGGTGCTGTGGTACTGCACGCCGGGGTCGCCGCAGACCCGCGTGCCCTCGGCGATGAGGTCCAGCAGCTCGCGGGCGGGATACTTGGCCATCGGCTCGCCGGTAGTCACCGCATGGGTCTGCCAGCCGCTGCCGTCGAGGCAGGCCTGCATGAACTCGTCGGTAAGGCGGACCGAGAGGTTCGAGTTCTGGTACATGACCGAAGCGTAGGCGTTGCCGTCAATCGACCCGTCGTAGCCGGCGTCGATCAGGGCCCAGGCCTTCTTCTCCTCGACCATCTTGCACTCGATAAACTCCTTGATGTCCGGATGGTCGCAGCGAAGCGACTGCATCTTGGCGGCCCGGCGGGTCTTGCCGCCGCTGCGGATCACGCCCGCCACCTGGTCGAATATCCGCATGAAGCTCAGCGGACCCGACGGCGTGCCGCCGCCGGAGAGCTTCTCCCGGCTGCTGCGAAGCGTCGAGAGGTCCGAGCCTGTCCCCGAACCGTACTTGAAGAGCATCGCCTCGGACGCCGCAAGGCGCATGATGTCCTCCATCGTGTCGTCAACCGACTGGATGAAGCACGCCGAGGACTGCGGGTACTCGTAGTTGCGCATCGTGCGGACGCTCTGGTTCTGCTCGGCATCCCAGTGGAAGTTGCCTTCCGAGCCGGGCACGCCGTTGACGTGCAGCAGACCAACATTGAACCACACCGGCGAGTTGAACGCGCCGTACTGGTTGACGCAGAGGTACGTCAGTTCCTGGTAGAACCGCTCGCCGTCATCAGCCGACGCGAAAACCCCGTCGGCCAGGCCCCAGTCGGCAATGGTCCGGCAGACGCGATGGACCAACTGCTTGACCGAGTTCTCCCGCTCGGCCGTGCCCTTCTCGCCGTAAAAATACTTGCTGACCACCACGTTGGTGGCAAGCTGCGACCATGTGGAGGGAACCTCCACGTCGTCCTGCTCGAAGACCACCTTGCCGCCGCCGTCGTTGATCCGCGCCAGGTGCCTGTCCCACTGAATCTGCTCGAAGGGATGCACCCCGGGCGTCGAGAAAACCTGCTCTATGGCCAGGCCGTCCACGGCCGCCGCCACCGCCGGCGCCGTCAGCTCGCCGCCAGCCACATCCTGCCGATCTAAAGGATCGCGGGAAACCATCAGCCACTCCCGTCTTTTATATGAAATCTTTTATATGAAAATATTCCAGCAAGGAATCGCTTGCTTGTTGTCAAAAAACACTGCCCAGCCAGATAATCGCGACGCGGAAAACCCAACCCGCGAGCGGCTGCCTTCATGCTCGTCCGCTCCGCGTCTCGGTCTCCCTTGCTCAGCTCCTAACGAAATGCCGCCCGGAGACAACGAAAGCAGGATACCCCTACATATGGGGCTCGTCAATACGAATATCCCAAGTATTAGTGGTTGTCTCGCAAGTATCTGACTCATAAAAACTTGGGTTCCAAGAAAAAATGTGCCTCACATCAATCAACACCGAACAACATACTAACATAAGTTGGCCGTTTCGTCAAGAGACGCTATATGTCGTATTAAAAATAATTTTGCCCCCTACCTATGGAATACCAGTGGAGAAGCTGTTGGCACTCCCGCCAGGCCGTTGACAACCTGTGGGCATTACCCGGAAGGAAGGTCTTAGGTCATGGCTCCAAGGTCTAAAAGCCAAGATGTGGGGCCTCGTGACTGACATTTTTACCTGGCTGTGCTTAAGTATATCCTTTTCAAGGTGATACCATCGTTTGGCCGCTTGGAGTTCATTGCGGATTGCCTCGGCCAAAGCTCTCGGGAGAAGGAAATCCGCAATCCGCAATAAAGACTCGCGATTCCGCAAAACGACATCGGAGTCGAATCAGACATTCGCTCGTCCAAGAAACTCAGGTCGCTCACGGAGCCTCTACTCAGACCTTCTTCTCTTGTCCACACCGCCCAAGGGCCTATAATGGGCTTTCCAGGGTCCCAGGCCCCGTTAGCGTATGACAATCAAGGTTACATCAGGAGTCGAAATGAGCGAAGAAGCAACCAATGAAGCCGCCAATGAAGCAACCAATAGCCTCACGATAGCCGAACAGGTCCGGGAAGTTATCGACGCCATACGCCCGATGCTCCAGGCCGACGGGGGAGACATAGACCTTGTCGGAGTCGATGAGTCCTCCGGCGTGGTCAAGGTGCGCCTTCAGGGCGCCTGCAAGGGCTGTCCGGGCGCCGCGATGACCCTCAAGATGGGCGTCGAACGGCACCTCAAGTACAAGGTGCCCGCCGTCAAAGAGGTCGTTGCTATGCAGTAATCCACATATGATCTATATCTTCATATGATCCTTCTGCTCGACAACTACGACAGCTTCACCTACAACCTCGTCCAGCGGATGGGCGAGCTTGGCAGGGGCATGGACATCCGCGTGGTGCGCAACGACGTCATGGGACCCCAGCAGGCCCAGGACGAGTTCAAGCCCACCCATCTGATCATCTCGCCGGGTCCGTGCAGCCCCAACGAGGCGGGGCTCAGTTGCGACTACATCCGCCACTTCCACGGCAAGATCCCGGTGCTCGGCGTCTGTCTGGGCCATCAGGCCATCGGGCAGGTCTTCGGCGGCAAGGTCGTCCGCGCGCCGAGGCTCATGCACGGAAAGACCAGCGAGATCAAGCACGACGGCAAGGGCATATACCGCGAGTTGCCCATGCCCTTCACGGCCACCCGATATCACAGCCTGATCGTCGAGACCGACGGGCTGGACCCGGACTTCATCGAGACCGCATGGAGCGTCGACCAGCACGAGTTGATGGGAATCCGCTCCAAGACATACCCCACCGAAGGCGTGCAATACCACCCCGAAAGCTTCCTCACCGCGGTCGGCCATCAACTGCTCGCCAACTTCCTGGACATGTGACGGGGGAGGATAGTAGTTAGTAGTCAGGAAGTAGGAAAGAAGCGGTGCCGGCCCTCTCGGGCTTTTGCTGGCGACTCCATTTCCCTACTACTTCCCGACTAGTTCTTCCTTCTTACTACTTCCTAACTACTTCTTACTACTTACTACTTCTTCTCACGCCGCCTTGTTTCTATCCACCTTTGTGGCTGGAGGCAGCGTTCGCCGCGCGGGTGGTCCGCCGACCGGGGCCGAGGCCGGTCGCGGCGACGGTGCGAACATTGCCGGCCGGGTGGTTGGAGCGGTCGCGGCCGGGCGCGAAGCCGGGGCTGTCTCAGCGGGCATTGTCGGGCGGGTTGACGGCATGGGCCTGGCTCCGGGCATCTTTGTCAGCGTCACAGCCGAGTCGGCATACTTGCCGTCTCGGCGGTAGAGGACCTTTACCGCGTCGCCGGCGTCGTGCTCGTGGACCACGTTCATCAGTTCCGCCGGCCCGAAGACCCTCTCACCGTCAACTTCCAGTATCAAGTCGCCGGCCTTGAGGCCGGCCTTTTCGGCCCCGCCGCCGCGCACGATCGAGACGATCTTCGGGGCCGGAAAGCGACGCTTGCACGCGGGGATTATCGGACACCCTCTATTACCTATTACCTTCTTTTCGCAGCAGCAGCTTTATCATCGGACCATCGGGCGGTATATTCGTGCCCAAGAAAGACACGGCATATGACAGACAAGACCAAAACGACAACCACCGCGCGAGAAGGCTACTTCGGGCCTTACGGCGGGCAGTTCGTGCCGGAAACGCTCATGGCGGCGCTGCACCAGTTGGAGCGGGAGTATCGCGTCGCCATGGCCGACGAGGGCTTCAAGGCGGAACTGGACCGCTGCCTGCGCGAGATCGCGGGCAGGCCAAGCGAGCTTTACCTCTGCCGCCGGCTGACCGAAAAACTCGGCGGGGCGAGGATCTACCTCAAGCGCGAGGACATGAACCACACCGGCGCCCACAAGATCAACAACACGCTTGGCCAGGCGCTGCTGACGGTCCGCATGGGCAAGAAGCGAGTGATCGCCGAAACCGGCGCCGGCCAGCACGGCGTGGCGACAGCGACCGCGGCGGCTGTGTTCGGCCTCGACTGCGACGTGTACATGGGCACCGAGGATATCCGCCGCCAGAAACTCAACGTCTTCCGCATGAAGCTGCTCGGCGCGCGGGTGATACCGGTTACCAGCGGGCAGCGGACGCTCAAGGACGCCCTCAACGAGGCCATGCGCGACTGGATGTCCAGCGTCGCCCGCACGCATTACGTGCTCGGCACGGTGGCTGGGCCGCACCCGTTCCCGGCCATCGTGACGGAGTTCCAGAGCTGCATCGGGCGCGAGGCGCGCAAGCAGATGCTCGCGGCCGAGGGACGCCTGCCGGACGTGATCGTTGCGTGCGTCGGCGGCGGCAGCAACGCAAGCGGCATCTTCGCCCCGATGATCGACGACTCGGAAGTCGCCATGGTCGGCGTCGAGGCCGGCGGACGAAGCCTGAAACTCGGCGACCACGCCGCAAGCCTGTGTGCCGGCAAACCCGGCGTGCTGCACGGCTCGATGAGCTACGTCCTCCAGGACGACGACGGGCAGACCGCCCCCGTACACAGCATCTCTGCCGGGCTGGACTACCCCGGCGTCGGCCCACAACACGCGCTCTGGCACGATACGGGCCGGGTACGATACACCACCTGCTCCGACGAGGAGGCCCTCGACGCCGTGATGACCCTAAGCCGCACCGAGGGAATCATCCCCGCGCTGGAAAGCGCACACGCCATAGCAGAGGCCGTGGCACTGGCGCCCAAAATGGGCAAGGACAAGATCCTGCTTGTCAACCTCTCCGGGCGCGGCGACAAGGACTGCAACGAGATCGCCGAAATCCTCCAGCGAAAAGGCCAAATGGACGAGCAGGGGCCGATTAAATGAGCAATCTAAACAACAACCGCCTCGTCCGCGTGTTTGCCGAGCTGCGCTCCGCGGGCTCACGCACGCTCATGCCGTTCATCACGGCCGGATACCCGGACCTGGAGACCACCGAGGCGCTGCTGGCGGATTTCGAGCGGCGCGGCGTGCGGATATGCGAGATCGGCATTCCGTTCTCTGACCCGATCGCCGACGGGCCGACGATCCAGGCGTCGTATACCGAGGCCCTCGAGGCCGGCGTGACGGTGGCCCGGATATTCCAGATGATCCGCCGCTACCGCGAGGCCGGCGGCAAGCTCGCCCTGACGGCCATGGGGAGCTACTCGATCATCTACCGTCATGGCGTAGCCGCCTACATGGCCGAGGCCGCGGCGGCGGGCTTTGACGGGCTTATCATCCCGGACCTGCCGTTCGAGGAGGTCGGGGCAATCGAGCCGCTGGCGGCCAAGGCTCACCTGGCCAACGTGCTGCTGATCGCCCCGACGACCCCGCAAGCGCGGCGCCTTGAGATCGCCGCCCGCAGCCAGGCGTTCATCTATTACATCAGCGTCGCGGGCATCACCGGCCAGCGGGACTCGCTCCCGCCGGAAACCATCGACGCGGTGTCCGAGCTGCGGACCCACACCGACACGCCCATCTGCGTGGGGTTCGGAATCTCCAAGCCCGAGACGGTCGCCAGCATCTGCCGCGTCGCCGACGGCGCAATCGTCGGCTC
>CAZSBS010000174.1:0-10347 GCA_964605095.1 uncultured Planctomycetaceae bacterium | reverse complement strand
TGCTGGACCACGCGGCCGAGAACGATTACGGCGTCGCGGCGCTTAACGTCAACAACATGGAGCAGATCCAGGCGATCATGATGGCTGCCCAGGAGACGGACTCGCCGGTCATCATCCAGGCCAGCCGTGGTGCGCGCCAGTATAGCAACGACGCGTACCTGTACCACCTGATGCTGGCGGCGTCGGAGCTTAACCCGAAGATCCCGATCGTCATGCACCTGGACCACGGCAACTCGCCCGGCACGTGCTACAGCGCTATGACGCTGGGCTTCACGTCGGTGATGATGGACGGTTCGCTCTCGGCCGACGGCAAGACGCCGTCGGACTACGACTACAACGCGGACGTGACGCGGCGCGTGGTGGAAGTTGCCCATGCCGTGGGCGTGAGCGTCGAGGGGGAGATCGGCGCGCTTGGCGGCATCGAGGACGGCCACGGCGCGGGCCTGAGCGAGGAAGAGGCCCAGGAGCACCTGACCGACCCTGCCCAGGCCGAACAGTTCGTCAAGGACACCGGGCTGGACGCCCTGGCGGTCGCCATCGGCACCAGCCACGGGGCGTACAAGTTCAAGAAGAAGCCGACCGGCGACGTGCTTAAGATGACGCTCATCGAGGACATCCACCGCCGGCTGCCCAACACGCACCTGGTCATGCACGGCTCGTCGAGCGTGCCGCAGGAGCTTCAGGACATCATCAACAAGTACGGCGGAAAGCTGAACCCGACGTTCGGCGTGCCCGTCGAGCAGATTCAGCGTGGCATCAAGCACGGCGTCCGCAAGATCAATGTAGACACCGACAGCCGCCTGGCCATTACCGGAGCGATCCGCAAGGTCTTCGCCGAGACGCCCGAGAAGTTCGACCCGCGCGACTACCTCAAGCCCGCCCGCGTGGCCATGAAGGAAGTCTGCAAGGCTCGGATGATTGCGTTCGGCCAGGCCGGCAACGCCGGAAAGGTCAAGACCCCGACCTGCCGCGAGATGGTGGACTTCTACACGCCCAAGAAGAAATAGCGGATTACCGCAGACCCACGGTCCCTTCGGGAGGCGCAGAGTCGCTGAGGTAAGAAGAAAAAACAGTTTCGCAACGATAAACGCGGATGAACGCGGATAAGAGCCCTTCAATTCTTATCTGCGTTTATCTTTGCTTATATCTTTTTTTCTGCGCCTCTGTGCCTCCCGGAGGGACCGTGCCTCTGCGGTTACTCCCCAATCCGCAATCCCCAATCCGCAATCAATCTGCCCTTCAGGGCAAGACGACGCGCCCGAAGCGGCGCTTACCGACTTTCAGCACCTGCCCGGCCGTCAGGGCGACCTGGGCGTTGGGGTCGGCGATTTTTTGTTCGTCGATGCTCACGGCGTTCTGGGTGATCAGTCGGCGGGCCTCGCCGTTGGACTTGGCGAACCCGGCCGCGACTACAAGCTCGATGATGCCCATCGTCGCCGAGGCGACGCGGATTTCCTTAATGTCCGTCGGGGCGTTTCGCTGGGCGAAGACGCGGTCGAACTCCGCGGCGGCCCCTTCGGCGGCGGCTGGTGAGTGGTAGAGCCCGACGATAAGCTTGCCGAGGTTCACCTTGGCCTGCTTGGGGTGCGTGCGTGTCGGGTCCACCAGCGCGTCGATCTCGCGAGTCGGGATGTCCGTCAGCAGCGTGTAGTAGTTCCGCATCAGCGTATCGGGAATGGACATGACCTTGCCGAACATGTCGTTTGGCCCGTCGGTCACGCCGATGTAGTTGCCCTTGGACTTGCTCATCTTCTCCGTACCGTCCAGGCCGACGAGGATGGGCATTATCAGCACGATCTGGGGCTTCTTGCCGGCATTCTCCTGCAATTGTCGGCCGACGAGGTTGTTAAAGGTCTGGTCGGTGCCGCCAAGCTCGACGTCGGCGTCGATGCAGACGCTGTCGTAGCCCTGCATGAGCGGGTAAAGGAACTCATGTACGCCGATGGGCACGCCGGCCTTGTAACGCTTCTCGAACGTGTCGCGTTCCATCATGCGGGCGACGGTCATCTGCCCGGCGAGCTTGACGATGTCCGCCAGGCGCAGCGAGGCCAGCCATTCGCTGTTGTATCGGACCTCGAACTTTTCCGGCGAGGTGTCGAGCACCTTGCCCGCCTGCTCGAAGTACGTGCGGGCGTTGAGGTCGATCTGCCCGGGCTCCAGTACGGGCCGGGTCTTGTTCTGCCCGGTCGGGTCGCCTATGCGCGCGGTGTAGTCGCCGATGATCATGACGGCCTTGTGGCCGAGATCCTGAAACTGCCGCATCTTGCGGAGCACCACGGTGTGGCCGAGGTGGATGTCCGGCGCCGTCGGGTCTAGGCCGAGTTTGACGCGAAGCTGCCTGCCGACGGCCCCGGCCTGCCTGAGCCGTGCCTCGAGCTCCTGCTGGGAGTAAATTGCCTCCGTGCCCCGAGCCAATAACTGAACCTGCCGTGGGATGTCTTTTTCCAGTTCGTTCATAAGGCCCGCGAGTCTAACCGCCTGCCCACGGGTTTGCAAGATGGCGAGAGATTGCGAGAGACCGCCATCGTTGTCCTTTCTGTGAGTAACTTCGTCTTGGATTGCGTATAATGGTTCGATGCTAATGGGTTTATCACAGTCGCTCCGGCGGCCGCGAAACGCGGGGGCACGGGGTTTCTGGGTGTGTGTGCTGGCGGGCACGCTTGCGGCGGCAACTTTGTGCGCACCGGCGGCGGGGGGGGCTCCAGATTCCCAGGGATTGCTATCCCTGGGCTTCGCGACCCGGAATCTATCGTCCAATGACTTATCTTCCCAGGACTCATCGCCCCAGGACTTCGGCGACATCGACTCCCTTGTGCCGTCCTTCAGGGAATCGATTGCGGGCCGTAATCTCAAGGTCCGCGTCGCGGTGTCCCATGAGCAGGTCGCTCCCGGGCAGTCGCTGCGTGTCGCGCTGGTCTGCGACCTTGCCGACGGGTGGGTGTATTACAGCAGCGACCCCGGCCCGGTAGTCATGGCGGGCAGTCTGGACGTCAAGGCGGGGCCGATGACCACGAAGGAGATCCGCTGGCCGGCAGACCACGTCAAGCAGACCGAATACGGCGAAGGTCCGGTAGTTAACCACGTTTACGCGAGCCACTTCGTGATCTATGCCGGGCTGGCCGTCCCAGCCGACGCTGCACCCGGCGAGTACACGATCACGCTTAGCCTCAAGGGGCAGATCTGCAAGGATGTGTGCGTGAACCTTGGCGGCGACAACGCGATCTCGGCCTCGGCGAAAGTCCGGGGTGCCGCCGCGGGCGCCGCGAACCCTGGCTGGACGGACGAGTTCGAAGCCGGCTGGGCGTCGGCCATGCCCGCCTCGGCGATCAAGGCCAGTCACGCCTCCGCCGGCGGGGCGGTCGTGCCGCTGGCAGGCTTGGCCGCGTCGGAAGTGGCGGGATACACCGTCTGGGCGGGGCTTGGCCTGGCGCTGCTGGCGGGGCTCACGCTGAACATAATGCCCTGCGTCCTGCCGATAATCCCGCTGCGGATATACAGCCTGGTGAGCCTGGCTGGGCAATCGAGGCGCCGCTTCGTTACCCTCGGCCTGGCGTTCGCGGGCGGGATCGTGCTGTTCTTTGTCGCCCTGGCCGCCATAAGCGCGGGTCTGAGGCTTCTGGGCCAGGGCACCATCGACATCAACGAGCAATTCAAGTACCCAGCCGTCCGAATCGCCATCGCCATGATCTTGCTGGCCCTTTCGGCCAACCTGTGGGGGCTCTTCAACGTCATTGTGCCAAGCAAGGTGGCGGGCCTCGGGCAGGGCTCATCCTCCCACGGCCACTTGGCTGCACTTGGCATGGGGGTGATGATGGCGGTCTTGAGCACGCCTTGCAGCTTCTGGCTGATGGCGCTTGCGGTGGCGTGGGCACAGCTTCAGCCGCTGTGGCTCGGCTCACTGGCGATTGTCACCATCGGCGTGGGCATGGCCCTGCCGCACGCGGCGCTGGCGTCGTTTCCGGGCTCGGTCAGCCTGCTGCCGAAGCCCGGCGTGTGGATGGAATACTTCAAGCAGACGATGGGTTTCCTGCTGATCCCGGCCGTGCTCTATCTGCTCAGCACCCTGCCGCCACGCGGAGGCTGGCCGTGGCTTGTCGGCGGCTTCGGCGCGGTGTTGGTATTCGGCCTGTGGATGTGGGGAAGCTGGGTCCGCTTCGACGCGCCGCTTCGCCGAAAGCTCATCGTCCGCGGCGCCGCGGTCGTGCTGGCCGTGGCGGCGGGATGGTGGCTGCTGCCCCAGCCGGTGCAGGCGGGGGTCGAGTTCGGGCCGTTCGGCGCCATGCGGATAGACCACGGGCGCGAGGATGGCAGGATCGTAGTCGTCAAGGTCACCGCCGCATGGTGTACCGAGTGCAAGATCCTCGACTACCGCGTCTTCGACCGGCCGGAAATCGCACGGGCCTTCCACGCCCGCAAGGTCGTGGCTGTCGAAGCCGACGTGACCGACAAGTCCACCCCCGCCTCCAAGTGGGTCAAGGCCAACTTCGGCGGCGCCCCGCCAATGACCATAATCTATCCCGTACCACCGGGTGCGCCCAGAGTGGTCGTCGGAGTCTTCGGACCGAAAGAGATGGTCCGATACCTCGACGAAGCCCAAAAGCAACCGCAGAGCCGCGGAGGCACAGAGAAGGGAAAAGAAACAGATAGGCAATGATGGACTGAATGAAGGCGGGTAAGGACACATGAACGGAGCCGGTTTGGCCCCACGTGATCGAGAACGGGGCAGTGTATCATAGAGGAATATCCTTCGGTTTTTTCCCCGCGCAGGCCGATGAAACATGGAAACAGCCCGCGATCCTGGTGTAAAATACCGGGCAAGGAACGGACAACATGAAACCCAGAATTGCCAAGCTGACCATCGAAGGTTTTCGGGCTATCCGGCGGCTTGAGATCGATAGCCTCGGACGCGTCAACCTGATTACGGGGAAGAACAACACCGGCAAGTCCTCCGTCCTGGAAGCCCTCCGTCTGCTGGCGTCAGGCGCTTCCCCGACGGTCATCCTCGATATCCTTCGCTTGAGGGAAGAGGACGATGGAGAGGCGGAGAAGCCGCCTCAAGCCTTCGCGGAGGAAGGACTGTTCCCACTGTGTGGCCTTTTTCATGGTTTTCCACGTTTCTCGCCGAAGAGCAACCCGATTTTGATCGCTTCACAGGGTGGGCGGTGTGACGTGAGACTTTCGATGAAAATGTCGCTGCACCGTAGGGCGCTTGGCAATAGGGGTAAAGGGAAGCAGGTATTTCCTGGGGAATCGGGAGCCATCGCCGCGCTCGATGTAGATGACTCTTCAGCGGGATCACGTAGCCTCTGGTTGAGTTCGTTTTCTGACCGGGACTTCATGGCAAGCCAGGCGCGAGTATGGGCAATGGATGAACCCCACATTCCCTGCGAGTTTGTGAGTCCATACGGGGGTGAACGAACCGCCACTTTGGGTACGTTGTGGGACAAGATTGCGCTTTCGGATGGTGAGAAGGCCGTCGTGGAAGCCCTTCGCATAATAGACCCCAGCATAGCGGCCGTCTCCATGGTGGGGGGTGAAGGGCCCCGCCAGTCGCGCAGGGCGATCGTCCGGGCCGAGGGCCTTCCGCGACCCGTGCCGCTTCGAACCTTCGGCGACGGGCTGAACCGGCTTTTCGGCATCGCCCTTTCGCTCGTCAACGCGAAGGACGGCCTTCTGCTGATCGACGAGTTTGAGAACGGAATGCACCACACGGTCCAGACCGATGTATGGCGGGCGATCTTCCGGCTTGCCAAGGACCTCGATATTCAGGTCGTTGCCACATCGCACAGTTGGGATTCGATCGAGGCGTTCCAGAAAGCCGCCAGCGAGGCTCCGGAAGAAGGGGTTCTCATTCGGCTGACTCGAAAGGGCCAGGACATCATCCCGACTTTGTTCCGCGAGGACGAACTCGCTATCGCCACACGCGACCGGATCGAGGTGCGGTGACATGGCCGGCAAGAAGATTCTTCTGGTTGAGGGCGTCAACGACGTGCATGTCATGGGGCACATTTGCGGGAACCGTGACATTCCACGGCTCGACGATATTGTGGGCCATAAGAGCGTCGAGCATTTGCTCGAGAGCTTTCCGGTACGGCTGAAGGAGAGCGACGGCGACATCATAGGCGTGGTAATCGACGCGGACACTGATCTGTCCTCGCGTTGGGAATCTATACGGCATTCTCTAATCCGGAACGGATATGCGAACATTCCGCCGGTGCCATCGTCTGATGGGACCATTATTGACCCTCCCGCCGATACGCTGCTGCCCCGCGTGGGCGTATGGATCATGCCCGACAACCGGACCACCGGCATCCTTGAGGACTTCCTGCGTTTTCTGGTGCCTGAGGGGTCGGCATTGTTCAAGCACGTTACCGACAGTGTGGCGACCATACCTGCCGGCGAGCAACGCTTCGGGGCGGCGGCCAGACCCAAAGCCGTCATTCACACGTGGTTGGCTTGGCAGGAGAAGCCGGGAAGGCCCCTTGGCACTGCCATAACGGCTAAGTATCTCGACCCAAACGTGCCACAAGTCGACGTACTTGTATCATGGCTCACCAGGCTATTCTTCCCCTGAGCATGCTTCCACAATCGCGGCACCCCGTCCGGGGCGTCATATTCCCGCTTGCCTCAAAGAGCTATGACCCAGGCCGTTCTTCTCGGAACAGAGGTGTGGCCGCACATGAACAATGTTGTTGTGCGGCATTCAATAAGTTACATTCTTGTCACTCAGTATCGCCGATAGACAGGAATGTAGAGTTGGGCTGAGGGTGGTACGGCCCAGTGTCAGCCCGGCATTCAGGAGTCGCGTAATATGCCGACCGGTCCGAGCACGAGTATGAGTTCGAGTCTCATTGATGGGCGGAAGCACACCAAGGAGCTTGACGCCCTTTATCGCATCAGCAAGATTCTGGCCATGGGTGTCGGCGAGAGGTCGATGCTTGCGGAGATTCTGGACATTCTCCACGAGCATCTGGGCATGCGGTCGGGCACCATCATGCTGGTCTCGCCGGACCGCCAGGAACTGCTGGTCGAGGTCGGGCACAACCTTTCGCGGCGGCAGGCCCAGACGGTCCGCTATCGCATGGGCGAGGGCATCAGCGGCAAGGTCGTCCAGACGGGCAAGCCGGCCATCGTGCCGAAAGTCAGCGAGGAGCCGCAGTTCCTCAACCGGCTCCGCGGCTATCGCAAGATCAGCAAGGACGAGATCAGCTTCATTTGCGTGCCCATCTCGGCGGGCAAGGAGGTCATCGGCGCGCTGTCGGTGGACCGGCTCTTCGACGAGTCGGCCCCCTTGGACGAGGACGTTCGGCTGTTGAGCATCGTGGCCAGCATGATCGCCAACGACATCAACGCCCGGCGCCGCTCAACCATCGAGCGCGAGGCGCTGGCGACCGAGAACCTTCAGCTTCGCAGCCAGCTCGAGGATGTGTATCGCCCCGAGAACATCATCGGCAACTCCGACGCGATGCGGCAGGTGTACCGCTCGATCCAGCAGGTGGCTGAGAGTGACACGACGGTGCTGATCCGCGGCGAGAGCGGCACGGGCAAGGAGCTGGTCGCCCACGCGATTCACTACTCCAGCCCGCGGGCTCGCAACGCATTCGTGAAGGTCAACTGCGCGGCCCTGAGCGAGAACCTGCTTGAGAGCGAGCTGTTCGGGCACGAGAAGGGCGCGTTTACCGGCGCGATCCAGGCCAGGGCCGGGCGGGTCGAGGAGGCTGACGGCGGGACGCTTTTCCTCGACGAGATCGGCGACTTCTCGCTGGCCACGCAGGTCAAGCTGCTGCGGTTCCTCCAGGAACGCGAGTTCGAGCGGGTGGGAAGCAACAAGGCGCTCAAGACCAACGTCCGCGTGATTACGGCCACCAACTGCGACCTGGAACAGGCCGTCGAACAGGGCGGGTTCCGCAAGGACCTGTACTACCGCGTGAACGTCTTTCCGATCATGCTGCCGCCGCTTCGGGCGCGAAAGAACGACATCCTCCTGCTGGCCGACCACTTCGTGGTGCGGTACGCCAAGAAGCTCGGCAAGGACGTTCGGCGAATCACCACGCCGGCGATCAACATGATGGTCGCCTACCACTGGCCCGGCAACGTCCGCGAACTGGAGAACTGCATCGAGCGGGCGGTGCTGCTGAGCAACGACGGCGTGATTCACGGCCATCACCTGCCCCCGACGCTCCAGACTTCCGACGCCTCGGACACCATCGGCGAAGGCACGCTCCAAGACCGTGTGGACCTCTTCGAGCGGGATCTGATCGTCGACGCCCTCAAGCGCAACGACGGCAACGTCTCCTCCGCCGCCAGGGACCTCGGCTCGACGCCGCGGATCATCCGCTACAAGATCGACAACCTGCGAATCGACTGGAGACGCTACCGGCCGGCGGGCGGAGGGAACTGACCTATTGCGGATTGCGGAATGCGGATTGCGGATTGGGAGATATTAAGAACCGTTGAGCAATGATGAACGCTGATGAAGAAACAAAGTCCTTGTCTTCGTTCATCCGGGTTCATCATTGCTATCCTTCAGACAATTCATAACGCGGGTTCGCAATCGTCGGCCCCAATCCGCAATCCGCAATCCGCAATCCGCATTCCGCAATAGAGCCGTTCATTCCCTCAGCCAGCGGTCGATTCCCTCGGCCGCCTGTCGGCCGGCGTAGATTGCCCGCACTACGAGCGATGCGCCGCTTGTTGTGTCGCCGGCGGCGAAGGTGCCCTCTCGGCTGGTGGCGCCGTCGGGGCCTGCCACCACGTTTCCCCGGCCGTCGAGGTCAAGGCCGAGTGCGTCGACAAGCCCACCATGGACGACGTGCATGAATCCCATCGCCAGCAGCACCACATCGGCCTTGATCGTGAACTCGGTGTCTGGCAGCTCGCGCATCTGCCAACCTGACGGGCCCTGGACCCACTCGACCTGGCAGCCGGTGAGGCTTTCGACTCGCTGGGCGGAGCCCGAGAAACACTTGGTCGTCACGGACCAGCGGCGGTCGCAGCCTTCCTCGTGGCTGGTGGTTGTGCGCAGTATTCGCGGCCAGGTCGGCCAGGGGGTGTCATCGGGGCGGGCCTCGGGCGGCTTTGGCAGGATCTCGAACTGGTGGACCTGCCTGGCCCCGAGCCTGTTGGCCGTGCCGACGCAGTCGCTGCCTGTGTCGCCGCCGCCGATAACGACGACCACCTTGTCCCTGACGACGATGTTGTTGCGGTCATCGGCGGGCAACTCGCCGGCGTTGACGCGGTTCTGCTGGGCCAGGAGGTCCATCGCGAAGTGGATGCCCTCAAGGTTCCGCCCTGGCACGTTGAGATCGCGTGGCTGGCCGGCGCCCATGGTCAGGCAGACGGCGTCGAAGGTGCGATCCAGATACCGGGCGGAGATGTCCTCGCCGACGGCCAGGCCGGTCTGGAACTCGACGCCCTCCAGCCGCATCTGTTCGAGGCGGCGGTCGATGATGCGCTTCTCGAGCTTGAAGTCCGGTATGCCGTACCGCAGCAGCCCGCCGGGCTTCTCGCCTTTCTCGAAGACGGTGACGCGATGGCCGGCGCGGGTGAGTTGCTGTGCGCCCGCGAGGCCCGCCGGACCCGAGCCGATCACCGCCACGCGCTTGTCCGACCAGTTCCGGGGCGGGCGCGGCTCGGCCCAGCCCTCCTCGAACGCCCGCTCGACGATCTGAAGCTCGATGTGCTTGATTGTCACCGGCTCGCTGTTGATGCTCAGCGTGCATGCGGCCTCGCAGGGCGCCGGGCATATCCGTCCGGTGATCTCCGGGAAGTTGTTGGTCGAGTGAAGTATCTCCGCCGCCTCGCGCCAGCGGCCCTGGTAGACGAGGTCGTTGAACTCCGGCACGCGGTTGAGCACCGGGCAGCCGACGCCGTGGCAGTAGGGCACGCCGCAATCCATGCATCGCGCGGCCTGGCGGTGCAACTGCTCGGCCGTCAGCGGCAGGTTGATCTCGCCGAAGTCCCTGACGCGATCGGCCGGGGGCCTGTGGCTGATATCCTGGCGGGCATATTCTATGAAGCCGGTGGGCTTAGCCATGGAACACCTCCTCGGTGGCGGGAGTGGTTTCCGTCCGGCGATCCTCGCGCTGGCGAATTCGCTCAAGGCTCTTGCGATAGTCGATCGGCATCACTTTTACGAATCTGCCGACCATCTGGCTCCAGTTCTCGATGATGTTCGCGGCCCTCTGGCTTGCGGTGAGCTTAAAGTGCCGCTCGATCAGCGTTCGGAGCACCTCTCGGTCGTCGTGCTGCCAGACGTACTCGAGGTCCACCATGTCCAGGTTGCAGCGGGTGTCGAAGAGCTGCATCTCGTCGAGCACGTAGGCGATTCCGCCGCTCATTCCGGCG
>CAZSBS010000173.1:0-10500 GCA_964605095.1 uncultured Planctomycetaceae bacterium | reverse complement strand
CTCGATGGCAAACCGGTCGATCGCTCGTGTCTGGTCCCGCGTAAGGCTGCGCATGGCGACACCCGAAAAAGAAGGTCATAGCTCCCAGTATTTCGCCCGGAAATAAGGGGCCGAAAACGGTGCCATGCTTCCGCAAACAACCGCGGAAGCATGGGACCGCAGATTTCGCCCCCAAACTTCCGGGGCGTGGTACTAAGACCTACGACCTTCTTCTCAGCCCTTCAGCACCTCGTCGAACGCCTTCTTCAGGTCCGCCTTCTGCTGGAGGCCGACAAACTTGTTGACCACCTGGCCGCCCTTGAACAGCAGCAACGTCGGGATCGCGCTGATCCCGTACTTCATGGCCACATTACGACTATCGTCGGTGTTGAGCTTGCCCACGCGGATTCGGCCGGCGTATTCGGCGGCCAGCTCGGCGATGGTGGGAAGCTGCATCTTGCAGGGCATGCACCATTCGGCCCAGAAGTCCACGAGCGCGGGGGTGTCCGCGTCGAGGATTTCCTGCTGGAAATTGTCGTCAGTCACTTCGATAAGGTGTTCAGAACTCATCTATTGGCTCCTTGTGCCGTTGCGCTTGTTCCGCCAAAGTTTGTCCGTCAACGCATGTTATGCGCGCCGCCTGGGGAAGTCAACGCCCAGCCCGCCACCGGAAATTACGCCAACCGCCACCTCTCCTGGCCACGCGGCGTTATACTCAATGGTGCAGCCTGCGGGCGGCGAACCCTCAAGAGGCGAGAACCATGGCGAACAAGCAGACACGCCGCGACTTCGTAAAGTCCGCGATCTCGGCCGCGGCCGGGGCATCGCTGGCAATGAGCCTGGAGGAGCAGGCGCTGCTGGCCCGGGCAGGCGCCGCTGAGCCCGCAGCGGCCCAGGCCAAGCCAGAGAAGCTCGAGCCGAACTCCAAGGCGACTCTGCCGACCGGCACGCTGGGCAAGCTAAAGATCAGCCGGATCGTGCTGGGCGGCAACCTCATCGGCGGATGGGCCCACAGCCGGGACCTGCTGTACGTCTCGGACCTCCTCAAGCACTACTTCACCGAGGCCAAGATAATCGAGACGCTCCAGATCGCCGAGGCCCACGGGATCAACTGCATCAACACGCACCCGGACTCCGGGCCGCTGCTCCAGAAGTACCGCAAGCAACTCGGCGGCAAGATCCAGTGGATCGCCCAGGGCTTCCCGGACGTAAGCGACGGCTTCGCGTCGATCAAGCGCAGCATCGACCTCGGCGCCGACGCCGTCTATGTCCAGGGCAACGACGGCGACGCGCTCGTCGAGGCGGGCAAGCTGGACGTGCTGGACAAGACCCTGCGGTTCATCGAGAGCCAGGGCATCCCGGCCGGGATCGGCGGGCACTCGCTGGACGTGCCCAAGGCGTGCGAAAAGGCCAAGCTCAAGCCGGACTTCTACGTCAAGACACTGCACAGGACCGATTATTTCTCCGCCCGCCGGAGCGACCAGGGCGAAAGCGTGATCCACAACACCGCCGACAACTTCTGGTGTGCAGACCCGGCCGGCACCATCGAGTTCATGAAGACCGTCGAGTGCCCGTGGATCGCCTTCAAGGTGATGGCCGCCGGCGCGATCTCGCCGTTCAAGGCCTTCAAGCACGCCTTCGAGGGAGGCGCGGACTTCATCCTGGCTGGAATGTTCGACTTCCAGATAGCCCATGACGTCAGGCTCGCAAATGCGGTGCTGGGCAAGCTCAAACGACAGCGGCCTTGGCGGTCGTAAGGGACGTTTGCATACGCGTTCTTACACGTTTGACGCCCGCCTTGCCTCCAGCGTCAGCATGCGGCGCTTTACCTCCACGCCGCCGGGGGCGGAGAAGCCGCCGATCGCCCCACCGGCGTACGTCACCCGATGACACGGGATGACCAGCGGGATGTTGTTCTTGCCCAGCGCGGCCGCGACGGCCCGCGAAGCCTCCGGCTGGGCGATGAGCATGGCAAGCTCGCTGTAGCTGACGGTCTGGCCGTAGCGCAGCGTCCGGCAGGCACGCAGGACCTTGCCGCCGAACGCGCCTTCTCCGGGCAACTCGCACGCCACGTCGTCGAACTCCACGGCCTGGCCGTTGAAGTACGCCCGACTGAGTTCGATGATCCGCTCGAAGGGCCCGGCATCACGCACCGCCCCCTGATGCTCCCACGCCAGCAGGTCCGCGAGCTGGTCGGCCTGGTAATGCGGCAGCACAAGCCGCCGCAGCCCGCTCTCGCCCGCGACGCCGCCGATAGGCCCCCACGCGGTGGACCACACGGCGTAGAAACCCGGCTGATCTTTCTTCTTGGCCATGACCGGATGATAGCCGCCCACGCAAGAATTGCCACAGGCTCTTCCAAACCGCCATGAACGCGGATAAGATCGACGGCCACGATAGCATTGTCGCTGTCCCGGATGGCACTTTTGCAGGAGATGAACCATGACGGACCACATCAGCCGACGAAACTTCCTGAAGATTACAGCCACGGCCGCGGGCGGAGCGGTTCTGGCGGCGCACCTGGCGGCGGGGGCAACCGGCGCCGCCGAAGCCCCCACCACCGCCCCCGGTGACCAGGCCGGCGACGCCTGGCCGAGTTTCCCCTCCGTAAAGATCCACAAGGTTTTCATCGGCCGGACCGGCGGCTACATGGCCAGGCCGACCGAGGAGAAGGACAAGCTGGACAAGTACCTCGACGAGCTTGGCAAGAAGCTTGGCGGCGTGGAGTTTGTCGGCGGCGAGACCATCCCCCCGGACAAGGCCGATGCGGTCGCCGCCAAGGTCGCCAAGTCGGACGGCCTGCTGGTGATCTACCTTTCCGGCCACGGTGGAGACGCCCCCGTCCTGGGCAAGCTCTTCGACACTGGCCTGCCGGCGGTGCTTTTCTTCCAGCCCTTCGGCGGGCATGGGTGGATGTACTTCCAGGACTGGCGCAGGCAGGGCAAGAAGGTCCTGGTGATGTCCACCAGCGACTGGTCGGACCTCGACCGGGCAGTGGCCATGATGCGCGCGGCGATCTTGATGAAGCAGACGCGGATTCTCTGCATCGGCGGGCTTAACGGGACGGCCGCCGCCCGCGACGGTGAGCAGGTCCGCAAGAAGCTCGGCGCCGAGTTGGTGCCCGTGGACAACAAGAAAATCCTGGAGATGGCCCGCGCGATCGACGCCAAGGTCGCCGAGGCCGAGGCCGAGCAGTACTGGATCTCCCAGGCCAAGCAGATCGTCGAGCCAAAGCGGCCTGAGATCATCGACTCGGCGAGGTACTATCTGGCGGTCAAGGAACTGATGATCCGCGAGAAGGCGCAGGCCATCACCAGCAGCCACTGCATGGGCAATCCCCGCGCGTGCCTGACATTCAGCAAGCTCAACGACCTTGGGCTGGTCGGGGCCTGCGAGGGCGACATCGACTCGACGCTGACCATGCTCCTGTTCGCCTACGCCTTCCGCGCGCCGGGCTTCATCAGCGACCCGGTGATCGACACGGCCAAGAACGCCATGATCCATTTCCACTGCACCTCGGCGACGAAGATGGACGGGCCTGACGGCAAGCGGCTGCCGTTCGTCCTGCGTAACCAGACCGACACGGGCGGAGGCGTGGCAGTGCAGGCCGAGCACCGCATCGGCCAGGCCGTCACCTGCGCCAAGCTGGTCAATCTGGACACGATGCTGATCTGCCCGGGCAAGATCATCGAGACAAGCACAAGCCCGCTTGCCTGCCGAACGCAGTTCACCCAGTCGGTGGCCGACGCCCGCAGGCTGCTGCTCAACTGGGGCGCCGGGGCCTTTGAGGGCGGCATTATGACCATGCTGCACCGCGTGGTCTTCTATGGCGACTACGCCAAGGGCGTCCAGGAACTGGGCGACCTCATGGGCTTCAAGGTGGTCGAGGAGGGCGGGCCGGCCTGAGAAGAGAACAAGGCCGGGAACCGCTTATCAAGATCGCCTGACCCCTCAATACGTGTATGAAAACCGCGGCATGGGCGTCCTGCCCATGAATCCCACGGGCGTCTCGCCCGTGGAAGCCACAGGAATCCGCGACCAGAGCACGGCCGGGACGGGCGTGCGACTCACGGGCAGGATGCCCGTGCTACGGGAAACGCCGGTTTCCATAGACGTTCTCAGTTGCGAGTGTGGCTTGGGGCTTGGGAGTTGGCCAGCTCGCGCTGGAACTGGTTGGCCTTGGAACCGATGACTTGCAGGGCTTCGCGGCTTTCGGGCGTCAGGCCGAGACCCACGAACTGAAAGCCCAGGTGGAACTTGCCGCCCTCTTCCACACAGTGGCGGAACTGGGCGTCGGCGTAGACCGCCTCCTCGCCGATGCCGAAGCTGATCCGCACGCCGACGGTGTCGCCGGGACTGACGGCGTCGCCGAGACTATGCTCGCTGATGATCTGGAAGCCCCCGGCACTGATGTTGGTAACGCGCCCGGACCAGACGGGCTGGTCCGGGGTGGTCCCGGCCGGCTCGTTCTCCCGCCCGCCCAGCCAGAACGACGCGCGGACGATGCGGTTGCCCGGCACGTCCGAGCGGTTGAAGGCCCGGCGCTGCATTCGCTGCATGCGGGTGGGGCTGCACACGTGAAGCACCCCGCGGACCGAGCCGTCATCTAGTTTCTCCTGGGACGTTTCGGCCACCGTGCCGGTGAATACAAACTTGTGGTGCTTGAGCTTGAAGCTCACGCCGATCTTGTCGGCCGGGCCAAACTCGCGAGGCTGCTCGCCGACTTCCGGGCCGGGCGCCTCCAGCAGGATATGTCCCTGGCGAATCGCCAGCAGCCGCGTGTGATAGCTCGTCCAGCCGGCCAGTTCGCGAACGCTGATCGTCGCGGGAACCTGCCGCTCGGCGGCGGCGTAAAGGACTTCGTCGATCTGTTGGTTGGTCAGGTTCTGAAGACTCGCCATGTTTCGTGCCCTGCCATTGCTGTCCAGTGAGCAGTCGCCCAGCCTTCGCGGACGCGCGGGCGCACCAATGCGCAACTTGCCGGCATATTCGACCTCGCGCCGCGTCACGGACATCGTCGGCACGGGGGGCGAGCGACTTGAGTAGTGCCACAAGCCATCCTGGCCACCGGTCAGTCTTGAGCCTGCTCTCCGGCGGACAGTTCGGCCTCGATGACCTCGGGCGCCGGTACGCGGGCGCCCGTAACAGCCACAATGGCTCCCGGCAGGCCCCAGATCATCGGCACGAGCCTTGCCAGCAATGCCAGGACCAGTATCGTGCTGGCCCCGCAGACGGGGCTCTCGAAGAACCGCAGGTACCAGTTCTCGACCCATCCGACGCCGCCGGGCGTCAGTGGAATCGCCCCGATGATGTATATCAGCGGCACATAGAGGAAGTATTCCATCGGGCCCGCGGGCATGGACAGGCTGGCGCCCATCAACGCCACGAAGCCCACGAACGCCAAATGCGAGACCACAGACACCGCCACCGCCCATGCCATCGTTCCCAGCCGCTGCCGGTATCGCAAGGCCGCGTCGCCGGCGGCGGCGATGTGGTGGGCGATCGGCATCCGCCGGTAGAGCTTGTCCAGGTGAAGTGCCCGGCGGAAGCGCCGGCTGAGCAGGAACGTAAGCATCCCCGCCACAGCCAGCAGGATAACGCCCATGCAGATGGCGGGGAGGCGGAACTCCTCGAAGCTTCGCTGCCCGCCCAAAAGCAGCAGGCCCAGCATCGTCCCGGCCATCAGGGACAGCTCGACAAGCCCCATAAGGCGATCGACGAAGATGCTGACTATGACGGCCGCGACCTTGGGCGTGTGCTTGGCGACATAGTAGGCCTTGACCAGATCCCCGCCGACAGTGCCCGGCACGATCGCGTTGAAGAACTGGCCAAGGAATGTCAGCCGCATCACTTCCCATAGCGGGACGTTAACGTCCTGTATTTTCAGCAGCATGCGCCACCTGACGGCTATCAGCAGCAATGCGACCCCAAAGGCCAGGGTCCCCGCCGCCGCCAGAGCGACGTTGATGGCCCGCAGGCTTGTGGCGAAGCCCGGCCTCACCACCTGCCCGCCCGGGACGCTCTGAAAGTCCGAGGCCGGGCGGGCCTCGATACTCTCGGCCCACCACGCACCGACATCCACGCGCAGAGTGCCCTCGGATGCCACGGCGCCCGGCGGCTGGACCACGGCATAGCTGTGGCGCCCGTCGCGGGTCTGGACGTAATCGCGCCAGTGGACCTGGGCGACCACCCACGTCAGCAGGATGCCGGCCACGACCAGCTTAACCGAGAAAAACAGCACCTTGCGTGTCCCGACTTTCATCATGAGCTTCCTTCGCGAGGCCAGGATTGTACCGCCGGCGGGCATCGCGTGAAAGCCATTGAGGCCCCTGACAGCCGGCCAGCGGGAAATTGCTGCTCTAATTTTTCGGTTCCGGGTGAACTTTCCAATTGGATGGGCCGACGATTTGCCGTATCCTTAACCGTTTAGCCGTGCTCGTTGGCTCACGGTCGCCAGGCACAGTTTTTCTTCCATCCGCTAGAGCTTCAAGTGCTAAGAATAACAAGTAAATGAGCTTAACCCCGACACTCGAGTTGCCCGGCTACCAAGTTATTCAGTTTCTCGGCAGCGGTGCAAGAAGCACCATTTGGCAAGTCCGCAACATCGCAACTGATGAAGTGGTTGCGCTTAAACAGGTCGTGAAACGCACTTCCGATGACACCCGTTTTCTGGATCAAGCCATCAACGAGTACGAGGTCGGATCGCAGTTCAATCACCCGGCCATCCGCAGGATCCTGGCCCTCCAGCGCGTGCGCCGCTGGATTTCGTTAACGGAAGTCCGCGTGGTCATGGAGTACGTCCAGGGCCAGAGCATCCAGCAATCCCGCCCATCCGGCGTGCCCGAGACCATGCGGGTTTTCCTGGAGGTCGGCTTGGCCCTTTGCGACATGAACGCCAAGGGCTTCGTCCACGCCGACACCAAGCCCAACAACATCATCGTCTCAAAGGACGCCGTGGTGAAGGTGATCGATTTCGGCCAGAGCTGCCCGATCGGCACGGTCAAGGCCCGCATCCAGGGCACGCCGGACTTCATCGCGCCCGAGCAGGTGCATCGCCGGCCCCTCGACGGGCGGACGGACGTGTTCAACTTCGGCGCGACGCTCTACTGGACCCTCGCCGGCAGACCCATCCCGACCGTGCTGCCAAAGGAGGGCTCGCTGACGCTAAACACCGGCCAGAGAATCCTGCCCGTCGAGCAGTTCAACCCCGGCGTGCCCAAGTCGCTGAGCAAGCTCATCGCCGACTGCGTCGAACTCAACCCTGTCCAGAGGCCCTCGTCCATGAACGAGGTCGTCTCCCGGCTGACGCTCATCTCCAAGCAGATGGCCCGGGACACCGAGGTCAGCATCTGAGGCGCCAATGTCCCACCCGTTGGCAGACATCTTCCGTCAGGCGGCAAGGCTAAACGCCGAGGATCCGCGCCGCGCCGGCAACACGCTGGCGATCGAGGCCGGCAAGGAGGTTATCGCCACGGGCGACCTTCATGGGCATCGCCAGAACCTCATGAAGATCATCGCCTTCGCCGATCTGCCGGCCCGGCCCGACCGCAGGCTGGTTCTCCAGGAGATCGTCCACGGCGATCCGGACGCCCGCACGGGCGCCGACCGCAGCATAGACGTGCTGCTTCGCGCGGCCAGGCTCAAGCTCGCCCACCCCGAGCAGGTGATATTCCTGCTGGGCAACCACGATGTCGCCCAGGCCACCGGCAACGAGATCACCAAAGGCGGACGCGGCGTCTGCGAGGCCTTCGCGGCGGGCGTGAAAAGTTCCGTGGAGCCTGACGCGGCCGGGGAAGTCCTGGCGGCCATTAACGAGTTTCTCCTGTCGATCCCAATCGCCGCCACCACGCCGGGCGGCGTTATGATGCTCCACACCCTGCCGACCCCGCAGCGAATGAGCCTGGCCGGCAAGGACGTGCCCGCGGGGCCGTACACGCCGCAGAGCCTCGCACGCGGCGGGTGCGTCTACGAGTGGACGTGGGGACGCAACCAGACGCCCGAACAGATCGATGAACTGGCCGGACGCCTCGGCGCGAGCTACTTCGTGCTGGCGCACAAGCGGATCGAAACTCCGTTCGAGGTCGTCAGCCCCAGGGCAATCATCATCACCGCCGAGCACGAGCGCGGGGCCGTGCTGCGGTTCTCGTCGGACGAGCCGCTGGATGAGCAGACGGTACAGAAACACCTCCGGCCAATCGCGGCGCTTGGCAAGGGCAACTGACAGGCCGCCGCCGTGGCATGGGCATCTTGCCCATGAGTCGCACGGGCAACGCCGGTTTTTATACACGTTCTTGGAGAACGCCAATGCAGGAAATCACAGGAAAGCAGAAGCGACACCTTCGCGGCATAGGCCAGGGGCTCGACGTGCTCGCGTCGGTCGGCAAGGCCGGCGTCAGCGAGGCGTTCGTCGCGGCGGTGCGAGAACTGCTGGACCACCAGGAACTGGTCAAGGTCCGCCTTCCCGCCGGGCCAGGCAAGTGGCGCGACGCCCTGGCCGGACAAATCGCCGAAACCGCCGGCGCCCTCTGCGCAGGCGTGGTTGGCCGGACCGCCCTGCTATACCGCCCCAACGAAACGCTCGAACCCAAGGACCGCATACACTTCCCGTAACCCGCACTATTTTGCTTGCCCGCCCTGGCAAAACAAACGTACATTGAATCTGTGATTCAAGGGACCATTGCAGCCAGGCCAGACAGAGGCAATATGGCGGTATCGAGATGATCCACTTCACGTGCGAGCACTGCCGGAAATCCGTCCGCGTGGACGACCGCTACGGCGGCAGGAAGGGGCGCTGCCCGCACTGCAAGCAAACCGTCGCCATCCCCGCCGCCAATGACGCGCTCATCGCCCTGACGGCCGCGTTCGGCCCGGCACATGCCAACGCCGACGACACCAACCACGCCAGCATCCCCCCGCCTCCGGGCGTCGGCGAAAAGCCCCTCCCCGACGAGTTCATTTTGCCCGAGGAAAGCAGCGCGGGCCTGGCCGACACTGTAATGCTTCCGGCCGGGATATTCGCGGAAAAGCAAGAGGAACCATCGCAGGATCGCTCGCGGCGCCCGGTTCACGCGACGTCGCTCGAACGTCATCGCCCGGCCCTGAACATCGTCCGGACGATCCTGATACTTGTGGCGGTCATCGTGGTGCTGGTCGTCGCCGTGGTCGGCTTCGCCCTGGCGACACGCAAGTTCTGACCGGCGGTCAGATAGCTGATGCACTTTGTTACGCGGGGATCGATGAATCCGGTGCTGTGCTTCAGCGTACGTTGTTAGAGAGAGGGTTTCAATTCTGGGACAAGAGCTGCGAGAAGGCGCGACCATATGGAGTGAATATATGAAAGCGCGGCTCCGGCCATCAGGGTATCCTGACGGCTTGGACACCTTCTATGAGGTAAGGAGCCGCGCCATGAACGAGTATATCGCATTTGATAGTCACAAGCACTACACCCTGATGGAACGAGAAGCAGTCGGGTCGGGACGGGTGGCTCAGCAGCGCATCGAGCACTCTGCCGGGGCCATCCGCGAGGCCCTGGCAGGTTGCCAGCCCGGCACCACTGTTGCCGTGGAGGCCATGGGCAGTTGGTACTGGATCGTGCAGGAGATTGAGCAGGCTGGCCTGGTGCCGGCGCTGGTGCATCCCCGCAAGGCCAAGCTGATGATGGGCATGATCAACAAGACCGACAAACTGGACGTCCACGGGCTCAACCGCCTGCAACGCAACGGCACGCTGCCGACGGTGTGGATCGCCCCGGCCGACATGCGGGACCTTCGCGAGGTGACCCGCACCCGCATGGTTCTGACACAGCACCGCACGCGTTTGAAGAATCGTCTCCTGGCGACGCTGTCGAAGTACGGGCTGGACATCGATGATTGCAGTGACAACTTCGGCGCGGAGGCTCGCCGGCAGTGGCCCGAGTTGCAGGCCAAACTGCCCGACCAGACGCGCTGGTGCTCGGAATTGCTCTGGGACCAACTGGAGCTGGTGAACCGCCAGATCGGCCAACAGGAAAAGCGGCTGGAAGAGCTCATGGAGATCACGCCGCAGATCGGCCTGATACAGACCCTGCCGGGGATCGGGCTGATTTTGGCGGGGGTCATTGCGATGGAGATCGGGGACATCGAGCGTTTTGCCAGGGCCGAGCGTCTGGCGTCGTATGCGGGCACCACGCCGCGGGTGCATTCCAGCGGCGGCAAGACCCGCTTTGGCCGACTGCGCCCGGACGTGAATCGATACTTGAAGTGGGCGTTTATCGAGGCCGGCAACTGCGTGGCACTTCATGCCTCTCGCAAGCCGGAGCGTCACGTGAGCCAGCTTTACCGGCGACTGCGTTACAAGCGGGGCCATTCCAAGGCCGTGGGGGCGGTTGGCCGCCACCTGGCAGAGGCGACATACTGGGTATTGAAGCTGAATGAGCCGTATCGTGATCCTTCGTTGGGTCGAGCACAGGAAGGCGTAAGCGCGAACGCCGCATGCCTCTCAGGCGGGGAGTGAATGCGACACGCCGTCCGAATTATATACATG
>CAZSBS010000172.1:0-10557 GCA_964605095.1 uncultured Planctomycetaceae bacterium | reverse complement strand
ATCTGATCGGAGAAGCGATCTTCTCGACTCGCACGTGGGAGGCGTTCGGCGAGGGTTCCAACAACCTCAACGGCATCGGCGCCCTGACTCCGCTGGATATTCGGTTCACGCGGAACAAGGCAAACACCACTCTGTATGCCACGGTCATGGGCTGGCCCGGCGACGGGGCCACCGTCCGGATCAAGACCCTCAACGAATACCGTTTCAGCATGAAGGGGCTTCAGAGCGTGTCGCTGGTCTCGGCGCCGGGCAAACTGTCCTACCGCCAGGATACCGATTCGCTCCAGATCACTCTGCCTCCCAAGGCGCCCTATGAATGCAACGCCTACCCGATCAAGTTGACGTTCTCCGGCCCGATCCCCAGGCTCAAGCCGGCGGTCAGGCTTCTCTGGCAGGCCAAGGCTCGCAGCCTTTCAGGCGATGACGACCGCGCGGCCTACGGCCTGGCTGCTGAAGGCGGCGTGCTCCAGCTAAATGTGCCTGCCGGCAGCCAGGCCGCCAAGGCCGGCCTGAAAAAGGACGACGTTATCCTCGCTTGCAACGGCAAAAAAGTGCGCACGGTCGAGGAGATGCGAACTCTCGCGGACCAGGCGGCAGGCAAGAAGCTGGCCCTCACGGTAAGCCGCCAGCAGAAACCGCTGACCGTCCAGTTGAGTGATTACGCGTATGCCGTCACTGAATGTTCGGCGGCTCCCGAGTTCAAGACGGTCGGCGTGGCTTCGGCACCGGCCAAGATTCCGGCGAAAGTGTCCGCCGGAGGAGCCGTTCCCAGGAACGATCCGATCGACGCCCTCGTCGATGGCAAAATCGTCAAGGGCTTCGGCCCGATCTTCGCCAACGGCGTGATATCCGGCGCCTACAAACTCGATCTTGGCTCGGTGCGCAGCATTGCCCGGATCGACACGTTTTCATCCGGCGGAAGGAACCGTGCCAAGCAGAACTATGTTCTTTATGGCAGCACGGCCGCAACCGATCCGGGCTGGAATGTCGCCGATGCGGCAGTTTTCACGCCGATTATCGCCGTGGACACCCGTGAGATTGAGCCGCTCGAATTCCAGGCCACCAGCATTCGCCAAAGCGCGGGCAAGTCCGTGGGCAGTTACCGGTGGCTCGTGTGGAAGGTTTTCCCCATCACAGGCGAGATTGGTGGCGAGAACACGGCCTTCCAGGAACTACAGGCAATTCCCGCAACCGCGAAGTGAGCGGGCAATGGCAAACCGGACGTGCTGCTCGAACTCCGAGTGCCGGGAGTTTGAGTGCGCCTCCAAGCGTTGACTTTGCCGCTTTGTCCGGCTGTAATGGTAGGTACTGTCGGGGTGGTTACCGGCAAGCAGTTGGCTCTCGCGTTTTTCTGGGCTCTGCGCCCGTAGACGCAAGGAGCCAAAGAACTCTAACCATGACGGGAGCAATCCGGTGAGCAACGAAACCGAAAGCAGGTCCGAAGCCCAAAGCAAGTCCGAGGTCCAGAAGTGTTCCTGCCAGCCGGGCTGTGGCAGCGTGATCCAGCGTCGCGACTTTCTCAAGATGGTCGCGGTGGGCGCGGCGGCAGGTCTGTCGCCTCGCATGTCGGTGATGGCGGGGCCGTTCGAGGCGAGCGACTTCGAGAAGCTCGTCCCGGCCGACAAGAAGCTCGACCCGGCCTGGGTGCAATCGCTCTTCGCCCGGGGCACGCGCACGATCTACCGCGGGGCCGAACTGGAGAAGATCGGCATGCCCGTTGGCGGCATCTGCGCGGGCCAACTCTACCTGGGCGGCGACGGCAAGCTCTGGCATTGGGACATCTTCAACAAGAGGATCGGCACGGGCGACGGGAACTATGCGAATCCCCCCAAACCGGACTTCCCGTTGGAGCAGGGGTTCGGGCTGCGCATCTCCGCGGCCGGGAAGACCGAGTTCCGCCCGCTGGATCACACGGGGTTCTCCGACATCTCGTTCCGCGGCGAGTATCCCATCGGCCTGGTCGAATACCGCGACCCCGGGACGCCGCTGGCTGTGTCGCTGGAGGCGTTCTCGCCGCTGGTGCCGCTGGACGCCGAGGCATCGAGTCTGCCGGCGACCGTCATGCGATATACCGTCAAGAACACTGGCGGTGAAAAGATTGAGGCGGAATTGATCGGCTGGCTGCAAAACGCGGTCTGCCTGTACAGCGCCAAGGGCGGGGATGGCCAGCGGGCAAACCGCATCCTCCGCCAGCCGGACGTTCTATGGCTCGACTGTGCCGTGGCCGCGCCCCAACCGCCCAAGCTCGCCGCCCAGCCGCGGGCGGATGTCGTCTACGAGGACTTCCAGAAGGAAACCTACCAGGGCTGGGAAGTAACCGGGACGGCTTTCGGCAAGGGGCCGATCCTCAAGTCGGCAATCCCGGAGTACCAGGGCGACGTCGGCTCGAAGGGCCCGCGGGTGGTCAACTCCCACGCCACCGCCCCGGGCGATTCCGTCGAGGCGAAGGACGCCGCGACCGGCACGCTCACCAGCAAGCCGTTCACCATCGAGCGGAACTTCATCAATTTTTGGATCGGCGGCGGGCAGCATCCCGGCAAGACCGGCATCAATCTCCTGGTCGACGGCAAGGCCGTCCGCTCGGCCACAGGCCACAACAGCAACGCAATGCGCCGCGACTGCTTTGACGTGCGGGACGTGCAGGGCAAAACCGCCCGGCTGGAAATCATTGATAACCAGAGCGGGGGATGGGGCAACGTCGGCGTGGCCGAAATCGTGTTCAGCGACAAACAGCCGGCCCCCGACGCCACGCTTGGCGGCCAGCACGACTTTGGCACGATGGGGCTGGGGCTGCTCGGTTCCGAGGCATCCGACGTGGGCGCCGCGGCGGTGCCCGATGGCAAGGCGCCGCGGGGCTCGCTTGCCGCCGTGGCCGAGGCGTCCGAGCCGATGGACAAGAAGCTCATCGGCGCCCTGGGCCGAAAGCTGTCGCTGGCGCCCGGTCAGGAGGCGACCGTCACGTTCGTGCTGGCCTGGCGATTCCCGAATCTGCGGCTCAAGGACGGCGGGCGATTCTACGCCACGCGGTTTGAGTCGGCGGCCGAGGTGGCCAGGCACGTGGCCAAGAACTTCGATTCGCTCAGCGGGCAGACACGGCTCTGGCGCGACACCTGGTACGATTCCACTCTGCCCTACTGGTTCCTCGACCGCACGATGACCAACACCTCCACCCTGGCCACCTCGACCTGCCACTGGTTCAAGACCGGGCGGTTCTACGGTTGGGAAGGCGTCGGATGCTGCGCGGGCACTTGCACTCACGTGTGGCATTACGCCCAAGCGGTCGCCCGGCTGTTCCCGCAACTGGAGCGCGACCTGCGCCGGCGGACCGACTTCGGCCTGGCCATAGACCCCAACACCGGCGTGATCAACCACCGCGGCGAGGGCAACGGCCTGGCTGTCGACGGGCAGGCGGGCTGCATCCTCCGCGCGTACCGCGAGCACCAGATGTCAGCCGACAGCGCCTTTCTCAAGGAGCTCTGGCCGAAGATCAAGCTGGCCATGCAGTGCCTGGTCCACATGGACGACGGCGAGGGGATTCTCGAAGGCGGGCAGCATAACACGCTCGATCAGGCCTGGTTCGGAAAGATCGCCTGGCTAAGTTCCCTCTACGTTGCCGCCGCCCGCGCCTGCGAGGCCATGGCCACGGAAATGGGCGACAAAACCTATGCCGCCCAAATGCACCAGATCGTCGAGCGCGGCGGCAAGAACATCGACCGCGAGCTGTTCAACGGCGAGTACTACTACCAGATCCCGGACAAGGACCACGTCAAGACCGTCGGCTCGTACAATGGCTGCGAGATCGACCAGGTCCTCGGCCAAAGCTGGGCGTGGCAAATTGGGCTGGGCCGCATCCTCGACGAGGCCAACGTGAAAAAGGCGCTGGCGTCGCTGTGGCGATACAACTTCACGCCGGACGTCGGACCGTACCGCGAAAAGAACAAGCCAGGCCGGTGGTACGCCCTGGCCGGCGAGGCCGGGCTGCTGATGTGCTCCTGGCCCAAGGGCGACGCCGCACGCGTCCAGACGGGCTACGACTACTACTTCAACGAGTGCATGACCGGTTTCGAGTACCAGGTGGCATGGCACATGATCTGCGAAGGCATGGTCCAGGAGGGCCTGGCCATCACCCGCGCGATCCACGACCGCTACCACGCCTCGCGGCGGAATCCGTGGAACGAGGTCGAGTGCGGCGACCACTACGCCCGCGCCATGGCCAGCTACGGCGTGTTCCTGGCGACATGCGGATACGAGTATCACGGCCCGAAGGGTTACCTGGCATTCTCGCCCCGCCTGACGGCCGAGAACTTCCGCGCCGCCTTCACCTCAGCCGAGGGCTGGGGAACATTCAGCCAGCAGCGCGACGACGCCGGACAGCACAACGCCATCGAGTTGAAGTGGGGCAAGCTTCGGCTGCGCAGCCTGGCCTTCGCCCTGGCCGACAAGGCCAACCCCAAGAGCGTCCGCGTGACCGCCAACGGCGCGGAGGCGGCCTGCAAGCATCGCGTCGAAAACGGCAAGCTTTTGATCGATCTGGCGGCGGATGCGGTAATCACGGCTGGCCAGAAGATCGATGTGACTGTCGCCTGACAGCGCGGCAGGAGCCAGCCACGATCCAGGCCGCGATTGACTTTGTAGAGGCCCGCGGCACGGTTCCAGGCAGCGCGGACCGCGGCGCCGCGCTTCGCTTTCGCGGTGCAATGCTTCCGGCTTTGCGGAAGCATGTCTTGACCCTCTGAGCCCGGACATGCTTCCTAGACGGAAGCATGGCACCACAGGAAAGGGACCATTGAACCATACCGCCCGCGGCTTTCCCGCACGTGGCGCGGCCGGCGGGGGCGAGTACGTCGGCGGCCCCCCCGCCGGCCCGGACCCCGGCCGATGCCGCGCGCCAAGGCAAGTCCCCTCCGCTTTGAGGAATTGCAGTAGGAATTGCCGTATGCCCCCGGCAGGCATGCCAATATAATGACCCCACGGCCATGGGAGGCTGGCGGCGCCTGCGAGACGGCAGGCATGGTTCTATTGTACCAACTGATATCCCAACCCGTTGCGAAGGAGTAGTAAGCATGAGCAAGCAAGTGCTGTTTATCGCCCTGGCGGCAGCGGTCTTTGCGTCATTGGCGACTGCCGCGGCCGCTCGGGCCGCCAAGCCCGTCAAGGTCTTCATCCTCGCCGGCCAGTCGAATATGCAAGGCCAGGGCGTCGTGACGATGAAGGACAAGGACGGCAGCGAAAAGCCGGGCACGCTGACGGCCATGCTGAAAGACCCCGCCAAGGCGACCATGCTGAAGGACTGGGTCGATGCCAAGGGCAATTGGGCCGAGAAACGCGACGATGTCTGGGTGTACGACGTGAACGAATTCGGCAGCCGGCACGGTGTGCTGGAGTTCGGCTACGGCTGGGCTCTCGGCAGCAGAGAATGGTTTGGCCCGGAGATGCAGTTCGGCCATTTGCTGGGGAACCATTTCGACAATCAGGTGTTGATAATAAAGACGGCCTGGGGCGGCCGGGATCTGTACAAGGATTTCCGCCCGCCCAGTTCCGGCGGCAAGGTGGGGCCGTTCTATACGGAGATGCTGGCCACGGTGAAGATGGTCCTCGGCGACATCAAGGCTCAGTTTCCCGGCTACGCGGGCGGCGGCTACGAACTCGCCGGCTTTGTCTGGTGGCATGGCTGGAACGACTTCTGCAACCCGAAGAGCGCCGTGCCGGAATATGAGCAGAATCTCGTGAACCTCATCAATGACGTGCGCCGGGACTTGAAGGCGCCCAAGCTGCCGGTGGTGATAGGCGAGTTCACCGGCCCGTGGGGCGCCGACTGCAAGGAGGCTGCCGCACTGGCGATCCGAAAAGCGCAGAAGGACGCGGCCTCCCGGGCGGAGTTCGCGGGCACGGTCAAGTTCGTCGAGACGCACGACTTCGTGCGGGCCGAGAAGGATTCCCCTACGGGGGAAGGCTACCACGAGTTCAAGAACGCGGAAACGTACTTCCTCATCGGCGATGCCCTGGGCAAAGCGATGAAGGAACTGCTGCCGAAATAAGCAGGCGTGTAAAGGTTGAGTCGGAAATGGACAGTGCGCAGCGCACACAGAACGAGGTTGAAACGACATGGCAAACAGAATGGCAAACAGATCTCATTGGCTCATCCGGGTTGGGAGCATCATTGCGGCGCTGGCCATTGGCGCATCCGCGGCGGCAGCGGCGCGATCTGCGAGATCTGATAATACGCCGCCGGATCTCACCAAAGGCGAAACCACCGGTGTGAATCGCAGGGGAACTTACAACCTGGGCGCCACGGGGCTTCGCGGCTGGATTTACACCAAGCCGGCGACTTACCTGGATAGCCTTCAGGGGCGGACCACGGCCGCCAGCCGGCAGATCCTGGTGACCCATGTCGGGGCCAAGTCGCCGGCGGATGGCGTGATGAAAGTGGACGACGTCATCCTCGGCGCCGGCGGCAAGCTGTTCGGCGACGACGCCCGCAAGAGCATAGCCTATGCGATTCAGGAGGCCGAGAAGCAGGCCAATGGCGGCATACTGAAGTTGACTCGCTGGCGGGCCGGAAAGACTGACCAGGTGCAACTCAAGCTGAGAGTCATGGGGACCTACAGCGACACCGCGCCGTACAAGTGCCCCAAGTCGCAGCGCATCTTCGACGAGGCCTGCAAGGTTCTCGAAAAAGAGCCGTTGGAAAATAGCTGGTGTGGCATGGTAAACGGCCTGGCGCTGATGGCGACCGGCAATCCTGAGTACATGCCCCGCGTGCGGGATTTCGCTCACAAGGTGGGGCCGACCACGCTGAAGCTGGAATTGAAGGACGGGATGGTGATCTGGGACTGGGGATACCGGAACCTCTTCCTCTGCGAGTATTACCTGCTCACCGGCGACAAGGAAGTGCGGCACGCCATCAATGAGTATACGGTCACGCTCGCCAAGGGTCAGGGCATGTATGGCACATTCGGGCATGGCATTTCGCGCCTGACGGCCGATGGCAAGCTGCACGGATCGATCCCGCCCTACGGCCCGGTCAACATGGCGGGGCTGCCGGCCAACCTCTCGATCATCATGGGCAGCAAATGCGGCGTGAGGGATCCCGAGGTGGCGCCCGCCATCGAGCGGGCGTCCAAGTTCTTCGGCTACTTCGTGGACAAGGGGGCCATCCCCTACGGCGAGCACGAGCCGTGGCCATACCATGAGAATAATGGCAAGAACTCCATCTCCGCCCTGTTGTTCGGCATCCAGGGCAACCGGGTCAGGGAAGCGCAGTTCTTCGCGAAGATGGCCACCGCCGGCTACCGCAGCCGGGAATGCGGGCACACCGGGCAGGGATTCAGTTATTTGTGGGGCGCGCTGGGCGCCAATGTGGGCGGTCCGGCCGCGGCGGCGGCGTTTTTCAAGGAGGCCTCATGGCACCTCGACCTGGTGCGGCGCTGCGATGGGTCGTTCACCTATGACGGCGGCGAGCAATACGGGCCCGGCAGTACGGACGACAACACCTATTACGGCAAGAGCAGCTACGACGGCCTGAGTCCGACCGCCTCGTATGTCCTCACGTATTCGCTGCCGCTTAAGAAGCTCGTCATCACTGGCCGGGACGCGAATCCGGCGAACTTGCTCAGCAAGGAGGAGGTGGTGGACGCCGTCGCCTCCGGCCGATTCGATACGGACCGCAAGGAAATGACGCCGAAGCAACTCGTGGCGGCATTCAGCGACTGGTCGCCCATCGTCCGCGGCTGGGCGGCGGAGGAGTTGGCCAGGCGCCCCGAGGCAAAAGCGATGGTGCCCCAACTGATCGCCATGGCGGCAGGCAAAGATGCGCATATCTGCCAAGGCGCATGTGAGGCGCTCGGTTACATCAAGAGCGCCGAGGCGATGCCCGTATTGATCCGGCAGCTCTCCAATAACGACCGTTGGGCGCGGTACAAGGCGGCAAAGGCCATCAGGAACATGGGAGGCGAGGCGAGGCCGGCCCTGCCCGCCATACTCAAGGCGGTGGCCGACACGGCCGAGCCCCTCAAGCCGATCGCCTGGGCCGATCCCGTCCAGATCTCAAATGGCCAGTTGGCTGCCGCATTGTTCCAGGGGCCGCTGGCGGACGCCCTCAGGCAAGCCGATCCAAAGCTGCTCTACGCGGCCGTCCGGGCCGTGGCTGGAAACCCCGATGGAATGGCGCGGGCAACGCTGAGAGGCTTTTTCGAAAACCGCCTGACATTGGCGGATATGGAGGCGCTGGCGCCGGACATCCTCACCGCCGTCAAGACGCCGTGCCCCGCCGACACTATGTTTGGCAACGAGATCCGCATGGGAGCCTTCAGGGCACTGACGAAGTATCACTACAAAGAGGGCATCGAGGCGGGCGTCATTTTCGCCAAGACCCAGGGCGGCCACGGCAGCGAAAGCAGGACCGGGGAAATCATGAAGGAGATAATGAGCTATGGCAAGGCCGCCCGCGAAGCGGTGCCGGGACTCAAAGAGTTGATCGTTGCCCTCAACGATCAATGCAAGAGGGGCGAATATCCCGCCGGCGAACTCAATAACAGGAGAGTCGGCGCCGTCGAAGACGCCATCAAGGCCATCGAAGCCGCGAAAGATCAGCCGAAACTGCGGAACGTTGCCCCGTCGAAACGGGGCAGCTCGAAGTAACCAGGAATAGGAAAACGTCCGTATTGACCTCAACAACAAGAAACGGCATCACGCCGGAATCGCACTTATGAAAGCACTTGGGAAATCAACATTCAAGTTCCTCCTCGCTTCCACCATTTTGTGGTCGCTTCCCACGACGCTCCAAGCCTGGCAACCCAATGCCACGGATTTGGACGCAGCCATCAAGGCCGCTGATTTTGCCGCATACTTGACCAACGCCACTGCATGGCTCAATACCAAGGCCGCGGCCGGCAAGATTGGCGAACCGGCCATGACGAACCTTCTCAAGGATCCGGTTTTTGCCTGCACGGTGGATCAAAGGCAACTCATTTCCAAGATCGGCGCGGATCAACTGGGAGCCTTTGCCAAGGCAAATCCAGCCAACCAGGTATTCCTGGCCTGGCTTCTGAAGAACAGGCAGGCCATGGATCTGTATTTGGAAGGCGCCGTTCCTTTGGGGCTGGCCGCCCGGGAACAGAACAGTTACACGCTGCCTGTTCGATCACTGGAGATATGGAAGAATATCTTCGATGCCGATCCGGACTCGAAGGACGGCTTGTATCTGCGGCTTGCCATCGCAACTGCTCTTGCCCCCCCAGGAACGGGCAGTCCGGGCGCCGGCCAGGCAAAAACGCCCGCTGACCCCGTGGGGCGCTACAAGCACTTCAAGACCGCCCAGAAGAACAAGGAACTGTTTCCGAGTTTCAACAATCTTACCGTTTGGGAATATCAGAAGGTTGTTCAGTCAGGCGCATCGGACGAGGACTTGGCCTGGGCGCGCCAAATGATCAACACCTGGCGGCCTGACCTTAGAAAAAACGAGTTGGTGGTCAACTCGACCAGCGAGGTGTGGCGCAGAAATTCGCCGGTTCAATTTGACAACAGTTACAAGAACGTGCTGGCGGGCGGCGGCAAGTGCGGCCCCAGGTCGTCATGGGCCGTGATGATCTGCCAGGCGTTCGGCATCCCGGCCATCGGGGTGGGCCAGCCCGCCCATGCCTGCGTGGCCTACAAGACGGCCTATCCGATGATGGAGCCTCAGCCGGGCAGCGCCTGGAAGGTCGGCTATGGCCGCGGCTGGCAGTTTTCGAAGCTCGTGGGGATGTCAGGCCTCGAGTTCCTCTCGGCAGTGGAACAGCGGTCGCACGCGGCCATATTCTCCCAGGTTGAACACCTGCGCTGGCTTGCCGCCGCGCTTGCACCCAAGGAGCAGGCGGACGCGGTCATGGCGGTTGCCCACAAGATCCAGCAGTCGACGCCGGCAGTGAAGACGGATGTCACGGCCTCGGCAAATGCGGCGGAGGCCGAAAAGGAACTGCGTATCGAGGCGGCAAAAGCTGCCAAGGCGACTGTGCCCAAGGTGCCGGTCAGGATCACGCCGGGAGCAATACATGTTGACGCGGCCGCGTTTTCCGGCACGTCCGGCGTCCGCGTCCTTGATTGTTACACTGGCGGCAAACAGGTGAACTTCCAGAAGAACGTGCAGGATAGTTGGGTGGAGTACACTCTCAACGTGCCCGCGGCGGGAACATATTCTCTGGCGATCAAGGTCGCGGCGCCGAATCTCGACCAGGTTCTGAATATCAGCATCGGGGGCAACAAACTGGGAACCGTCAAGGTTCCTGACACGACCGGGTTATGGGGAACCACCCCGGCAGCGGAGATAAAACTGAAAAGGGGCACGCAAACGTTGAGGATCTCGGCACCGTTCCAGAGAGGCGTCGCGGTAAGGTCGTTTGAGCTGAAATCAGGAAGCGTCAAGGGATAGAGGAGTTGTGGTTAACCACTCGCACGCGGGACGCTTGCTGAATCTGGTCGCCGTGCTGACTCTTGGGCTCGGATGCCGCGGCACGCGCATCTGATTAGAGCAGTTTAAGTTTTTGTGTAGCAGGTCGGCCGTCGCCGAGGACGAGCCAG
>CAZSBS010000171.1:0-10574 GCA_964605095.1 uncultured Planctomycetaceae bacterium | reverse complement strand
CGCCGCCAATCCCGCGTCCACGGCCGCAAGCTCCGCCTTGAGTTTAGCCATGCGATCGCGCTCCCGCTGGACGAGGTCGGCTGGGGCCTTGGCAAGGAAGTTGTCGTTTCCAAGCTTGCCCTCGATCGCGCCGATACCTTTTCGCAGCGTCTCGGCCTGCTTTGTCAGCCGGGACAGTTCGGCCGCGGCGTCGATGATGTCCAGGACGTATAGCCTGGCGCCGCCGGAGCTGATGGCGGCGGCGTTGGCGGGCCGCTCGCCCAGATGGGCTTGGACGCTGACGCGGTCCACATTGGCCAGGCTGCGCATCAGGTCGGCGTTCTCGCTGATGAGGTTCGCCAGCGTGCCGCTGGCCTCAACGGCCAGGTTGACCGCCTGCTTCGGCGGGACGTTGTGCTCGATGCGGGCGTTGCGGATTTGCCGGATGATGTCCTGGAGCAGGGCGAACTCGTCCTCGACCGACTGGCTGATCGCGGCGGCGTCCGCGTAAGGCCACTGGGCGGTCACCAGCAGCCTCTCGGCCCTCTCGCCGGTGGGCCCTCGATCGGGCGCGACGCTGTTGAGCTTGCCCCAGATTTCCTCCGTGATGAACGGCATTATCGGGTGCAGCAGGCGCAGCAGCACGTCAAGGCAGTGGGCGAGCACGGCCTTGGGCTCTTGGGCGCCCTTGCCGATCCGCATCTTGGCGATCTCCAGATACCAGTCGCACAGGTCGTCCCACATGAAGTGGTAGAGCGTGTCGGCCAGTTCGTTGAACCGGAACGACTCGATTGCGGCCGTGGTGTCGCGGATTGTGGAGTTGAGCCGGCTGAGGATCCACGCGTCGGCGAGGTTGGCCTTGGGGCCGATGGTCTGCCAGGGCGGCGCGCCCGCGAGGTTCATAAGCGCGAACCGCGAGGCATTCCAGAGCTTGTTGCAGAAGTTGCGCCCGAGGTCGAACTTCTCGGAGCTGTTGACCTTTCGCCCGTCGGGCAACTCGATCTCCTTGAGCGGCATGCGGACGTCCTGCGTCTGGGTGGTCATCGAGACCAGCGTGAACCGCATCGCATCGGCGCCATGGCTGTCGATGACCACCAGCGGGTCGATCCCGTTGCCCAGGCTCTTGGACATCTTGCGGCCTTGTCCGTCCTGGATCATCGCGTGAATGAACACGTCGTGGAACGGTATGCCGCCGCAGCAGTACTGCCCGAGCATGACCATGCGGCTGACCCAGAGCGTGATGATCTCGCGGGCCGTGCAAAGCACGTCGCCGGGGTAGTACCGCGCCAGTTCCGGCGTCTGCTCGGGCCAGCCAAGCGTCGAGAACGGCCAGAGGCCGGAAGAAAACCATGTGTCGAGGACGTCGGGGTCCTGCGCGAAGCCGGCGCCGGCAAGGAATTCGCTGGCCTTGACGCGTTGCCAAGTAGCCTTCTTGCTTTCAGATGCGACGCTCAGCCATTCCTCGTCCCGACGGACACCTTCCTCGGTCAGTTGCTCGTTGGTCTTGCCTTCCGGCATACGCAGCAATTCGGATTCCTCGTTGCGCAAGCAGACGTACCACCGCAGCGGCTCTTCAGGCGGGACCGTATCCCTGAGCCTGGCGAACTCCTCGTAAGCGCCATCGCGGCCGCTGATGGCGAACATGCTGCCGTCCTCTCGGACCGCGCGAATGCAAGCTTCCCCGCTCTCGGAGATCAAAGACGCGGGCGCCGGGGCACATCTGCTCTTGAACTCATAAAACGACATTTCAGCCGACCAGACTGGTATCTGGTGTCCCCACCAGAGCTGCCGGCTGATGGGCCAGTCGCGGAGGTTCTCCAGCCAGGTACGATAGTTCACGGCGTACCGCTCCGGCGTAAAGTGCAGACGCCCGTCAAGCAGCGGCGCAAGCGCCAAGCCCGCCAACGAATCAACCGGCACGTCGGAGTTGGCCAGATAATCGACGCCGTCCTTCTGCTCCACCAAGTCCGCGTGGTCCGCGACCCAATCTGAAATCTGAGATTCCGGATTTGAGATTTGAGATTCCGGATTTGAGATTTGAGATTCCGCATTTGAGATTTGAGATTCCGGATTTGAAATCTCTTTCTTCACCGCCACGTACCACTGGTCGGACAGGTACGGCTCGATCGGCACGTGGCTGCGATAGCTGTGGCCGACGGGGTGGCGGTAGGGGCGTACCTCTTCCAGCAGGCCTTCGGCGCGGAAGAACTCGACGACCGCCTGGCGGGCCTCGAAGCGGTCCATGCCGAGCAGGTTCTGGGCCTCCGGCGCGTCGGCGTCCTGCCAGCCGTGCTTGTCGCTGATCGTTCCGTCCGGGGCCATCACGTTGATGAAGACCAGTTTGTTCTTCGTTGCCTCGTCGAGTTGTTCGCCCGGGTGCAGCTCGCCGGCAATCTCGTCCAGGTGCCGCTGGCCAATAGCGTAGTCGTCCGGGTCGTGTGCGGGCGTGACCTTCAGGAAGCCGGTGGAAAACTTTGCCTTCTCGTCGGCGCTGCCGGGATCGGGCAGCACGACGTGCTCGTCGGCGATGATGGGAATCTCTCGCCCGACGATCGGCAGCCGGACCTTCCTGCCGACAAGCGCCGCGGCCCGCGGATCCCGCGGGTTCATCGCCACGGCCGTGTCGCCCAGCATCGTTTCAGGCCGCGTCGTTGCGACGGTGATGTGGGTAACGGTATTGCCATCAACCTCCGCAGGCTCGACCAGAGGATATCGCAAATACCAGAAGTGGCCGTCGATGCTGACATGCTCGACCTCGTCGTCGGCAAGGACCGTCTGCGTGGCGGGGTCCCAGTTGACGAGGCGCTTGCCGCGGTAGATCAGGCCGTCAGAGAAGAGCTTGAAGAACAGGCTCCTGACGGCCTTGGCGCAGACCTCGTCCATTGTGAACCGCTGGCGGTCCCAGTCGCACGAGCAGCCCATCTTCTTGAGTTGGTTGGTGATGCTGGCCTCGTACTCGTCCTTCCATGCCTGGATTCGGGCAACGAAATCCTTGCGGGCGAAGTCTGTGCGGCGCCTGTTCTCCTCGGACATGATCCGCTTTTCCACGACGGTCTGTGTGGCGATGCCGGCGTGGTCGGTGCCCGGCATCCAGAGCGTGTTGTACTGCTGCATGCGGCGGAAGCGAACCAGCACGTCCTGGAGCGTGTTGTTCAGCGCGTGGCCCAGGTGCAGCGCGGCCGTAACGTTCGGCGGGGGGATCACGATGCAATAGGCGCACCTGGGGTCGGCTGGGTTGGCGGCAAAGCTTCGCTCGGCCTGCCAGAGGGCGTAAACTTCCGCCTCGACGCTCTTGGAATCGTAGACTGTTGCCAGTTCCTCAGTCATGTTCGGTCAAGCCTTTCGGGTTTTCTTCTTCCGCGTGCGGAGCGTGAGGCTTCGAGTCCCAGGGATTGCTATCCCTGGGCGTTCTTTCTTCCTCGCGCGGGGCTTGGCGCCCCGCGGGCTGACGGAATTGAGAACCGTATACTCGATCGCGTCGGTCACGGCCAGCCAGGACGCCTCGATAATGTTCTCGCTGACGCCGACCGAGCCGAAATACCCCATTGTCGCCGCATCGTGCCAGTCGATGAGAACGCGAACCTTGGCGGCTGTCCCGGCCGCGGTGTTCACCACGCGAACCTTGTAGTCCACAAGGTGCAGTTCATCGACGGCGGGGTACTGCTGACGAAGGGCCAGGTGCAGGGCCTTGTAGAGCGAGTCTACCGGCCCGTCGCCCTCTGCCACGGTATGTGGAACAGCCTCTCCGATGCGGATCTTGACGATGGCCTCCGTCTCGGCCGGGACGTCATTATGCTTGTATATCACCGTCCGGTAGTGGTCGAGTTCCCACAGGCGGCGGTGCCAGTGGCCACCGAGCGTCCGCCGGATAAGCATCTCGAAGCTGGCCTCGGAGGCCTCGAACTGGTAGCCCTCGTTCTCCATGGCCGTAACGCGGTCGAGGATTCGCTTCTGGGCCGCCCGGTCGCCGGAAAGGCCGAACTTCTCCGGCACGGTCGCGGCGATGTTCGATACGCCCGACAGCTCGCTGACCAGCACGCGCCGGGCGTTGCCCACCAGGGCCGGGTCCATGTGCTCGTAGGTGCTCGCCTGGCGCCGCACGGCGTGAACGTGCATGCCGCCCTTGTGGGCAAAGGCCCCCGCGCCGACGAAAGGCTGGCTCTCCTGGAAGTTCAGGTTGGCGACCTCGTAGACAAACCGGCTGGCCTCCGTCAGCCTCGACATCGCTTTACCTGGCAGAACATCGCAGGCCAGCTTGACGGCCAGGTTGCCGATCAGCGTCGTCAGGTCCGCGTTGCCGCACCGCTCGCCGATCCCGTTGATGGTGCCCTGAACCTGCCGGACGCCGTGCGTCACACCCTCTAGGGAATTGGCGACCGCCAGCCCGCAGTCGTTGTGGCAATGGATGCCAAGCGCGGCGGCGGGCATCGCGGCGCGGACGTCGGCGACGGCCTCGGCCACGAGTTGCGGCATGGACCCGCCGTTAGTGTCACACAGCACCAGCCAAGCCGCACCGGCCTCATGGGCCGCCCGCAGTGTCCGCAGGGCGTAGTCGCGATTCGCCAGCCAGCCGTCGAAGAAGTGCTCGGCGTCGTAGATGGCCTCTCGCCGGCGCTTGGCCAGCAGGCTGATAGAGTCGGCGATCATGGAGAGGTTCTCGTCGAGGCTCACGCAAAGGACCTCGGTCACATGCAGGTCCCAACTCTTGCCCACGACCGTGACGACCGGCGCCTCGCTTTCCAGCAGGGCGGTCATGCCGACGTCCGTCTCGGCCCGGCTGTCGCGGCGGCGCGTCATGCCGAAGGCGGCGATGCGGCTGTGGCCAATCGGCAGCTTGCGGACCTCCCGGAAGAACGACTCATCCTTGGGATTGCTCAGGGGATAGCCGCCCTCGATGTAGTCGATTCCAAGCCCGTCCAGAGCCTGGGCGATCAGCAGCTTGTCTTGGAGGCTAAGGCTCACCCCCAGCGCCTGCGAACCGTCCCGCAGGGTGGTGTCGTAGGTAAAAACCTTTGTGCGTTTGCCTGTCATAGAAGTACCCGTGAAGGCCGCAAGCGAATCCGCTTACAATAAGAACCGAAAAAACCGGAACAACGCCGCTACGCCGCTATGTTATTAAAAGGCCATAAAAAAAGGCCCTGAAGCCGGTTCCGCCTCAGGGCCGTCGCTGGGTTACAGTTCGATCGGCCGCCCTAAGGCACGCGGTGTGATACCGCGACGACAATGCCCGCGCCGGCTTCTTGCCCGGTGCGCCCGGCCGAGCCTGGCAGCCTGTCCGACAACGTCCGCATAAAGGTCTCCCGCCGCGCGCCCGCGCGGGGCCACGACGATATCTGACATGCCCAAATTATATCGGACGGACCAGGCCAGTCAACCGCGAAAAGAAGCAGGGGCGGGATGACCCACGGTGGCTGTGCATGAACATCCGGCGGGGTTGTCTCGGCTGCTTCAGTCGCGGCGGGATAAGGCCGAACAATTAGAGGGCTCCCGGCGTCTTAGGATTGGCGGCCGGTGCGGCTAGCCCGCGCGCTTTGGGCTTGCTTGCGGTGTCGGCGGGGCGATACGATGGGGTTTTGCGAGGCGGCGGCTCAGTTTGTAGAGCCAGGAGAGTGAAGTATGATCATGAACTTGCGTCGGATGACGATAATCGCGGCGGCGTTGGCGGCTTTTGCCGGGAACGTGGTTGCTACGGCTGCGGCTGAGCCGTCACCGGACGACCGGCTGGCAGCGGCGCGGCGGTATGTCGATAAGTCCGACCGGTACATGCACCACAGCAAGCTGCGGCGTGGGATGGAAGGTTACGGCCTGACCGTCATGGCGGGCACGCAGCCTGTGCGTTTCAAGGCCACGGTGGTTTCCGTGGTCACCAACTGGGGGCCTCACCAGGACGTGATCCTGGCGAGACTCAGCGGACAGAACCTCGAGCACACGGGGATCATTGCGGGCATGAGCGGCTCGCCGGTGTACTTTACGGACCCCGACGACGGCAAGGAAAAGCTGGTTGGGGCCGTGGCTTACGGTTGGCAGGGGCAGAAGGATCCGCTTTGCGGCATTCAGCCGATCACGCAGATGCTCGCGTCCGGTCGGACCTTCTCGCACCTTGAACCGATCAGCCCCGCCACTCCTGCCGACAAGGGCCAGCCGGTGGGCGACCAGCCAGGCAAGGGCGGCGACTCGGGCAAGGCCGAGAGCAAGTCTGTCGATCCCCTTGCGGCAGTGGGCACGGGCGGGTCGCTGCCGGCCTGGCGGGATTTGGACGGCCACATCGCGGCCTTGCTGGACCCCAACAAGGCGGACTTCGTCTCGCTGTGCATGCCGCGGCGTGCGACGGCTCAAAGCGCCGCCCCGTCGCTGGTGCCGCTGGCGACGCCGTTGATGGTTTCGGGCTTTAGTGCAGCCGGGCTTGAGGAAGCATCGCGACGGCTCGAGCCGCTGGGCATCATGCCGGTGGCTTCCGGCGGGGTCAACGCCGACCTTGACGAGGCGGCCAGGTCCGCCAAGCTGGTCCCCGGCGGCGGCATAGCCGTGCCGATCGTCACCGGCGACACGAACATGACGGCCATCGGGACTGTCACGGACGTCTTCAACGGGCGGGTGATGGCGTTCGGGCACGCTTTCTTCGCCGAGGGCGCTACGGACCTGCCGATGGCCCCCGCGTACATTCACACGTCTGTGGCGGGCCTGATGCGGAGCTTCAAGCTGGGTGCTGGGCTTGACATACAGGGCACGCTTCACAGCGACGAGGCGGTGGCGATCTCGGGCGAGATCGGCCCCAAGCCCAGAATGATCCCCATGACGCTGACGATCAACCGCAAGGACACGGCCCGCAAGGAGGTCTACCACTACCAGCTCTGCAATCACCGCCTTCTGACGGCCGTGGGGGCGAGCATGGTGCTGAACAGCGCCATCGATGGCTGGCACGGCATGCCGGAGCAGCACACGATGAGCTACTCGGTGTCCGTGGATTTCGGCCGGCTTGGCAAGTATCAGTCGGAGGACATTTCGACTGACAGCGAGGCGAAGGCGGCCAGTTCGGACACCCTTCGGCCTATCGCGGCCATGCTGGGCAACCCGTTCGGCCAGCGCGTGGCGCCTAGGCGGATCGACGTTGAGATAACGGTCCAACCGGGCTCGCTGGCGGCTGCGCTGGTGGACTTCAGGCTCGACGGGCAGTTGTATCGGCCGGGCGAGACGGTCACGGGCGTCGCGACGATCAGGCCGCTGCGAAAGGCGATGCGGCAACTGCCGGTCAAGTTCCAGTTGCCGGAGGATATCGCCGACGGCACGTACGAGTTGACAGTCTGCAACGCGCTGGAAAACATGCGGGCCCAGCAGCGAGAAATGCCCCATCTGTTCGCGCCTCGCACAACCGAACAGTTGTTCAGGGCGCTTCAGCACGTTGTTTCGGGCAGGTCGGACGAGCTTTACCTGCGGCTGCCGCTGCAGGGCCGCGGCGGGCTTGCCATCGAGCGCGCGGAGATGCCTGACCTTCCGGCCAGCAGGGCGCAGATACTCGCGCAGGCGAACGTGCCGTATACGCGAAGCTTCCAGCGGAGCCTGGTCCAGACGCTCAAGACGCATTACCTTATCGAAGGAACGGGCAGCGCGACCTTCACGGTTCAGCGCGAGCCGGAGACGACGATACTTCGCAAGAAATAGAAAATAGTAGCCGGCGCCGGTCAAACTGGCTGATTTCGAAAGCCCCAAAGGGGCGAAAGCATTTAGCCGGGGGCGTAAGCCCCCGGATGAAATGCGCTTATGACGAGAGCCCCGAAGGGGCGACAGAAAAACGCGACATTGGCAGAGCAGGAAGTTTGTTCTGTCGCCCCTTCGGGGCTCATTTGTATAAATAACCCTGTTCCTGGGGCTTACGCCCCTGGCTAAATGCTGCCGGCCCTATCGGGCCTGAGAAACCATTCAATTTGCGTTACTTTGCGAAACAACAAAGGAATACCGCATGAAGCTCGGCACCGGTCTGACACTGCTTTCGACAATCGTACTCATGGCGGCCGCGTCGGCCCTGGCTGTCAGGCCCGCAACGTGGATACACAACACGGAGGCCCAGTTCAGCGCGGGCAAGTTCGACTCCGCTGTCTCGACCTCGCTGGGCGAGATCCGCCTTGCTCGCGAGATAAAGGTGTTGGCAGGCTCCGAGAGCAGCCCGGCTGTGGTCTCATGCATTGCGCGGGTCGGCAAGACGCTATTCGCCGGGGCGGGCGATGAGGCGGTGATATATCGGCTCGACGGCGGCAAGCTCGTAAAGCACTGCGAGCTTCCGGCCGCGATGATCGCATGCATGGTGCCGTCAGGCGACGGGCTGCTGGTCGGCACGGGCGGCGGCGACAAGCCTGGGCTATGGCGTCTTGACGGCCAGGGTAAGAGCTCGCTCGCGTGGTCCGACGAGAAGGTCAAGTACGTCTGGGCTATCGTGCCCGGTGAGGATGGCGGCTACTACGTAGCGACCGGGCCTGAGGGCAAGGTCTTCGCAATCGACAAGCAAGGCCAGGGCCGGGTCGTCTACGATATCGGCACGCTGGCCAAGAACGTGCTGTGCCTTGCGGCTGGGCCGGAGGGCAAGCTTTACGCCGGCACCGGTGACAAGGGCCTCATCATCGAGATAGACCCCAAGGCCAAGACAGGCAGGGTGCTTTACGATCCGGCCGAGAAGGAAGTCGCCGCCCTGATAGTTGCCGACGACGGGTCGCTTCTGGCGGCCACGTCGGACGCGTCGAAGGCCAGCCCGGACGGCAAGAAGACGCCCGTGACGACCGTAGATGGCAAGGCGGACAAGGCCAAGCCCGGCCCCGCCGGCAAGCCCGATGACAAGAAGGAATCCGCCTCCACCAAGCCGGCTGAGACTAAGCAACACAAGCCCAAGGCCGATGATAAGGCCGCGGATGCCGGCAAGGACGGCGACGATAACAAGAACGCCGGCGCGGACAAGGCCAAGCCCAAGGGCCACAAACCCAAGGGCACCGTCGGCGTGGACGATCTCAAGGCGGCCGAGCCCGCCAAGGACCCAGCCGAAAAGGCTGACGGCGAGGCAGGCGACAAGCCGGCCAAAGCCCCGGCCGACGCCAAGGCTGTCGCGGCCGCCGGGCCGAAGGCGCCGGCAGCGATGCCGGTCATTGGCACGGCGATGCCGTCCCAACGGTCACCCGCGCCGAAACCGACGACGACCGCCATCACCCTGCCGCCTGGCATGCGGATCATCCGCGTGCCCGCCCGCTCCGACAGCGGGGGCGATGCGCCGCCAACGTCGGCGCCGCCGGCCCAGGGCAACGCCGTCTACCGAGTTCGGACGGATGGGCTGGTCGAGACCCTTTTCCGCCGCCCCGTGACCATCCTGGCCATGGCTGAGGCCGGCGGCAGGCTCATCCTGGCAACGGGCAACGGCGGCGGGATCTACGACGTCTCGCCGGACGGCGACGAGGTCGCCCTCATCGCCGACACCGACGCCAAGCAGGTAACCTGCCTGGAAGTCGAGAAGTCCGGCGAGATCGTCTTCGGCACGGCCAACAAGGGCTCCATCGCCCGCCTGGCCGGCGGATTGGCCCGCAAGGGCACGTTCGTCTCACAGGTTCTGGACGCCAAGCAGATTGCCAAGTGGGGCACCATGCAGGTGGCCGGCACGGCCGGGGTCGGCACGCAGGTGACGATCGCCACGCGCAGCGGGAACGTCAGCGACCCCGACGAGCGGACGTGGAGTTCCTGGTCGAAGGAAGTCCCGCTGGAAAGCGGATTCCTGCCGATCGGCGCCCCGGCGGCAAGGTTTTTCCAGTACCGTGTGACGCTCTCGACGAGCAATCCCAAGATCACGCCGAATGTCTCCGGCGTGCAGGTCGTCTACCAGGTGGGAAACCTCGCCCCGACTCTGGCTGGCGTGAACATTGCCGCCAGCGAAAAGAGCCAGCAAGGCAACGAGCCGCCCGGCTCGCCGAAGGCCTACCGCCACGTGGATATCAAGGCACTCGACCAGAACGGCGACAAGCTGCGATTCGAGATCGCCTTCCGCGAGATCGGCTCGGAAGGCTGGATCGTGATTACCGACGACCTGATGCTGCCCAAGTTTATCTGGGACACGCGCAGCGTCGGCGACGGAACGTATGAGTTGCGGGTCGAGGCGTCCGACGACCCGTCCAATCCCGCCGGGCAGGCCCTGTCCAGCGCCCGGATCAGCGAGCCGGTCGTCGTGGACAACACCGCGCCGGTGGTGGGGAAACTGTCGGCGAAGATCGCGGGCGGCAAGGCCGTCGTGGCCGGGCAGGTCGAGGACGCCACCAGCAGGATTACCGAGATCGAGTACTCCGTCAACAGCCAGGACAAGTGGCACGCCATCGGCCCGGCCGACGGAATCTGCGACTCCAATATTGAGAAGTTCAGCTTCGACGTCGAGGATCTCAAGCCCGGTACGTACCGCATCGCTGTGCAGGCGACGGACTTATGCGGCAACGTTGGCTATGGGTCCGTAAGCGTGCGGGTCGGCAAGTAAGCGATAAGGAATGCCACGCGCAGTCAGCCATGAACCCTGGATTCACCCGATAGCGTGAATCGGATCGGCTATCTGGTTGCCCAAAAGCCCTGGTGAAACGATA
>CAZSBS010000170.1:0-10578 GCA_964605095.1 uncultured Planctomycetaceae bacterium | reverse complement strand
CCGCTTCGGCGAGTGCGTCTCAGCCGCGGACCTGAACGGCGACCACTTCGACGAGCTCTTCATTGGCGCAGGCGGCGCGGACGTCGTCGCCGCCGACATCCTCGTCGATGCCGGCAAGGTCTACATGCTGGCCGGGGCGCCGCGAATCTTCGACGTGCCGCTCTACGGCACGATCTCCATCAGCAACGATGCCTTCGAGGGCGTGGGTGAAGTCATCCACAACCGCCTGGACGGTCCGGTCGTCCAGCAGGGCATCCTCGAGGCCGGGCAGACCGAGCAATGGTATCGCTTCCGCACGGTCGGCGACGGCTCGCCCGAGGACGCCCTCCGCACGAACCAGCCGTACGACATGTACGGCACGGTGGATGTGCCGGTACACACCGGCAGCGCCGACAGCGAGGGCAACGTAGGAAACGGGTTCGACTTCTACGACATCGGCGGGCTGGACAACAGCGACCGGTCCGTCATCATCGACGCCGACCTGCGCGACTTTGCCGACCTCCGCGCCAACCCTGACTCCATCGCCCAGGCCACGCTTGCCTTCAAGGTGCAGGATTTCACCGAGTTGACGCTCGAGGACACCACGGAAATGTTCGCCGTGGGCGGCAGTTTCTATTTCACCTGCAATGCCTCCGACGTGGGCTTGGGCTTGTGGACCAGCGATGGGACATTCCATGGCACCGAGGCGATGGACCTGCCGACGGGACTGTTCGGCGTGGACGGGCTGTACAAAGTCTCCGATGACGCCATCGCCATTACGAAGTACAGCCCGCAACTGGGGCTTGGCATGTACATCTGGGACATCACGGCCCAGACGTGGTCCGGGCGGATCGACCTGGGCGACGCCGATTCGCTGCTTCAGCTTGCGAGGATCAGCACCCAGTTCGGCCCGGCCACGTACGCGGTGACGAGTTCTTACGGCATGGACTTTACGCTGCTCGGCATCGACGGCACAAACGTCAGTGTGATCGAGACGTGGTACCAGGTGGCTTCGGTCGATCTCCACGCCACCGCCGACAGGCTGTACGTGGCTGTCAATGACTGGGGCACGACTGGCCTGTCGTACCTCTACAGGGGCAACCTCGTTTCTGTCGGCCTGTTCGACTACAACGGCATCGGAGAGTTCCTCATCGCGGGCAACGACCTCTACCTGACCGGCACCTTGTACGGCCAATCCGCAAAAGTCTTGTGGCATTATGCGCCGGGCGGGACGCTCACCGAGGTCCTGCCCTCGTCCGGCCGGGTCGTCAACCCGATGGGCCTGACGCTCGTCGGCGACATGGTCTACGGTTTCGCCGACATGGCGAGCGGCCAGAGCACGAACTCGTCGCTGTTCCGCGTGAGCGTCGGTTCGGCGGCGGTCGAATCCCACGAGTTGATGTATTACGGGCCGTACTACGGCATGCGGACGCCGGAGATGGTCTACGTCGAATCGACGCAGGATCTCTACATGCTCTACGGCACCTACGGGCAAGCCGACGGCACGGACCTGCTGTACCTGCCGCTGTCGAGCGAGGTGAACCCGACAGGCACGCTCGCGATGACCTCGCTGGCCTACCGCTATGACGGCTTGGGCTCGCACCTGGTCGAGTTTGACGGCGGCGCGGTTTTCGTCCAGGGCGATCCGACGCAGCACGTCACGGCCAAGCTCATGCGGCTGGACCAGGTGACCGGCGTGACGGAGGTCGACCAGTTCGCCGAAGACGACGATCAGCCCTTCTTCCTTGCCTCCACGGGCTCGGCGCTGCTTGTCACGCAGGAGGCCCGCCACCACTCGGAGTTGCTGACCCTTGGCAGCCAGGGGCTTTCGCCGCTGTCAGAGCCCGATTATGTGGATGTCACGCTGACGATAGACGTTCTCGGCGTCGAGAGCGACGGCGCGGCCTCGTGGGAGGACCTCTCGCTGCCGGCGCTGGCGACGATGACTCAGGTTTACCGAGTCTACGGAGGCGGGACGATCGTTCAGCTTGACGTTACCGACCTGCTGGACCAGGCGATCGAGGCCGGGCTGCGGCGGGTGGCCTTCCGCGTGTCGTCCGGAGCGGACACGGACATCCGCGTGTATGACATGGATGACTTCCCCGCTCTGTTGAGAATCGAGCAGATCAGCGGGGTCATGCTCGACCTCTACGACGCCGACGGCGGCCTGCTGCGGCAGGGCGTCACCGGCATGGACCTGCGGAACATGCCGGCCGGGAAATACTATCTGCGAGCCTACCGCCCGGCCTCCGAAGCGCAGTTTGCCTGCCCATATGAGATCGAGATTGCCGCGCCGACGCGAGGCTGGTCTTGGGCGCCGACGGACCGCGACCGCATTTACGGTCAGGACGGCGACGACATCCTCGTCGGCAACGACGACGCGGACCTGCTGTGGGGCGAGAGCGGCTCGGACGCATTCGTGGGAGAGTCGTTCGAGCCTCGCGACCGCACCGAAGACGAGCGGCTTCGTGTGGCGGATAGCGACGAGCTTGTCGGAAGCAACGCTGCGGATGTGCTCGACCCGGTCATCAACGACTGCTTCATGTACTCGGCCACGGTCGAGCGCGTCGCCGCCGCCCTGAACATTCCCACGGTCAATGTTTCCGACGAGTGGGGCTCGACAACGCGGTTCGCCGTGCCGGTGTACTCATCGCAGCTCAAGGAGTTGACCTGGCTGGACCTGTCCGGCATCAGCGACCTGATGAACCTTGAGGGCCTGGAATACGCCACGAACCTGATGCGGCTGGACTTCCGCGGCTCCGGCATCGGCGTCAATGCCGTTAACCCGCTGACCAGCCGGCTGGCGACCAGCGAGCCCGGTGAGCATGTGCCTGACGAGGGCTGGCAAGTCGGCCTGACCAGGCTGAGGGAGCTTTACTTTGACAACGCCGAGAACATCTCGCAGTTTGCATTCGACTCATGGCAGATTTCGTTCGACGCGATCCTTTCGCAGATCATGCCCATGCCGACGCTGTACGTTCTCTCGGCCGCCAACGTCGGGCTGACTTCGATCGATTCACTTGAGTCGATTCGTGAGCTTCGTTTCCTTGACCTTACCGGTAATGACATCGTGGACATTGCCCCGCTGGCCGACGCCGTGATGTGGGGCGACCTGGAGGTGGTGCTGCTAGGCGGCAACTCCATCGACGACGCCGGGCCGCTGCTGCCGGCCTGGATCGCCGACGACCACGATGCCGGCGAGGCTTTCCTGCAGTCCACCTCCTTTGAGGCGGACGGCTGGTTCCGGAACCTTAACTATGCCTGCTCGGACGCATACCAGGGCGGCTATCACTACTTTGTCGGCGACGGGACAGCCACGTGGCAGATTGATGACGTGCCCGTCGGCACGTACGAGATTTATGCCACTTGGCACGCCCACGATGCCAACGCATCAGACGCCACCTACCGCGTGTGGATGGATGGGGAGGACAGCGACGGCGACGTCGAGGTGGACCAGCGGATCGCCCCGATGGGGCTTGAATATGCCGGCCTGGAATGGCAACTGATCGGCACCTACACCAAGGGCATTGCCGGCAGCGTGTCGGTTTCCCTTATCGCCGACGATGCCGACGGCACGGTCATTGACGATGCGGTGATGCTGCGAGCGGCGGGCGGAGTCGGCGGCAGCCTGCGCGTGGTTGACCTCACGGGCAATCCGTTGGACGACGCGTCAGTGGCCGCGCACATGCCGGCGCTCGATGCGGCCGCGGCTGAGAACGGGGCCGACACCGGCCTGCCGTCGTCCGTTCGCTATGACGTCAGGCAGAACGTGTTCAGCACGTTGCTGAACGACGACGTCGTCGAGATGCCTTACGGCGGCGTCAAGAGCGACGACATCACCCTGACTCGTTACGCCACGACCCGCAAGGAAGGCTATCCGCTGGCGGTGCTTCGCGCCGGTCAGGACGCCGTGTGGCGGCTGGACGCCGTGACCACGTCGACCCACGCCCTGGGGCGCTCGCTGGTCAACGCCATGGGCCTTTCGCCTGAGGAAGGCGTGGACCCAGAGGCGCTGCTGTCTTACGGTTTCACTGCCGGCGGGGACCTGATCCTCGGCGTTGACACCACCGCCGGCGGCAGGCTTTACCTGGTGGATTCCGGCACCGGTGAGGTGCTCACTTATGACCAGGCCAACGGCCTGCCGCATGATATCTTTGTGACGACGGATATCGACAATCCGAAGCTGCTGGAGTACTGGGCCAAGAACGTCTACTGGCGGTCGGCAGACCTGAACGGCGGCCTGGCGTCGGCCATGCTGCCGGTCTGGCTGGATGACGATTACCGCCTGGGCGGCAGCGACACACACGCCTACGCCGGCGACGCCGACGAACTGTGGTCCGTGCGGTTCTCCGACGGGCTTGTCACCATGATGCTCGACGCCGACGACTTCGTGGATGCGACCCACGGCCAGGGCACGATGGTGGACTTCGCCGTCACTGCCGACGGGGAGATCGCGGCGTTGCTGGAGTTCGCCGACGGCGCGAGCTGCCTGCGGTACTTCAGCACGGCAAACCAGCACACGGCCATTCGCACACGCTGGCCGAACTGGCTCAGCGCCCCGGTCGCCATCGAAGCCGACGCCACGCTGAGCTACCTGACCGTCGTCTGCGACGATGGGCAGTCGGTATATCTCTACTGCCGCAATGCCCTCAAACCGAGCATGGATTGGGCGGAGTTGGTGGCGACGGCCGGGCCGGACGAGCCCGGCTACAGCCAGGCCATGATGCTCCCGCGGCAGTACACTCTGATGGTGGCGGATCAGGCCGGCCTGGACGCATGGGCTGCCGTTATCGGCGACTCGGCGTTCGCGCAGTATTACGCCTTTTCCACCGGGTCCTATACGGTGCCGCTCCGCCTGACCGACGGCGATATTGGGGGCGGCGGTGCGGCCAACTTCTACCAGGACGTTCATGTCGGCGTCGGCGCGATCTACGGACAGGTAATCATGGACGGCGTCGGCCAGGAAAACCGCCTGATCTACATCGACGACAACTTCAACGACCAGTGGGACTCGTGGGAGAGATATACCTACACCGACTGCCTTGGCTACTACGTGCTGACGGACCTGCCGCTCGATTCCACCTATTACGTTCGCCAGGCCGACCCGTTCGGCGAGTTGGGTGGCCAGGTGTCACCCACCGAGTACATCACCGTGTCTCTGTCGGCCCAGGGGGACCCGGTGGCGACGGGCGCCGACTTCGACAACTACTCCGCCGCCGTCATCCGGCACACGCCCGCTGACCCGAACGAAGGCGACAACGTCCGCGTGTACGACGACGCCCAGGATGTAACGCCGTCAACTCCGATCGGCGGGATCATCGCGGACGTTGCGGCGGGGTCGGACTCGTCCTTTGCGCACCTGTATACGGAGCTTGGCGGCAAGCTGTACTTCGTGGCCGATGGGACCTACGAGTCCGGCGACTCCGGCGGCCTGTACGTTTACGACCCTGCCGACAACAGCGTGACGCGGGTGATGGTCGCGCCCGATCCGGGCCTGCCTGAGACGACCGTGCCGTTCACGGGCGTCGACGACATGATTGCCGCCGAGGGCATGCTGTTCATTGCGGGCCGGCTTGAGGGCGGCGGCGAAAGGGCGCTCATACGCTACAACCCGGCCGACGGATCGCTGGACATCATCGCCGACGGCTCCAAGCCGCTGGACCTCTGCGCGTTCAACGGCAAGATAGTCTTCAGCGGCGGGCTGACGTACGACGACAACCGCGAGTTCTTCTATGTCCCGGCGCTGGGGACCTTCACCGCCGGTGACGTGTCGTCCTACGACCTCAACTCCGTGCAGGGGTCGAACCCGTCAGGCTTCGTCGAGTACAACGGGTACCTGTACTTCGGCGCACGCGGGCGATACGCCGGCTACGACGACGGCCGGGAACTGTGGCGGTGGAACGGATCGGGATCGCCCTCCGTGGCGTCCAAGCTGTCGCTGTCGTCGACTGGTTACGAACCGGCCGACCTCGTCGTCCACGGCGGTTCGCTGTATTTTACCGGCCAGTACCTCGGGTACGTGAACCCCTACGGCTCCTCGGTGCGAACCCTGTACGCATTCAACGGCGCCAGCGTGTCGATTTTGGCCGACGCCCCTGCCGACATCGACCCGTCACTGACCGGCATGGACCTCCACCTGGCCGATACGGTCATCGCCAACGGCAAGCTGGCGATGATCTACTCCAGCGACTCCGTCACCAGCATCGTAACCTACGACGGAGGATTCGACCTTCTGTCCGCTCCCGGCGAGAATTTCAGCATCCTCTTGGGCGGAGACGACCTGTATTACGGCTACTACACCGCCTCGGCGGGCTACGAACTGGCCAGGTACGACGGCTCGACGTTCACCCAGTACGATCTATTCCTCGGCAACAGGTACGGCAGCCCGTACCAGGCCGTCGAATTCGCCGGCGAAGTCTTCGTCAGCTTCGCCGACCGAAACTGGGGAGTCGAGTTCGGCCGGCTCTTCACAAACCCGACATACGAATACCTGTGGGAACTCTGGGGCCCGGACGGCTCGCCGATCGACCTCGGCCCGGCCGCGACGGCCGGCTACGAGCTGTACTTCACCCCGACCGATTCCGGCGTGTATCGCGCGCGGATGACCAAGACCCTCGCCGGATGCATCGAGACATGGTCCGACGAGACGGTCTTTTACGTGGCCGAGGAACTGGGCTACCTGTCCGACCCGTCGAACATCGTCATTCCGCACGGCACGCCGGCTGAGCAGACTCTGTACATCTTCGGCGACGCCGGCAGCGACACCTGGGTGCTCGACATCGACTGGGGCGACGGCCTGGCAGGGCAGGTATCGACCACCGCACCCGACAACGCCGCCGAGATTTCGCACGATTACTTCATGTCGGGCGAATATACCGTCACCGTCCACCTGCGTCAGAGCGATCAGCCGCAGGGCACCATCCTCGACGAGGTGTCCTTCGACGTCGAGGTCCTCAACCAGCCGCCCACCGTCACCAACGCCTTGGACGACTACGATATTCTCGAGGGCGAGTCGCTTGACCTGACGGCCTCGTGGTCCGATCCTGGCGGGAACGTTGACACGCCATACACGGCCGAGTGGGTCGTCCGGCATGGCGGCGCGGACGTTCTGACCCATACCGGCCAGTCGCTGCGATTCGCCTCCGATGAGGCGGGCGACTACCAGGTTTACCTCCGCGTGACGGATGGCACCGGCGACGCGTCGGCCCTTACGCTGGTCGCCAACGTCACAGTCCTGAACCCAGCGCCGACTGTCGTGCTGGACGTTATCGGCGCCCCTGACGGGCAGTGGCTGGAGTCCAGCCTGATCGCGCTTAAGGCCCGCGTCACCAACCCCGATCCCGGCACGCTGTCCTACGAGTGGGACTTCGACTACGACGGCGTCACCTTCAACATCGACGCCACTGGCTCGACCGTCACGGCCTCGTTTGCCGACGACGGGACCTACACCCTCGCCGTCCGCGTTACCGCCGTACAGGCGGGGCAGACCGTCTCGACTATCGAGACGGCGGAGATAACACTCGCCGACGAGCCGGCCTTGCTTGGCTTCGTGATCGGTGACAACGATGGCCACGCGTGGCGAGAGGGCGATTCCTTCCAGGCGACCGCCTGGGTCGACGACGTCGCGATTGACGTGGCCGACTACGCCATAAGCTACGAGGTGCTGCTCGATGGCGGCTCCGCGGCCATCCTGCAGGGCGACGGCGGGTCAGTCGTGTTTGCCCTGCCCAACGACGGGACCTACGAGGTCCGCTTCACACTCACCGAGATCGCCACCAGCACTGTGGTCGCCACCGGCGGCGGGACGTTCACCGCCACGAACGTCGCGCCCGATTTTACTGTCGATGCCCCGTCGTGGACGATTCCCGAAGGTGATGTGCTGGAACTGACGGGGATCGTATACGATCCATCGACGGCCGCCGACGAAGGGCTCTCCTATAGCATCGCATGGGGTGACGGTACGGTCGATACGGGCCTGGTCGGCGACGGTAGCGGCCCGGGCTCTGGCGGCGCGGTGCTGAACTTCAGCCACCTGTACGCCGCCGACGGGACATTCACGGCCGTGGTCACGATCTCCGACGCCGACGGCGGGTCCGACAGCTTCACCAACGACGTGGTCGTCGAGAACACGCCCGCGTCGTTGGCGGATGTGCCGGCCAGCCTGGCCGGCGGAATAGGCGAGACTATCACGTTCTCAGGCATGGTCAGCGATCTGCCGGGCGAAGTGCTCAAGTTGCGGATCGACTTTGGCGACGGCATTGTCCTGCCGATAACCCTGACCAATGTCCCGCCTGGTTCGGGGTCGTGGTCCTTCTCCGCGGGCCACCGCTACAAGGCGGCCGGGACGTACAACGCCAGCGTCAAGGTGTACGACGGCGATCTTGGCACTCCGTCTGACACGGAGACCGTGAGCGTGTCGATCGTCCCAGCCGCAGAGGCGTCGATTGCCGGGCGTTACGTGTTCTACAACAACTCGCCGCTGGACGGCGGGCTCGGTGGGGCCGGCGTAGAGGATGATGGCGCCATCGCCACCGACAAGTCCGCCCTGCTGCCCGGGCAGACCGGCGGAGCGTCCAACTGCACCATCTACGCCAAGGGCCTCAACGGCATCATGGTGGACATCGCCGACTTTGCCGGCGCGGAGGGCGTCAGCGTTGTGACTGTGGGCGACTATTTCGGTTTCAAGGTCGGTTCTGGAGGCGACCCTACCGGCTGGGGCACCGCCCCCTCTGTGCATGCGGTTGGCGTGCGGCCTGGCGCGGGTGAGAGTGGCTCCGACCGCGTGACGGTGATATGGGTCGACGGCGCCATAAGCAACCAGTGGCTCCAGGTAACAGTCAAGGCGGGAGCCGCCACCGGGCTGGTCGAGGATGACGTATTCTACTTTGGCAACATTCCCGGCGACGGCGACAGCGACGGGATTGTCGATGCCGCCGACTTCATAGCCTTCAAGCGGCAGTTCGGCGACGCCGTGGCCTCCGGCTCGCAATCGGACTACAACTGTAGCGGCACGGTTGACTGGGGCGACCTCCAGGCGCTCAGCGGCAACATGGGCGGCGGCCTCGCCATGCCCTTCCAGGCACCCGCACCGCTTGGCGGCATATCCGCCAAGGCTGACACGGTGGCTGGTGACGAGGACGCGCCTGCGACCGAAGTCAGGGCACCCCAGCCCGACCCGGTGTCTCCAATTGCTCAAACCGATTCGTCGGTCATTCCCGAAACAACGAGCCCCGTAAGAGCCCCCGCCGCGCCCGCAACACCTCTGGAAGTTTTGGCAGCCCAGTCAGTGCTGTGTGCCGATCCGGCAGTGTTAAGCGTCCTTGACTCGATAGTTCAGCCGATGGCGCTGTCGCCACTGGGGGGGACAGCGGTCCCGGCGTCGGTTTTGGTCTGGCCGGCAAAGGCCGTAGCGCCACCAGCTGTCCCCGCAAGACGCCATCCCGTCGGTCCCGCCTCGGGACAAATGTGTGCCGACGCCCTTGGCCTTGCCCGGCCGTACTGGGCCGGTTTGTCGCAGATTCGCGAGTCAGCCGACGCCGGGTGGATGACGGACTCTTTGTTGGATATAGCCGACAGGCTGAAAAAGCTCCGCCACGGCCCAGCCGAACTCGATATCTGCGATTACGAAGCTATGAAAGCGCGACTCCGGGCTGCCACGGTATAGTAGCGTCGGCCAACAGATAGGAGCCGCGTATGAACGAATATGCTTGTCCCCTGCGACCTTCTATGAGAAACGCCCGCGTGTCCTGTCCCCCCGAATAATTCGGTCGCTACGGTGCCATAAGGACTTACGGCAGGTTGCCATCTGAGGCTCCTTCTGCCATCATGGTCGCTCAACCTCTTCCTGAACCTCTGGAACACGCTGGCATGCATCTGCGAGCTTCTCGGTTACCTTCTGCGCTTCGTCAGCGCGTTCTTCCAGACCCGCGCATCCCTGGCGGCCAGGCTGGTGGCCGCAGAGAGCCAGTTGGGCATATGCAAGCGGCGGACCGAGCAGAAGGGCTCTCCCAGGTTCAGGTTCACCGCCGGCTTTCGGCTGCTGTGGGTCGTCCTGTCCAAGTTCTGGGCGCCCTGGCAGACTGCCGCCCAGTTGATGCAGCCGACAACGGTGAAGCCATGCCTTACGGCCAGCAGCCTCGATATCTCTTCCTCGATAACGACGGCATCTATGGCAGCGGGGTGCGGGAGTTCCTGGACTCCTGCGGCATCGAGGAGGTGCGGATTGCGTACCGGTCTCCTTGGCAGAATCCGTTCGTCGAAAGATTCGGGGGCACCCTTCGCCGAGAGCTTCTGGACCATGTGATCGTCCTGGGCCAAGGCCACCTGGAGCGACTGCTGCGGGAGTTCATCGGACAGTACTACCATGTCGCCCGGCCCCATCAGGGCCTGGATGGCGACACGCCGATTCCGCAGCCGAAGGCTGATGCTCCGATCACCGGGCCCACCAAGCTGATCTCCACGCCGATTCTCGGCGGACTGCACCATCGGTATCGGCGAGTGGCGGCGTAGCAGCAGGGGGGCTGGGCAATTCTGCTGTCGGCCGCGTCGACCAGTCTGCGCTGCCGCCGGCCCGTCCTTCACTTAGCGGCCACATCTGAC
>CAZSBS010000169.1:0-10651 GCA_964605095.1 uncultured Planctomycetaceae bacterium | reverse complement strand
CATTCTTCCGGAGAGAGACCATGTCCAAGGCTTCCTGGATACTGTGTGCTTGTGCGTTGATGGCGAATGCTTGCCTGGCGGCTGACTGGCCCCAGTACGGCGGGCCGAACCGGACGAACATCTCGGCCGAGAAAAACCTGCCGCGGACGTTCCCGGCCGGCGGGCTCAAGGTCGTTTGGACGACCGAGGTCGGGGCCGGCTACGGCGGGGCGGCGATCCAGGACGACAAGGTTTACATCCTCGACCGCAACGCCGGGCGCGGCGACGTGCTCCGCTGCCTGGACCTGGCGACCGGCAAGGATGAGTGGTCGTACTCCTACCCGGCCCCGGGCAAGGTCTCGCACGACGGGTCGCGCAGCGTCCCGAGCGTCGACGACAAGTACGTCTTCACAGTCGGCTGCTTCGGGCAGGTCTGCTGCATCAGCAAACAGACGCACAAGCCGGTGTGGTCGAAGAACATCATGAAGGACTTCGGCGAAGGCGGGAAACTCCCGATGTGGGGTTATTCCCAGTCGGCGCTGCTGTACAAGGACGTGGTCATAATCGCCCCGCAGACCGATGAGGCGGGGCTGGTGGCGCTGGAGAAGGCGACGGGCAAGGAACGTTGGCGCAGCGAGCCGGTGGGCGCGGCCCACTACGTCTCGCCGATCGTCAGGAATATCGGCGGGGTGGATCAGGCGATCATCGTCAACAAGAACGGCGCCTCGGCTGTCGACGCCGCCACGGGTAAGAAGTTGTGGAACTTCAGCGGCTGGTCATGCAAGATTTCCATCCCCAACGTCACCAGCATCGGCGACGGGCGCGTGGTGATTACCGGCGGGTACAAGGCCGGGACGGTCATGATCAAGGTGTCCCAGGTCGATGGGAAGTGGCAGGCTAAGGAGCTTTGGCGAAACAACAATATCAACAGCCAGATGAATCCCGCCCTGCTGTACAAGGGCCACCTGTACTTCAACTCCTATTCCAACGAGGCCAGTGACGGCCTGATGTGCGTGGACCTCAATGGCAAGATCCTCTGGAAGACAGGTACAAGCCCCAGCTTCGAGCGGGGGCACACACTGCTGGTCGATGGGATGCTCTACATAATCGACGGCGCGGCCGGCTCGCTGCACCTGGTGGAGCTCTCGCCGGACGGCTACAAGGAGGTCGGCAAGGTCGAGGGTCTGCTTGGCGGCAAGGAAATCTGGGGCCCGCTGAGCCTGTGCGGCACGAAGCTCATTATCCGGGACCAGTCCAAGATGCTCTGTATCGATCTGGCTGCCGCAAAGTAGAAAAAGAAAAAGAAACAGCGGTTCACGCAGAGGCCGCGGAAAACGCAGAGAAGAAAGTAAGAGAAAAAGAAGAGGCAAAAGAAGAAGCATTAGATGGGGATTACATGGATTAGAGGATTATATGGATATAAGAAGATATAAAACAGGACGATTCTTGCATGCTGTTTTATCCGTGTAATCTTTGAATCCATGTAATCCCCCTCTGATTCTTCTTCTGTTTCTACACCTTTTCTACACCTTTCTTCTCTTCTCTGCGTTCTCCGCGGCCTCCGCGTGAACCTCTGTTTCTTCTTCTGTTTCTTCTGCTTCTTATTCTTATCCGAAAGGCCGGCACATGACCGACAATGCCGACGTGCCAAAGATCATCGAAGTCGCCAGCGGTCTGTGCGTGCGCCAGGAGGTCGACAACATCACGTGGATCAACATGGGGGACTACGGGATCGCCGTGGACGCCCTCGAGCAGAGCGGCGCCCAGGACGAGGTCTTCGCCGCCATACGCCGGACACTGGGCCCCAGGCCGCTGCGGTACGTGCTCAATACACACACCCACTACGACCACGTCGTGCTCAACGATGCCTTCCGGCGCGAGTTCGGCGCCGAGATCGTCAACCAGCAAACCGCTCCCACCGGACCCCAAGGCCGGTGGTTCAAGGGCAGCCGGCGCAGCCTGCACTGGATCCCCATGCCCGGCTGCCATACCGACGAGGACTGCGTCGCCTGGGTTCCCGAGGACCGCGTGGTGCTGACGGGCGATATCTTCGGCTGGGGGCTGATCCCGCTTATTGTCAACCTCCGGGCGGACTCATTTGAACTGCTGCTGAAAACCTACCAGAGGCTCATCGACCTGGACCCGGCCGTGATGATCCCCGGCCACGGGCCGCTGGGCGACAAGGCGACTCTCCAGAGGTGGGTGGAATACTTCCACTGGCTGCGGCAGCGGTGCGAGGAGCTGGTCGCCGCCGGGCTGAGCGACGAACAGATCGCCACCGAGATACCCCCGCCGGCGGACATGAAGGGCTGGTGGCGATTTGCCGCCTGGAAGCACGCCGACAGCGTGGCCAAGATGATCAAGCCTGTCCGTAAAGGCTGGCTGTTAAACCTCGGAAAGGGAAACAAGTCATGACTCGAAGATCGTTCCTGAAGTCCATTGGCATTGCCACCGCGGTCGTCGCGGCCCCGCAGGCTCTTCGCGGCGCCCAGGCCGGCAAGCGCCCCAACATCATTTTGATTCTGTCCGACGACATGGGCTTTTCGGACATCGGCTGTTACGGCGGGGAGATCGAGACTCCCAACCTCGATGCCCTGGCTGCCAACGGGCTGCGATTCACGCAGTTCTACAATACCGCCCGCTGCTGCCCCTCGCGGGCAAGCCTGCTGACCGGCCTGCACCCGCACCAGGCGGGCGTCGGGCACATGACCAGCGACTACGGGTTGGAAGGCTACCGGGGCGAGCTCAACCGCAAGTGCGTCACCATCGCCGAAGTGCTCCGCCCGGCCGGGTATGGCACGTACCTGGCCGGCAAGTGGCACGTCACGGGGCACATAAAACCCGACGGGGCCAAGGACAACTGGCCGTGCCAGCGCGGGTTCGACCGATTCTACGGCACCATCCACGGCGCGGGCAGCTTCTACGACCCCAACAGCCTGACACGGGACAACACGCAGATTTCCCCCCGCACCGACGAGCAGTACAAACCTGAAAGCTACTACTACACCGACGCCATCAGCGACCACGCGACAAGGTTCATCGCCGACCACTTCGACAAGCATGCCGAAAAGCCGATGTTCATGTATGTGGCGTACACGGCCGCCCACTGGCCGATGCAGGCCCTGGAGAAGGACATCGCCAAGTACCGCGGCAAGTACGACGGCGGCTACGAGCCCGTTCGCAAGGCCCGCTACGAGCGCCTGTGCAAGATGGGAATGATCCACAAGGACTGGCAGCTTTCCCCCCAGGCCGGCGACTGGGACGCCGTGGCCAATAAAGTATGGGAGGCCCGATGCATGGAAGTCTACGCCGCCATGGTCGACTCCATGGACCAGGGCATCGGGCGGATCGTGGCTGAGTTAAAGAAACGCGGGCAACTCGACAACACGCTGATCTTCTTCCTCCAGGATAACGGCGGCTGCGCCGAGAGCATGGGCCGGCAGGCCCGAAAGGATGGCGAGGTCGCGGGCGGGATATCCGGCAAGCCCCCCCTGCCGCCCATGGCCCCGGCCGCGCTTCAGATGGACATGATCCCCAAGCAGACCCGCGACGGCTGGCCCACGCGAACGGGCGTCGGCGTCATGCCCGGGCCCGATGGCACGTACATCAGCTACGGCAAGGCGTGGGCCAATGTGTCCAACACGCCCTTCCGCGAGTACAAGCACTGGGTCCACGAGGGCGGCATCGCCACGCCGCTGGTCGTCCACTGGCCCGCCCGCGCCACCGACAGGGGCCAACTCCGCCACCAACCGGGGCAGCTTGTCGACGTCATGGCCACGTGCGTGGACGTCTCCGGCGCGACCTACCCGAAAGAGTTCGCCGGCAACGCCATCGTGCCCATGGAAGGCCGGAGCCTCGCGCCCGCCTTCGACGACAAGCCCATCCAGCGCGAGGGGCTCTACTGGGAACACGAGGGCAACCGCGCCATCCGCCGCGACAACTGGAAACTCGTCAAGAAGCACAACCAGCCCTGGGAACTCCACGACATGCAGGCCGACCGGACGGAACTGCACGACCTCGCGGCCAAGAAACCCCAACTCGTGGCCGAACTGTCCGCCTTGTGGAACACCTGGGCCTTCCGCGCCCACGTCCTGCCCAACCGGGAAAGCCAGGCCGACAAGAATGGCGCCACCGGCAAGAAAGCCGCCAAGGCCAAGAACAAACAGTAACCTTATCTTCGATCCGCGATCATCCGCACTTGTCCTGGTTCTGGGCCGTTGGTCCAGAAGCATGGCTTTCATCGGATGTCTACTTGGATGATGCCAGATTCTAGACAAAAGGATTCTGGCCTGGCGGATAGACCCAGCGCGCCTGCGCTGCCAAACGTCTTTGCGCCTTCTTTTTCCCGCAAATCAGCGCATGGGCCGGGTTTTCAGGGAGCGACAGGGCCGGGTCTTCAGTGAGGGGATCCCGCACGATCACCTGGTCGAACTCGCGCGCCTGACCTGCGGTGATCGCAACAACCCCGAGGATAGGCCCGCCTCCGAACCTCAATCCAAGCCTCATGCTTTCCTCCGGCGAGATCATCGAGGACAAGTCGACTGATATCTCATTGCGAGGATCGGAGAACGCCTGTGAAGAAAGCCGCTTACGGCCAGTAGCTTGTTCAGTAACGATCCGTTCCTCGACCACTCGCCTGTAAAGATCTTCGGCATTGGGAATCGTCGAGTCATCTTGGCGGCCAATTCCGACCTCAGCCACGCGCCTCCCCCTATCCTATCCGATTAACCACCCAAGCAGGGATCGGAGGTCGTCGAGGTCCTTGATAACGTCCTCTTTCTCCTCATTGTGTTCGTTGTCTGAACGGAGGTATTCTATTTGTCCGGTGGGCGTGAACTCGATCTCCAACTCCCTCCTGCCGAGATACCACTCCAACTGGATGCCACCGCCGCTTGCGGGCACCACTTCCGGCTCGGGGAGGGTCTCTTTCTCCGCAAAGCGCAGCCAACTTACAACGCCCTTGACCAAGGCCAGCGTCGGGGGCGGACTGCCATAGGAATCCCAGTTAGGCGTCAGGCTACAGAGCCGGAGAAGGCGGGGAAGGCAAATACGGAGCCAGGCTGGCAGATCGCTTGTTGGGATCACATCCATGGTCGAATTCGCCCCCCCATCCGCCACTTCTTGCCAAAGCGGTCGGCTGGGTGATCCTTGGAAAGCCCTATTCGACTTGTTGGTAAGGAGATCGGCACTTAGTGTCGCATCGTCCGCGAGTGCTTCTTCTATATGCGAAAGCTGCACGTCCGCATCTGAAAGCCCGCGGGGGCTTGGCACGGGCTGGCTAGCCGTAATGGACATGTTGGGAACCATCATTATGTTTCTCTTTCCCAGCACAAGTGTGCTTCTTTGGTTGTCAAGCTTGTGAACACCCGTACGATAGCCTCGCGGGCTCCATCAAACCATTCTACCAACTGTGCCTTATCCACAGAAACCAATGACCCCCGAGCAGAGAGATCGAAACGCAGTATCTCCTGCTGGTCTTGCGCCCGGATGGCCGGCGTCATGCTGACATTGAGATGCCCGTTGCCTCCAGGAAGCTTGAATCGAAGGCCACATTGCACAGACTCAAGCGTGTGCCCAGCCCCGCCAGAGATGTCATTTGCCAGAAACGAGAATAATCGGCCCAAATCCTTCGGCTCAGTCCAACAGGCTTCCTTGGATATATGGTTGACGTACGCAAGCTCACACGCGTTCAATATCGGCTTACTGACGCCCTGATCTACAAGGAACTCGCAAAACTCATCCCATCGGGCAACAAACTCATCACGAATTACCTCATACCGGGGGTATTCCTCTTTGCCCGTTACTTTCCGCCAATTGTGGATGAAACGGTCAGCCTGGATTTGGATAAGCCTGTTCTCGCTTTCATCGAGGAACCAGCACCGGGGCAGCGGAGGAGACCCTGAAAACACACTAAAGGCCGGAACATCCTGCGCCGGCAGTGGGGGCTGCTCCTGAAACTTCGGGAACTTGGACTTGATCCGCTCCCGGTACAGGCCGATGTGATAAACTTTTAATCCGCCAGGAATTGTGAAATTGACCCCGAGGACCACTTCTGCCACGGGTGGGGCCTCATAATCCGGCAAGTCAGAGGGTCTAGCTGTCATGCGTTCTTGTCCCCAGAAGTTTCTTCCACTTAGCTGTCGAGCGGAGCCTGATTCGTAAGCGTCAATTGTACGTTAGGTCTTTCCAGGATGTTCCTTGGCCCTCTCGACAGAGTCAAGGTTTTTCTTCCCCTTCTGCCACCCCTTGCGCTAGTCCTTGTTTCTCCAGGCGTCCTTTTCCGGCTGGCGGTGGTCTTCCAGGTTGGCTGTGGGGCTTTCGAGCCGGCCTGCCTTGTACTGGCGGCGAAGGAACCAGCGTCGCATGTCGCGCCAGCGTGCGGATAGCTTTCGATGAAGCACATGCACCCGGCCGCGGCGGCGGCTGAACGCATCTTCCTCGCCGGTCAGTTCGCCGGGCGCCAGGCGGCGCTTGTGCTTGTAGAGATGGTACATGTCGGCTCGCTGGGCCTTGCGGACGATCATCGCGGAGATGGCGCACAGAGGCCAGGGCCAGTTGTCTCGGCGATGAATGCTGATCTGGAAGTCGATGACGAAGGGCCGGCCAAGCTCATCGACCAGGATATTGGACTGCTTGTTGGCGTCGCAGTAGGCCACGCCGCGCGCGTGCATCAGGCGAAAGATCTCCGCAAGCCTGTCGAAGAACCCCGGCGGCGCCGTGTCGAAGTGGTCCAGCGGCTGGGCGTCGATGTACTCGATGGCGTAGGTCGTGTCATCGACGCAGCCAACCCAGCGCGGCACGCCCGGCAAGTTTGCCAGGTGCCGGTAGATGTCTTGCTCATGACTGCATATCCACCGGCCATACCAGTCCAGAGGGAAGCCCCATAACTCCTGCGTTCTCCCAAACTTGACGACGATGCGGGGTATGTCCGCTTCGGCGGGTTCTGCGGCCTCGTACAGGCACGTCGCCGCAAAGAAGTCGTGCTTGAAGACGCGGACGAGTCGATACCGCCGGGCGCGCAGAATAAGCGTCTCCGGAGGGGGCTCCCGGAGGGCGAAGAGTTGAACATTCTTGCTACGTCGCGGCATTGGGATGCAAGTCACTGAAAGTGCTGCTGTTAGAACGCTTTTCTGGGGTTTGTTCCGTCCCGGGGGGTTCTCCCAGGGATTGCTATCCCTGGGCTTCGGGTTCTTCTTCGCTTCCGCTTCTTCCCTTCTTCCTACTTACTACTTCCTAACTACTTCTTACTACTGCTGTTACCGCCTTCTTAATGTCCTCGGCGAAAGCCTTGGCAGCCTGCTGGACAGCCTTCTGCCAGGGCAGATTGGCATATTCCGCCTGGCGATGAGCGTAAATAACCGATCGGCTGGCATTTACGATTGCGCCGGCACCGTCGTCCTTGAAGCAGGCTGCGCAGTCGCTGGCTGAGGCGCCCTGTGCGCCGTATCCGGGGACGAGGAATATCTGCCGTGGCATGAGTTGGCGGAGCCGGCGGGCCTCTTCGGGCCAGGTCGCTCCGACTACCGCGCCGAGGCTACTGTAGCCTCGTCGCCCGACCAGGCCGGCGGCGTCGCCAAAGGTGGCCACCAGTTCAGCCATGTGCTCGTAAAGTTTCTTGCCGTCGGCGTTTGCGAAGTCCTGCACCTGCCCCGCCGAGCGGTTGGACGTCCGGACCAGCGCAAAGGCGCCCTTGCCCTGAGCGCTACAGACGTCCAGGAACGGCTTTAGCCCGTCTATGCCGAAGTAGGCGTTGACGGTCAGGCTGTCGGCCTTGTCCGGCCCAGCCAAGTGCCCGGCGGCGTATGCCTCGGCCGTGGAACCGATGTCGTTTCGCTTGGCGTCGCCGATGACAAGCAGCCCAAGCTCGTGAGCCCATCGTACGACCTGGAAGTACGTCTCGACCCCGGCGGCGCCGTATGCCTCGAAGTATGCCGACTGAGGCTTTACGGCCGGGACGTGAGGGGCCACCGCCTCGAGGACCTGCCAGCAGAACTCGCCGATCCTGGCCAGTTGCGCGGATGCGTCGGCGTCCAGGCCGGCCGAGAGGGCTGGGGGAAGGCGGTCGTACTTCGGGTCGATGCCCACGCACACCGGCGAGCCTTTTGCGTCGATGGCGTCCAGCAAGCGGTCGGCGAAGTTGGCGGTTGTCTGCGTCACGTGGCGCTCCTTGGTTGTTTCTGGTGGTCGAACCGTTATACCTCGTACGCCCTGGATGGGCCAGAAGACAAATCGGGATGCGGAAAGAGTTGGCAGGTTGTCATCGAAGCCAGACTTCCCCGACCGGCGCCAAACCACCCACAGGCGATGCGGCCCGGCTGTTCCGCTCAAGGCAGACCAGTTGAACATTGAACATTTGCACATTGAACATTTGCGGCCCCAGGGCGCACCGTGGTATAATGGAAAGACTTAGGAGACGCGGTTATGACAGATGTGCAATCGTTGCGGGAGACTATCGAGTCTCTCAGTTCCCGGATCATCGCTATCCGGGACTCTCTTTGACTACCCTGCCCGATTGGAACAGATGGCCCAGCTCGAGCGTCGCATGGGCATGCCGGGTTTCTGGGATAACCAGGAGGTCGCCCAGGAGCTTGTGGTGGAGCTAAAGAGCCTTCGCGGCGTGCTGACGCCTGTGGGCAAGCTCACGCGGCAGATCGAGGATGTCTCGGTCCTGCACCAACTGGCCAGCGAGGAAGGCAGCGAGGCGGAGATGGCGGAGGTCGCCGGCGAGGTCGAGAAGATCTCGCCCGAGATGGAGCGTCTCGAACTGCGGACGATGTTGTCCGGGCCACACGATCCGGGCGACTGCTACTTCTCGATCCACGCCGGGGCGGGCGGGACCGAAAGCTGCGACTGGGCCGAGATGCTGTTTCGGATGTATCTGCGGTACTTTGAGCGGGCCGGCTACTCGGTCAGCGAGATCGACCGCACCGATGGCGAGGAAGCCGGCATCCGCTCGGTTACCCTGCTGATTCGCGGCCCGTACGTTTATGGGTATCTCTCGTGCGAGCGCGGCGTTCACCGGCTGGTGCGGGTAAGCCCGTTTGACGCCCAGAACCGCCGGCACACGAGCTTCGCCTCGGTAGACGTGCTGCCTGTGCTGGACGACATCGAGGTGGAGGTCGACTGGGACAAGGACGTGCGTGAGGACGTCTACCGCGCCAGCGGCGCCGGAGGCCAGCACGTCAACAAGACATCCAGCGCGATCAGGCTGACGCACATTCCGACGGGGATCGTCGCGGCCTGCCAGAACGAGCGAAGCCAGCACCAGAATCGCGCCTTGGCCCGCAAGATGCTCATGGCCAAGATTTACCAAGCGGAACTGGCCAAGCGCGACGCCGAACTGTCACGGATATACGGCGAGAAGGGCGAGATCGCCTTCGGCAGCCAGATCCGCTCGTACGTGCTGTACCCGTACCAGTTGGTCCGCGACGAGCGGACGGACCTGAAGGTCGGCCAGACCGACCGCGTGCTGGGCGGCGAGATCCAGGAATTCATTGACGCGATGCTTCAGCTTCGGCTGTCGAAGAAGCAGAAGGTTTAGCCCCCTGGCCGGGGTTGCGGGAAAAAGTGTTTGGCTGTGCTGTGCTGACATGGCTGCTTGTCGCGTGTCTGCACTTGTGTGATAATCAGGGCGAGAGGCCCCGCGTTGCCGACGGGCCGTAGGCCTGTGCCAAGACCAACGAAACGAGTTGGGAGAACGAGACATGTGTGTGCGGATTAATCGTAGAGGGTTCCTCAAGACGTTGGGCCTTGGGACCGCGGCGGTTGCATTTCTGGGTCGGTCAGCTTTTGTCCAACCAGCTAATGCCGCCCCGGCGGACCCGGTGATGTTCTCGCCCGAGGCGGTCGAAAAGGCCATCAAGAAGGGAGTAGAGTACCTCAAGGGGGCCCAGGGCGGCGACGGTTCCTGGCCGCAGCACGACGCCAATTACCTCGTCGGCCCAACGGCGATAGCCACCTACGCCTTGCTGGAAAGCGATCTGATCAAGGTCACCGACCCGAAGATGAAGAGCGCCCTGGAGTGGCTGGGCAAGCGACAGGTCCCCGCCAGGATGCTCAACGCCCGCCCGGGCGCGCCGGTCGCTGCGGGCGGCACCAATATCTTCTGTCACAAGACCTACGAGCTTGGCCTGCGCGCCAACGCCTTCCTGGCCGCGATCAAGCGGTCGGGAATGGTGAGCAGCCCGTACAAGCCTTTCCTCAAGAGCGACGTGCTCATGCTGATGTTGTCCACCAAGGATGGCAGCTACGACTACGACAGCAACGGCGACGGCCAGAGCAGCGGCGACAACTCCAACAGCCAGTATGGCGTGCTTGGCGTCTGGGCCGGCGTCCAGGCCGACGAGGAGGTGCCGCGCGAATACTGGTACAAGATCCTGAAGCACTGGCTGGAATGCCAGTGCGCTGATGGCGGCTGGGGCTACCGCGCCAACCAGTCGCCTTCAGCCACCATGACCACGGCGGGCCTGGCGTCGATGTTCCTCTGTTACGACAACCTCCTGGCTGACGGGTTCGTCAAGTGCGACCAGGGCCCGAAGGTCCAGGCTGTCCTCCGCCCGCTGAACAAAGGCCTGGACTGGATGGACAAGAACTTCGGCCTTGTCGCCCAGGGCGGCGGCGGGTGGTGGTACTACCTGCTCTACGGCGTGGAACGCGTGGGCCTGGCCAGCGG